>DATEKT010000143.1:0-19911 GCA_035277305.1 Steroidobacteraceae bacterium | reverse complement strand
ATCCACGACACGCCCGCGAACAGCGAGACGCCCGCCAGCCATAGCGCGAGCATCAACAGCGTCGCACCCAGAAAGCTCAGACCCGCTTCGAGTCCTTGTCCGACGAACGAGCCGAGCACGCCGCCGGCGGAGCTCGGATAGCGCGCCGCGGTGAAGTGCAGGCTTGCGAGCCCGCAGCTCGTCAGGAGTGTCAGCACGAAGCCGACGGCGCGGAACGCGACCGTCGCGCGCGACGGCACGTCGGCCTTGGCGCGATCCTGGTACAGCAGCCAGCCGGCGAGTCCGATCATGATCGGGAACAGGAACGACGGCGCGCCGAACAGCATGATCAGCAGTCCGGACAGGTGCGCGCCGAGCGGACCGATCGCGTTGGAGATCGGGCCCGGCTCGCCAGTTGTGGCGAACGATGGATCGTTGCGGTCGTAGGTCGCGAGGGCCAGCAGCACTATCAGCGCGAGCGCGCCGAACACCCACAGCGCGCCTTCGCGCAGCGAGCGCACGACGATCGCTCCCAGCCGCGCTCCACCCCGCGCCTCAGCAGAAGTCGCCAAAGTCAATTAACCTCAAATAAGCACACTAACTTTTTGATATTCAAACGAGATTGGCCGCGCATTGCAAGTGACGTCGATGACGGGCATTCACTACATCTATTTGGCGGCGCGACGCTCATTTACATACCATGCCTGTCTAATCCCTTTCCTGACTCGCGAGGAAGTATCCATACATGAGCGCCCCCCGTCACTGCCGGCTCGTGATCCTGGGCTCCGGTCCCGCCGGGTACGCCGCTGCCGTTTATGGCGCGCGCGCCAACCGCAAGCCGGTGCTGATCACGGGAATCGAAGAAGGCGGTCAGCTCATGACAACCGTCGAAGTCGACAACTGGCCGGGCGATCCGCATGGACTGACCGGCCCGGGCCTGATGGAGCGCATGCGCAAGCACGCCGAGCGCTTCAACACCGAGGTGATCAACGATCACATCAACAAGGTCGATCTGTCGCGGCGGCCGTTCTACCTCGAAGGCGACAGCGGCAAATACACCTGTGACGCGCTGATTGTCGCAACCGGCGCGACTGCCAAATACCTCGGGCTCGAATCCGAGACGCACTACCGGGGCCGCGGCGTGTCGGCGTGCGCGACCTGCGACGGATTCTTCTTCAAGAATCAGAAAGTCGCGGTGGTCGGCGGCGGCAACACGGCGGTCGAGGAAGCGCTGTACCTGTCGAACATCGCCTCGCACGTCACGCTGATCCACAGACGAGACACGCTGCGCTCGGAAAAGATCCTGCAGGATCATCTGTTCGAGAAACAGCATGCCGGCAAGATCAGCATCGTGTGGAACCACAATGTGGCGGAAGTGTTAGGTGACGAGAACGGCGTAACCGGCGTGCGCATCGCACCCGTGGCCGGCGGTCCGACGCGCGACCTCGACGTCACCGGCGTATTCATCGCGGTCGGCCACGCGCCGAACACGCAGCTCTTCGAAGGGCAGTTGGAAATGAAGGGCGGGTACCTGATCGTCAAGTCGGGCATCGGCGGCAACGCCACGCAGACGAGCGTGCCCGGCGTCTTCGCGGCCGGCGACGTCGCCGACCATGTCTACAGGCAAGCGATCACTTCCGCCGGCACCGGCTGCATGGCAGCTCTCGATGCGGACAAATATCTGGACCAGCTCGACGCGGCGAACAAGCGCTGAAGTGACCCTGCGCATCGTCGAATCGATCTCGGACATTCCGGCAGAGCACTGGAATGCGCTCGATCTCGCCGGCAATCCGTTCGTGCGTCATGAGTTCCTGCTGGCGCTCGAGCGCACGGGCTGCGTCGGCGCCGGCACCGGCTGGTTGCCGCGCCACCTGGTGCTGCAGGGCGCCGGCGGAGAGATCGAAGCTGCCCTGCCTCTCTACAGCAAGAGCGACTCCTGGGGCGAATTCGTCTTCGACTGGAGCTGGGCGCGCGCCTACGCGCAGGCGGGACTGCGCTACTACCCGAAGCTCGTGAGCATGGCGCCGTTCACGCCGGCCGTCGGTCCTCGCCTGCTCGCGAAAACACAGACCGCACGCGAGCACCTCGCGCAAGGCTTGATCGAGTACGCACGCGCCGAGCGCGTGTCCTCCGCTCACCTTCTTTTCGTCAGCGATGCGGATCGCGCCGCGCTCGGCTCGCCCGATTACCTGTGGCGCAAGGATTGTCAGTTCCACTGGCACAACCGCGATTACGCGAGCTTCGACGCCTTCATGGCGACGTTCCGCTCGGAGAAGCGCAAGAAGGCGCTGCGCGAGCGGCGGCGGATCCAGGAGAACGGCGTGACCTTTCGCACGCTCGCCGGCGAGGAGATGGACGCGGCGCTCTGGGACATCGTGTTCGGATTTTCCGCCGGCACCTTCGCCGTGCGCGGCCACGAGCACTACCTCAATGCCGAGTTCTTTCGCACGGTTTCGGCGGCGCTGCCCGGCGCGGTGGTGGTGAAACTGGCGCAGCTGCAGAGCACGCCGATCGCGGCGGCGATTTTTTTCCGCGGCGGCGATTCGCTGTACGGTCGCTACTGGGGCGCGGCCGCGGAGTTTCACAGCCTGCATTTCGAGACGTGCTATTACCAGGGAATCGAGTACTGTATCGAGCAGGGGCTGCGGCGCTTCGAGCCTGGTACGCAGGGCGAGCACAAGGTGCCGCGCGGCTTCGAGCCCGAGCAGACCTGGTCGGCGCACTGGATCGCGGATCCGCGCTTCCGGCGCGCGATCGACAGCTACCTGGACCAGGAGCGGCCGGCCGTCGAGGAGTACATGCGGCAGGTGCAGGAACACACTCCGTTCAAGAGGGAGTCAGGCTAGAGCCTGATCCACACGACCATGCGCGGCTCGATCGTCTGGCTCTCCGAACGCGATTCGCCGGACGCATTTCCGCCGGTCGATCGCGCGCTGCGCGAGCCGGACGGACTGCTCGCCGCCGGCGGTGACCTGTCGCCTCCCCGGCTGCTCGCGGCCTATCGCCGCGGCATCTTTCCCTGGTATTCGCGGGGTCAGCCGATCCTGTGGTGGTGCCCGGACCCGCGCGCCGTACTGTTTCCGGCCGAGCTGCGCGTTTCGCGCAGCCTCGCCAAGTCATTGCGCAACCGCGGATATGTGACGCGGCTGAATACGGCTTTCCGCGACGTCATTCGCGCGTGCGGCAGCACCGAGCTGCGGCCCGGCGGCACCTGGCTATCGCCGGAGATGCGCGCCGCCTACCTCAAGCTCCACCGGCTCGGCTTCGCGCACTCGGTCGAGACCTGGGATGGCGAGCGCCTGATCGGCGGGCTCTACGGCGTGGCGCTCGGCGCGGTGTTCTTCGGCGAATCCATGTTCAGCATCGAGCGCGACGCCTCGAAGATCGCGCTCAAGCGGCTGTGCGATGAGCTGTCGGCCCGGGGATTCCGGATGATCGACTGCCAGATGGCGACCCCGCACCTGCTGAGCCTCGGCGCCCAGCTGATCCCCCGCCCGGCCTTCATCGAGTTGCTCGCTGCCCACGTCGGCGACGCGGCCGATCCTGGCCGTTGGGCGGATGCGACGCCGGTATCCGCTGACAGCAATCCGGTCACCTGATTGCCGGACTGCGCCGCGAGCGCCGTGCTGGCTCCCTGCGTTCGTTGCATTGCCCCATCCCTTTATGCACAATTCGCGCGCTTTCCGGCCGCGAGGCGGGCAAACCCTTTAAGAGTGCATGGCGAAAGAGGACGCAATTCAGATGGAAGGACGTGTGGTCGACACACTTCCGAACACGACCTTTCGCGTCCAGCTGACGAACGGTCACACGGTGATTGCGCACATCTCGGGAAAGATGCGCAAAAACTACATCCGCATCCTCACCGGTGACGCAGTGACGGTCGAGCTCACGCCGTACGACCTGACGAAAGGCCGCATCATCTACCGCGGTCGCTAGCTTCCTTCCAGCAGTGCCTGCTCGCTGTCCGCGCGAGCTTCGACTTTCAGCGCGTCGTCGGCCCCGAGCGTGACGAATGCGTGTCCGCCACCCGCAAGGCGACCGAACAGCAACTCTTCCGCCAGCGGCCGCTTGATCGATTCCTGGATCACGCGCGCCATCGGCCGCGCACCCATCTTCGGATCGTAGCCCTTGCGAGCCAGCCATTCGCGCGCGGCGTCGTCGACGTGCAGCTGCACGCCCTTCTGCTCGAGTTGCGCTTCCACTTCGACCAGCAGCTTGTCGACCACGCGCTGGATCGTGCGCGTGTCCAGGCCGTTGAACTGGATGATGCCGTCGAGGCGGTTGCGAAACTCCGGCGAGAACAGCCGCTTGATCGCTTCCATGCCGTCGCTGGCGTGATCCTGCTGCGTGAAGCCGATCGACGGGCGGTTCATCTCGAACGCGCCGGCGTTGGTCGTCATCACGATGATCACGTGACGGAAGTCGGCCTTGCGGCCGTTATTGTCGGTCAGCGTGCCGTGGTCCATGACCTGCAGCAGCAGGTTGAAGACGTCGGGGTGCGCCTTCTCGACTTCGTCGAGCAGCAGCACCGAATGCGGATGCTTGTTGATCGCCTCCGTCAGCAAGCCGCCCTGGTCGAAGCCGACGTAGCCCGGCGGTGCGCCGATCAGGCGCGACACTGTGTGCCGCTCCATGTACTCGGACATGTCGAAGCGAATCAGCTCCACGCCGAGCGCGATAGCCAGTTGCCGCGTGACTTCGGTCTTGCCGACGCCCGTGGGACCGGCGAACAGGAACGAGCCGACCGGCCGGCGCTGATCGCCGAGACCCGAGCGCGACATCTTGATCGATGCAGCCAGCGACTCGATCGCCGGATCCTGGCCGAAGATCACCAGCTTCAGATTGCGCTCGAGATTGCGCAGCACGTCCTTGTCGTTGCTCGAGACGTTTTTCGGCGGGATGCGCGCGATGCGCGCCACCACGTCCTCGACCATCTGGGTCGTGACCATCTCCTCGCGCTCGCCTTCCGGCTTCAGCCGCAGGCGCGCGCCCGCCTCGTCGATGACGTCGATCGCCTTGTCCGGCAACTGCCGGTCGTTGATGTGGCGCGCCGCGAGCTCGGCCGCCGCGACCAGCGCATCGTCGGCGTATTTCACGCCATGGTGTTCCTCGAAACGCGTGCGCAGGCCCTTGAGGATCTCGATGGTCTCCGGCACCGACGGCTCGGTGATGTCGACCTTCTGGAAGCGCCGCGCCAGCGCGTGATCTTTCTCGAAGATGCCGCGGTACTCGGTGTACGTCGTCGAGCCGATGCAGCGCAGCTCGCCGTTGGCGAGCGCGGGCTTGATCAGGTTCGATGCGTCCATCACGCCGCCCGACGCCGCACCGGCGCCGATCACCGTGTGGATCTCGTCGATGAACAGGATCGAGCCGGGATTCTTCTTCAGCTCGGAAAGCACGCTCTTCAGGCGCTTCTCGAAATCGCCGCGATACTTCGTGCCGGCGATCAGCGCGCCCATGTCGAGGGCGTACACGGTGCTGTCGCTCAGCACTTCCGGCACCTTGTCCTCGACGATCATGCGCGCCAGGCCTTCGACGAGCGCGGTCTTGCCGACGCCGGCTTCGCCGACGTACAGCGGATTGTTCTTGCGGCGGCGGCACAGGATCTCGACGGTGCGCTCGATCTCCATGCGGCGCCCGATCAGCGGATCGATGCGCCCTTCCATCGCCAGCTTGTTCAGGTTGGTCGTGAACTTCTCCAGCGCGGTGCCGCCGTCCGGCTCGCTGCGCTCGGCCTCGGCGCCCTGCGGCGACTCGTCCTTGTCGGGACGGTCCTCGGCGATCTTCGACAAGCCGTGGGAGATGTAGTTGACGACGTCGAGCCGGGCCACGTCCTGCATCGAAAGGAGGTAGGCCGCGTGCGAATGCTTCTCGCTGAAGATCGCGACCAGGACGTTCGCCGCCGTGACTTCCTTCTTGCCGCTGGACTGCACGTGGAACACGGCGCGCTGCAGGACGCGCTGGAAGCCCAGCGTCGGCTGCACCTCGCGATCGTCATCGTCCTTCAGACGCGGAGTCGTCTGGTCGATGAAGTCCTTCAGGTCCTTGCGCAGCCGTGCGACGTCGGCGCCGCAGGCCCGCAGGATCTCGCGGACTTTGGGGGTGTCCACGATGGCGAGCAGCAGGTGCTCGACCGTCATGAACTCGTGGCGCGCCTCGCGCGCCGACTGGAATGCCTCGTTCAGGCAGATTTCGAGTTCGCTGCTTAACACTTAACTGGCTCTCTTCACGTCTCTTCCATGGTGCACAGGAGCGGGTGCTGATGCTGCCGCGCGTAGGTCGTGACCTGTGCGACCTTGGTCTCGGCAATCTCGAAGGTGAACACGCCGCAGACGCCTTTGCCCCGGGTATGGACCTCCAACATAACGCGCGTCGCCGTCGTCCGATCCATGTTGAAGATGCGCTCCAGCACATCCACGACGAACTCCATGGGCGTGTAGTCGTCGTTCAACAGGACGACCTGGTAAAGCGGCGGTCGCTTGAGCTTGGGCTCGGCCTCTTCGGTAACGAGCTCGTGCTCACGCCGTGTGCTCTCGTCAGTCATCAACGTCGACGCATGTTCAATTCGGACTCTTTATAGGGTGGAAATCCAGACAATACAAGGCAGCACCCTTCGTAACGTGCGCTGCGTCGAGGTCCGCGCAACTACAGCAGCTGCAGTGAGTTACGCACGAAATGCAGGTTCTGCCTACCCGGTCATCGGGCCCGCTTGCGAGGTTCGCCAGCGCAGCCTAAGCGGGTGCGCTCAGGTGCGCGCGACGTGTCGCCTCCTGCAGTCAGCGGCGGTCGTTTTGCGACGTAACTTTCACTAATGAGAACAATCTCTTGTGACAGGCTCACGCGACTCCTTATCATGGCGCGCCCGCAACCCGAAGCGGGTGCGAATGCGTTAGTCAGCCTGGCACTCGGCAAAGCACAGTCACGTCGTACACCTGTAAATGTCTTTTTCAGCCACCCTGCGTGAGTTACAGACGCTGTCCGGACAGCAGTGGCTGGATCGCGCCACACGGACCCTGCCGCGGGCGCTGACCGTCGTCCTCGTCATCGCCATCGCCTGGCAGCTGGTACAACTGACCTGGCTGCTGCTCCAGCGCAGTGCGCCTGAAGATTCTTCCGCCATGGTCATGGCGCCGCCCCCGCCCACCGCGACGCGCAAGGGCATCGATGTCCAGGCGATCGCGAGCGCCCACATCTTCGGCACCGCGCAGGATGAGCCGGTCGCGGCGGAAGATGCGAAAGAGACGCAGATGAACCTGGTCCTGTCCGCGGTGTTCGCCGCGAACGATCCGGCGAAGGGCCTGGCGGTGATCGGCGACTCGCCGCAATCCGCGAAGGTGTACGCCGTCGGCGCCGTCGTGCGGCCCGGAACGAAACTGCACTCCGTGTACCTGGATCGCGTCATCCTCGATCGCAACGGCCAGCTCGAGACGCTGTCGCTGCCGCGTCCGAGCACTGCAGGACTGGCAATCACGCGCACCGCGGCAGCCGCGCCGCGGCCCGGCAATGGTCAGTTCGCCGACAACCTCCGCCGCATCGCCGAGACGAACCCGACGGCGTTCGCGGAAGTCGTACGTCCGCAGCCGGTTTTCGCCAACGGCGTGCAGCGCGGCTATCGCGTTTACCCGGGACGCAACCGGCAACAGTTCGCGAAGCTCGGCCTGCAGCCGGGCGACCTGGTGCTGTCGATCAACGGCACGCCGCTCGATGACCCGCAGCGGGGCATGGAGATCTTCAACACGATCGGCACGTCCGATCGGGTCAGCGTTACTGTCGAGCGCAACGGCCAGTCGCAGGAGCTGACGCTCAACACCGCGCAGATCATGCTGCCGGACTCGACCTCGCCGCCGCAGGGCCGCACCAGCCAGCCGCGGCAGATCCAGACGCCGGCCTTCACGCCCGATCCGGAATGACTCACAGGCCCGCACCGAGACAAGCAAGCAAGGACCGTCCATGACGATCTTCAAGAACAATGCCCATCGCGCGCGCCTGACTGCGTTCGCAGTCGCATGCGCGCTGACGTGGGGTGCGGCGCCCGCGCAGCAACCGGCGCAGGCCCAACAACCGCAGACGACGATCACGCCGGCGTTCCGCGATGCCGATCTGACGCAGATCATCGAAGCCGTCAGCCAGATCACGGGCAAGACCTTCATCGTCGATCCGCGCGTGCGCGCGCAGGTGACGATCCTGTCCTCGACGCCGATGTCGCCGGACGCGTTCTACGAGACGTTCCTGTCGATCCTGCAAGTCCACGGCTTCGTCGCGGTCCCGGCCGGCAATTCGATCAAGATCATTCCCGACGCCAACGCCCGCCAGCTGCCGGGCCAGGAAGACCTGCCGGATCGCGTCAACGGCAACTCGGACGAGTTCATCACGCAGGTCATCACAGTGCGCAACGTGAGCGCCGCGCAGCTGGTGCCGGTGCTGCGTCCGTTGATTCCGCAGTACGGCCACCTGGTCGCGTATCCGCCGTCGAACATGCTGATCATCTCGGACCGCGCCAGCAACGTGAGCCGCATGATGCGCATCATCCAGCGCATCGATCAGGGAGGCGACGAAGAGATCGATATCGTGCGGCTGGAGAACGCCAGCGCGTCCGAGATCGTCCGCGTCGTCAACGCGCTGAACCAGGGGCCGGGCCAGCAGGCTGAAGTCGCATCGGTGAGCGCGCGCCTGGTCGCCGACGACCGCACCAACAGCGTGCTGATCTCCGGTGAGAAGGCGCAGCGCCTGCGCCTGAAGACGCTGGTCACGCACCTCGACACGCCGCTCGAGACCGGCGGCGACACGCGGGTGCGCTATCTGAATTACGCCGACGCCGAGCAGATCGCCGGCAAGCTCAAGGAACAGGTGACGGGCATCACGCAGGGCGCGCCGGGCGCGCCCGGACAGGCTGCCACGCCGCAGGCCGCTGCCGATCGCAGCACGACCATCTGGGCCGACAAGCAGACCAACGCGCTGGTCGTTACCGCACCGCCGAAGATCATGCGTCAGATCATGTCGGTCGTGGACAAGCTCGACATCCGCCGCCTGCAGGTGCTGGTCGAGGCGATCCTGGTCGACATTTCCGAGCAGAAGACCGCCGAGCTGGGCGTGAACTGGGCGGTCGGCAATACGGATTCCGACAGCACCGTGCCGATCGGCACGTTCAACCAGAACGTCGGCGGATCGAGCATCGGCAGCATCGCTGCCGCGATCGCCGGCGGCACTGACAACATCGATCCGACGGCGCTCCCGACCGGCCTGACGCTGGGGGCGGGTCGCTTCCTCGATTCGGGAACCAACTTCGCGCTGCTGTTGCGCGCCCTGCGCGGCGACAGCAACACGAACATCCTGCAGACGCCTTCCATCATCACGCTCGACAACGAAGAGGCGGAGATCAAGGTCGCGCAGGAGGTACCGTTCCTCACCGGCTCGTTCACCAACACGGGCGTCGGCAACCAGCAGGGGCAGGTCAATCCGTTCCAGACCATTCAGCGCCAGGAAGTCGGCACGATCCTCAAGATCACGCCGCAAATCAACGAAGGCGACGCGGTCATGCTCAAGATCGAGCAGGAAGACTCCAGCGTCGCGCAGGGCGTTACTGGCGCCGTCGACCTCATCACCAACAAGCGCACCGTCTCGACCACCGTGCTCGTGGACGACGGCGGCGTCGTCGTCCTCGGCGGCCTGATCACCGACACCGCGCGCGAGGGCGAGAACCGCGTGCCGATCCTCGGCTCGATCCCGCTCATCGGCGAGCTGTTCAAGACGCGCAACGGCAACAAGGAAAAGCGCAACCTGATGCTGTTCATCCGTCCGACGATCCTGCGCGACGGCGCCGCCGCGGCGATCGAGACGAACGCGAAGTACAACGTCGTGCGCAACCAGCAGCTCGCCCGCCGCAAAGGCAAGGTCACGCTGTTGCCGGGCGAGCGTCAGCCGCTGCTGCCGCCGATCGAAGAGTTGTCGAAGTACGCCGATCCGACGGCCGGCGCGAAGCCGCCCGACAAGGGCACGGATCCGACCAGGGAAAAACCCGCTCAGACGACGCCGCTGCCCGAGCAGCCGCAGCCTGAGCAGCGCGACGACGCCGCACCGCCGCCGAGCGAGCCGCCGCGTCCGCAGCCGCAAACCGTTCCGCAGCAGCCGAACGGCGCAGAGCCCCGGTAGGGGCTCCATCGAACGGAGGTCGTCATGAGTGCGCTCCCTGAATCTGCATCGCCCGCCGTGGCCGCTGTGCGCCCGTCAGGGGCGCAGCTGCTGACGTTCGCGTTCTGCAAGCGTCATGGCGTGCTCGTTCAGAAGACCAGCGCAGATGGCGCCGAGGCTGTCTACCGCGCTGGCGCGCAGCCGGCTGCGATCGCCGAAGTCCGGCGCGTGCTCGGTCTGCCAATGCAGCTGCGCCGCGTCGACAACGATGCATTCGAGCAGCTGCTGCGCCAGCAATTCGAAGGCGGCACGAGCGTCGCCCAGCAGATGGTCAGCGGCATGGAAGACGAGACCGATCTCGCCCACCTTGCCCAGGACCTGCCCGAGCCGTCCGACCTGCTGGAGAGCGACGACCAGGCGCCGATCATCAAGCTGATCAACGCGATCCTCACCCAGGCGGTGAAGGACAACGCGTCCGACATTCACATCGAGCCCTTCGAGAATCGCCTGGTCGTGCGCTTCCGCATCGACGGCGTGTTGCGCGAAGTGTTGCAGTCGAAGCGAGCGGTCGCGTCGCTGGTCGTCTCGCGCATCAAGGTCATGTCGAAGCTCGACATCGCCGAGAAGCGCCTGCCGCAGGACGGCCGCATCTCGCTGCGTGTCGCCGGCCGCGCGGTCGACGTGCGTGTGTCGACTATTCCCGCCGGCCACGGCGAGCGCGTCGTACTGCGTTTGCTCGACAAGCAGGCGGGCCGCCTCGAGCTCGGCGCGCTCGGCATGGATCCGCGCACGCAGAAGCAGATGGACGAGCTGATCCACAAGCCGCACGGCATCATCCTGGTCACCGGCCCGACCGGCTCCGGCAAGACCACGACGCTGTACTCGGCGCTCGAGCGCATCAACGACAACACCCGCAACATCCTGACGGTCGAAGACCCGATCGAGTACTACATCGACGGCATCGGCCAGACGCAGGTGAACACGAAAGTCGAGATGACCTTCGCGCGCGGCCTGCGCGCCATCCTGCGCCAGGACCCGGACGTGGTGATGATCGGCGAAATCCGCGACCTGGAAACGGCGCACATCGCCGTGCAGGCATCGCTGACCGGCCACCTCGTGCTCTCGACCTTGCACACGAACACCGCCGTCGGCGCTGTCACACGATTGCGCGACATGGGCGTCGAGCCTTTCCTGCTCTCATCCAGCCTGATCGGTGTGCTCGCGCAGCGCCTGGTGCGCGTGCTCAACCCCGAGAGCAAAGAGGCTTACGTTGCCGGCGAATACGAGCGCCGCCTGCTGAACGTGCCGGACAGCACGCCGTCACCGACGGTGTACCGCCCGGGCGCCGACACGAACCAAGGCTTCAAGGGCCGCACCGGCATCTACGAGCTGGTGCTGGTCGACGACACGATGCGTACGATGATTCACGACGGCGCCGGCGAGCACGAGCTCGATCGCCATGCGCGCACGCTGACGCCCAGCATCCGCGACGACGGGCGTGCGAAGATTCTCTCCGGCACGACGACGATCGAAGAAGTGCTGCGCGTCACGCGCGAGGATTAAGGCCAGAGTCAGTTGGGCGCTTTCGAATACACCGCGGTCGACGCCACAGGACGCGAGCGCAAGGGCGTTCTCGAAGGCGACACCGCGCGCGCCGTCCGGCAGATGCTGCGCGACCAGAGCCTGCTGCCGGTCTCCGTCAACGAAGTCCTGCAGACCGAAATCAAGCGCGAGCGCAAACAATTCAGCCTGCGCCGCGGCATCTCGGCTTCGGACCTTTCGCTGCTGACGCGCCAGATAGCAACCCTGGTGCGATCCGGCCTGCCGCTGGAAGAAGCGCTGATGGCCGTCTCCGAGCAGACCGAACGCCCTCGGGTCCGCAGCATCGTGATGGGTGTACGCGCGAAGGTGATGGAAGGCCATGCCATGGCGGACGGCCTCGCGGACTTCCCTGCCGTGTTCCCCGAGCTGTATCGCGCGACGGTTTCGGCCGGCGAACAGTCAGGTCACCTGGACACCGTGCTCGAGCGTCTCGCCGACTACACCGAAAGTCGCGAGCAGCTGCGCAGCCGCACGCTGACAGCGATGCTGTACCCGGTGCTGCTGTTCGTCGTCTGTGTCTCGATCGTCGCGCTGCTGCTGACATTCGTGGTGCCGAAGATCGTCAAGCAGTTCGAGAACTCGAAGGCCGCGCTGCCGTTCCTCACGCAGGCGCTGATCGCGATCTCCGACTTCCTGCGCAACTGGGGCCTGCTGCTGATCGTCGTGCTCGGGCTGGCGATCTTCGGATTCACCCGCTGGCTGCGCGACCCGGCGGCACGCCGGCGCTTCCACGCGTTCCTGCTGCGCCTGCCGCTCATCGGCCGCGTCGTCCGCGGCAACAACACCGCACGCTTCGCCCGTACGTTCTCCACTCTGACATCGAGCGCGGTGCCAGTGCTGGAAGCGATGCGCATCGCCGGCGAGGTCGTGACGAACCTGCCGATGCGCGACGCCGTTCAGGATGCCGCTGCCCGCGTGCGCGAAGGCGCGCCGATCGGGCGTTCGCTCGGCGCCTCGAAGATGTTTCCGCCGATGATGATCCACCTCATCTCGTCCGGCGAAACCAGCGGCGACCTCGAGACCATGCTCGATCGCGCGGCCACGAACCAGGAGCGCGAGATGGATTCGATCCTGAGCGCGGTGGTCGGTCTGCTCGGGCCGCTGATGATCCTGATCATGGGCGGCCTCGTCTTGCTGATCGTGCTCGCGATGCTGCTGCCGATTTTCCAGCTCAATCAACTCATTGCCTGACGCGCCGCGCATGGCCCGGAAGTCGCTATTGCGGTACGGCGCGCGACCTTCTATATAGTCGCCAACTCCGCCAGCCCGTAGCTGCGATGAGCGAGAAGCCCGAATCCGAAGAGTTCGACGAGGAAGAAGACGACGGCGGCACCGCCGACTCGGACGACCTCGACGTCGATCACCTCATCGCCGACCTCGACAAGCGCAAGAAGACTGTCGTGAAGGCCGGCGAGCCCGCCTGGCGGCGCCTCGAGCGCATTCGCGAAGAGCGCCAGACCGCCGAGCAGCTGTCGGATTTCGACGACTACGAGATCGGCGACGGCGACGGCGAGATGAAACCCAAACGTAATAAATGAGCACGGCCCCGCGCCGGAACTGCGGCGCAAACGCACCCGTTGCTTGAGAGGTGCGAGCCCCACGCGAAGTCCACGTCTACCGCTCGCTTGCCCAGCTCGCTGAGCAGGCGGCGCACTGTCGCGACTGCCCCTTGTGGAAGAACGCGACCCAGACGGTCTTCGGCGCCGGACCGCGCTCCGCACGCATCGTGCTGGTCGGAGAACAACCCGGCGACCAGGAAGATCGCAGCGGCCAGCCATTCGTCGGCCCGGCCGGCAAGCTCCTGGACCGCGCGCTCGTCGATGCCGCGATCGATCGCAAGACCACCTACGTCACCAACGCGGTCAAGCACTTCAAATGGGAGCCGCGCGGCAAGCGGCGCATCCACAAGAAGCCCGGCGAGCTCGAGATCGGCGCCTGTCATCAGTGGCTCGAGCGCGAGCTGGCGCTCATCCGCCCTGCCCTGATCGTCGCGCTCGGCGCGACCGCCGCCCGCGCCGTCTTCGGCCGGGCCACCGCCATCGAAAAGAATCGCGGGCACATCATCGCCGGCGCGCAGGCGAAGAGCGCACTCGACGCCGATCTGCTCGTCACAGTACATCCCTCGTTCCTGCTGCGCGTGCCCGATGAGGATCGCGATGCGGCGTACCAGCGCTTCGTCGCCGATCTCAAGCTCGTCAGGCCTTACGCCTCATAGCTGCATCTCCTTCGACGCCCACGTCTTCACGCTGCCCCGATGCAGAATCCCGTAGACGGCGTCGCGCAGCTCGTTCGCCTCGGCCGAAGTCAGTGTGCGCTCGAGGTCACGAATGACCAGTCGCAGCAACACGTTCTTCTGGCGCGGCGAAATGCCAAGACGGCGGCGCGCCGCGAGCGATAGCTCGAGGTAAGACGTCTCGGACAGGACTTCGACCGATTCGATGCCGCCGCTCGCCGCGGCGAGACTGGAGCGCACCTGATCGCCCAGCTCTTCCGCAGTCGTTTCTTCCTCGACGGCAACCGAGAGATCGCGGTAGATCGGCGGCTGTGAGGACACGGGTCGATACGGCTCCAGGTCGAGCATCTGCGCCTGGATGCGCGGATCGGCCGAGCGCAGCGCGCGAATGTCCTCGATGCCTTTGCGCAGCATCAGCATGCGATCGAGCCCCATGCCCATCGCCAGTCCCGAGCATTCCCCGAGCCCCGCCGCGGCCAGGATCCGCGGGTGCGCGCGACCGCATTCGAGAATCTCGACCCAGCGGCCTTGCACGTTTCCGTACACCTCCAGTCCATCGAGTGTGTACGGATGCACTGCCGGTTCGAGTCGCAGCGGCACTCCGGGCAGCAACGCTGCCGCGACTCGCTCGATCGTCGCGACCAGGTCGTCGCGCGTGAGCGTGCGCCGCGCGATCCGCCACAAGTCGAGCTGGTGCGGCTCACCGACGTGCAGGCGATCGATCGAATCGCGCCGATAGGTCAGTCCGGGACAGGCCACCACGACGTCTTCGTAGCGCGCCGGCGCGATCATGCGCAGGGCGCGCGGAATCATCGCGGAGGTCTGAGTCCGCAACAGCAGCTCCGGCGTGAGGTAGCGCGTGTAGCGCGCGTCGCGCGACGCGCCGTCCGTCGGGTAGCCGAGATCGTCGTAGTTGTCGGTGACGGGAACGAGCGGCGGCGCGCGGTGCACGACGACGGGACAATTGGACCCGGCACGCACGGCCTCGAGTGCGTGTTGCACGAGCAGCTGCATCGCATGCGGACCCAGCGCGGCATCGGTCAGATCGCACAGAGCTAGCAGGCGGGCGTATGAGGCGGGGTCGAGAAGTTGCGTAGTCATGAGACACCTTGCAGTTCGGGTTCAGGACGCTGCGCAGGCAGCGGACGAAAGCGAACCCCCGGACCGGCTCAGGCGGTTGCGGACTACACGAGGTGCTGGAAGGAAACGGTGAGACTCAGCTGCGCACGATCGCGACGCCCGACGCCTGGAACAGGCCGGGGCGGCTAAATCGAAAAGCGAATCGGTGTGTGCGCGAGCGAGACATGGCCCGAATGTAGCCTCAGGCCGGCCGGAAGTCGAGCCGTGAGACGGACGGCACGCAGAATATGTCGATCGGCGTGGAGCGCCCGCGCAGCACCAGCGCAGGCAGCGCGAGCGCGCCGATGGTCACGCCATGCTCATCGAGCGAGTGCTTCACGGCATCCGAGAACAGCATCTCGCCTGCCCGGGCGCGCTGGCCGAGGCGCGATGCGACGTTCACCGTGTCACCGATGATGGTGTAGTTCATGTACGCCGCGGAGCCGACGTTGCCGGCGATCACCTCGCCGACGTTGATGCCGATACCCAGTCCGGTCTCGACCTGATAGCGCTCGCGCCATTGCTCCGCGAGCACCGTGAACCTGTCGAGCATGCGCCGGGCGGCTGCAATCGCGCGCGCGCTGCCGTCCTCCTGCTCGATCGGCACGCCGAAACCGACCATGAGGCCGTCGCCGGCCATGTTGAACACTGTGCCGTCGTACTCGAACGTGATCTCTGTCAGCAACGCGAAGAACTCGTTGAGCAGCGCCACGACTTCCACCGGATTCAGCTTTTCGGAGATCGCCGTGAAGCCGCGCATGTCCGCGAACATCACGGCGGCACGCGCGCGCACCTGCGTTTGACCGAAAGTGAAGTCGCGCAGTTGCGGATCGGACAGGATCTTGTCGGCGAGCTTCGGCGAGATATAGCGGCGGAACGCGGCGCGGATCAGCTCACGCTGCTGCACTTCCTGCGAGAGCTGTTCGGCTGCGAGCTGCCGCCGCGCCGCGCTGACGCGCAACAGCGCATGGATTCGTACCAGGAATTCATCGCGCCGCACCGCGTGGGTCAGGAAGTCATCGACGCCCGCCTCGAATGCCGGCATGCGCTGCTTCGCCGACTTCGCGATCGCGAGCAGCGGCAGCAGCACCGTTGCAGGATTCGCTTTGAGCAGGCCGCAGACCATGGTCAGCGTCTGCGCATCGTGATCCGCGTCGATGACGAACAGATCCGGCGCGCGACGCGCCACGCTCGCCACCACCTGGTCCGGCTCGATGGCATCGTCGATGACGATGTCGGAGCCTTCGATGAGGCGCGCAAGCAGGCCACGGCTCGCGGCGCTCGCGCCGATCACCAACGTACGAAACGTTGCCGACATCCCCCACCCGCCCCCAGCGCCGAAGTTTCTTGTTAGTTCTTCACGAGCCCTGCAACGAATTCCTGCACCGGCATCTGCTCGAGCCGCCCCTGGTCGGCGAACAGCGCCTTGATCGAATCGGTCTGCTTCGGCGTGTAGTGCGCGGCGACCGAGGCCTCGAACTTCTTCACGAGCACCGGCATCCCCTCTGCGCGGCGCTTGCGATGGCCGATCGGATAATCGACTGCGACGCGCGGCGTCGAGCTGCCGTCGCGGAAGAATACCTGCACTGCGTTACCGATATAGCGCTTGTCCGCAGCATAGTATTCCTGCGTGAACTGCGTGTTCTCGCGAACCTGCATCGCATTGCGCAGGCGGTCGACGCGCGGGTCGTTCGCGATGCTGTCTTCGTAGTCCGCAGCGGTCAGGCGCCCGAAGATCAGCGGGATCGCGACCATGTACTGGATGCAGTGGTCGCGGTCGGCCGGATTCGCGAGCTTGCCGGTCTTGTCGATGATGCGAACGCCCGGCTCCTGCGTCTCGATCACGATCTTGTCGATCTGATCGAGCTTGCCGGCGACCTGCGGGTGCAGCGTCATCGCTGCTTCGACCGCCGTCTGCGCGTGGAACTCCGCCGGGTACGAAATCTTGAACAGCACGTTCTCCATCACGTAGCTGCCGAAGCCCTGGTTGTAGGTCAGCGGCTTGCCCTTGAACAGCACGTCCTGGAAGCCCCAGGTCTTCACCGTGAGCGCGGACGGATAGCCCATCTCGCCGGTCAGCGAGATCAGCGCGTGGCGCACAGCGCGGCTGGTCGCATCGCCTGCAGCCCAGCTCTTGCGGGAACCTGTGTTCGGAGCGTGACGATAGGTTCGCAGCGCGCCGCCGTCGATCCACGCGTTCGACACTGCGTTGATCACCTGATCGCGGGTGCCGCCGAGCATCGCCGTGGCGACTGCCGTCGACGCAATACGCACCAGCA
Source organism: Steroidobacteraceae bacterium (assembly GCA_035277305.1). GTDB lineage: Bacteria > Pseudomonadota > Gammaproteobacteria > Steroidobacterales > Steroidobacteraceae > Steroidobacter. Next base: position 2,571 of record DATEKT010000143.1, on the reverse strand, counting down.
GGACGTGATCGAGGCCGACGCGATTGAAGCTGTTCTCGATCGCGGTGACGCCCTGGATCTCGTGCGCCTTGATCATGGCCGTGAGCACGTCGCGAACGACCAGCCCTTTCTTGCCCTGCGCGGAGTTGCGCCGTGACAGGTAGTCGGCGACCGCGAGAATCGCGCCGAGATTGTCGGAGGGATGGCCCCACTCCGCGGCGAGCCACGTGTCGTTGAAGTCGAGCCAGCGGATCATCGTGCCGATGTTGAAGGCGGCCTGCACCGGATCGAGCTCGTATGAAGTACCTGGCACGCGCGCGCCGCCGGGCAGCACCGCACCGGGAACGACCGGCCCCATCAGCTTGGTGCACGCCGGATACTTCAGCGCCTGAAAGCCGCAGGCGAGCGTGTCCATGAGGCAGTAGTAGGCGGTCTCGTAGGCCGCCTTGCTATCGACGCGATAGGACAGCGCGTAGTCGGCGATATCGGTGAGAACTTTGTCGGGCGCGGGGCGTTCGGCGGATTTGTAATCGTGTGACGACATACGTGGCGTTTACTTTCTCTCGTCGAGGGGGACGAACTGCAGGTTTTCCGGTCCCGTGTAGTTGGCGCTCGGCCGGATGATCTTGCCGTCGATGCGCTGCTCGATCACGTGCGCGGCCCAGCCGGTCGTGCGGGCGATGACGAACAGCGGCGTGAACATCGCGGTCGGCACGCCCATCTGGTTATAGGACACGGCCGAGTACCAATCGAGGTTCGGGAACATGTTCTTCGCCTGCTTCATCACGGCTTCCAGCCGCTCGGCGATCGAGTACATCTTGGTATCGCCGCTCCCTTCCGCCAGCTCGCGCGCCACCTTCTTGATGACCTCGTTGCGCGGATCGGAAATGGTGTAGACGGGATGGCCGAAGCCAATGATCACTTCCTTGTTCGCGACGCGCGCGCGAATGTCCTGCTCCGCTTCATCGGGGGTCTCGTAACGCTGCTGGATATCGAAGGCGACCTCGTTCGCGCCACCGTGTTTCGGCCCGCGCAGCGCACCGATCGCGCCGCAGATCGCCGAATACATGTCGGCGCCGGTGCCCGCGATGACTCGCGCGGTGAACGTCGAGGCATTGAACTCGTGCTCGGCGTACAGGATCAGCGAGGTGTGCATCGCATGCACCCACTCGCGCGAAGGGCGCTCGCCGTGCAGCAGGTGCAGGAAGTGGCCGCCGATCGAATCGTCCTCGCTCTGCACGTCGATGCGCTTGCCGGCGTGGCTGTAGTGATACCAGTACGTGAGCATCGAGCCGAGGCTCGCGATCAGTCGGTCCGCGATGTCGCGCGCGCCGGCCTGGCTGTGATCGTCTTTCTCCGGGAGCACGCAGCCGAGCGCCGAGACGCCCGAGCGCATCACGTCCATCGGATGACTCGCGGCCGGAAGCTCTTCGAGAACGCCGCGCACGGCGGCGGGCAACGTGCGCAGCCGCACCAGCTTCGCCTTGTACGCCGCAAGCTCCGAATGATTTGGCAGCTTGCCGTGAATCAGCAGGTGCGCGATCTCTTCGAATTCACAGCTCGCAGCGATGTCGAGGATGTCGTAGCCGCGATAGTGCAGATCGTTGCCGGAGCGACCGACGGTGCACAGCGCGGTGTTGCCTGCGACCACGCCGGACAGCGCGACCGACTTCTTCGGCTTGAAGCCGGGAGTTGTTTCGCTCATGTCTCGCTCATGTCTGGGATTGCTTTCCGAACAGGTCGTCGAGCTTCTGCTCGTATTCGTGGTAGCCGAGCACCTCGTACAGCTCGGCGCGCGTCTGCATCGTCTCGATTACGCTCTTCTGCGTGCCTTGCGTACGGATCGCACCGTACACCTTCTCCGCCGCGCGGCTCATCGCGCGGAACGCGGACAACGGATACAGCACCAGGCCAACACCGACGGAGCCCAGCTCGGCGACGGTGAACAGCGGGGTCTTGCCGAACTCGGTGATGTTCGCGAGCACCGGCACGCGCACGGCGCTCGTGAACTGACGGTACTCGTCGAGCGTGGCGAGCGCCTCGGCGAAGATCATGTCGGCGCCCGCTTCGACGTAGAGTTGCGCGCGCTCGATCGCGGCGGCCTGCCCTTCCACGGCATGCGCATCGGTGCGCGCCATGATCACGAACGATGCGTCGTCGCGGCCGTCGACGGCGGCCTTGATGCGATCGGCCATTTCGGCCGCGCCGACCAGGGCCTTGCCCGGACGATGGCCGCAGCGCTTCGCCTGGACCTGGTCTTCGAGGTGCATGCCGCCGGCGCCAGCGCGGATCAGCTCGCGAGTCGTGCGGGCGATGTTGAAGGCCGCACCCCAGCCTGTGTCGGCGTCGACCAGCAGCGGTTGCTCGCTCGCGCCGGCGATGCGTCGCACGTCCTCGCAGACGTCGTTGAGACTGGTGATGCCGAGATCGGGAAGGCCGAAGGAAGCGTTCGCTACGCCGGCGCCCGACAAATACAGGGCGCGAAACCCGGCGCGCTGCGCCAGCAGGGCGCTGTACGCGTTGATTGCACCGACGACCTGGAGGGGTCGCTCTTCTGCTACGGCTGCCCGCAGCCGGGCGCCAGCCGGAATC
>DATEKT010000142.1:0-2494 GCA_035277305.1 Steroidobacteraceae bacterium | reverse complement strand
GCGATCGCGGGTCCGCCGGTGTTGAATGAGAAAGTGCGAGTGCCGGACAGCGCGCCCCCTGCGGCCGTTCGCAGCTGCGTGCGCAGCGTGAACGTGCACCGCAGGCCTGCCGGCAGGTCGTCGTCGAAGTCGTAAACCCAGTTGCGCGGATCCGCCCAGCGTCCCTGGCCCGGAGCGGGACATTGCACGTCGAACGGATCCGGCAGCCGCGGATCGCCGAGCGTGACGATCGGCACGGTGAAACGCGCCGTGACCTGCCGAACCTGGCGCGCTGCGCCCTGCGGGGTGAACTGCTCGACCGACGCAGCAGGCGTGCGAGCCTCCTGCGCAAGTGCCGCGAGCGAAACGAGTTGCACCAGGAGACCGAGCCACAGCCCTGCGACGCGCATCCGCAAACCTCGGGTTCTTGTTTGGAGCGATCCTATCGTGCCCGCGCGTCGCGCCGCCGGGGGTGACGCATACGGACAAGCCGCTGACGGATCGTGGCAATTTGTGGAGGAAGTGGAGCGGGTGATGGGAATCGAACCCACGTTAGTAGCTTGGGAAGCTACAGTTCTACCATTGAACTACACCCGCTTTGCGCTGCGATTCTATGCAGCGGCCCGCCCAACCGGCAAGCTACGCCCATGAAGTTCGACCTGCGCGACCTGGAGCTGTTCGTCGCCGTCGCCGATGCCGGCAGCATCGCGCGGGCGGCCGAGCGCTCGCACACCGTGGCCTCCGCGGTCAGCAAGCGCATTTCCGATCTGGAGGAAGGGTTCGGCTGCGCGCTGATCGTGCGTGCCGCGAAGGGCGTCGAGCTGACGCCCGCCGGTCACGCTTTGCTGGTGCGTGCGCGCGTTCTGCTGAATCAGGCCGTGCAACTCGACGACGAGATGCGGCGACATGCAAGCGGCTCGAGCGGTTATGTGCGCGTGTTCGCGAACATCTCCTCGATCGTGGAATTTCTGCCGGGCGCCCTGGCGTCCTTCAACGCGGCGCATCCCGACATCCACGTGCAGCTCGAGGAGCATGTGAGCTCGGCGATCGCCGCAGCAGTAGCGGACAGCTCCGCGGACTTCGGCATCCTGAGCGAGCTGCCGATGGTCGAAGGCCTGACGACCGAGCCGTTCCGCAACGACGAGCTCGTCGTGGTGTTGCAGCCGGAGCATGCCCTCGCCCGCCGCCAGTCGCTGTCTTTCGCCGAGATCGCGGATCAGCCGTTCGTCGGGCTGCACGCCGACAGCGCCCTGCACCACGTGCTCACGCGAGCTGCGAGTGAGATGGGACGCACGCTGAACTGGCGCATCAACGTCACCAGTTTCGACGCCGCCTGCGCGATGATTGCCGCCGGGCTCGGTGTTGGTATCGTGCCGCGCGCGGCGACTTCGCCATACATGCGGTCGCTGTCGCTCGCGTGCATCAGATTGAGTGACGCGTGGGCGCAGCGTCAGCTGTTTCTCTGCGCGCGATCGAACGCGCCGCTGCCATCGGCCGCGCGGCTGCTGTACGAACACCTCCTCGGCCACAAGCAAACAACCTGATGTCCGAGCAAGAGCCTTCCGACGCGCGTAAGCGCAACGTGCGCAGTTTCGTCTTGCGGGCCGGCCGCGCGACAGCTGGTCAGCAGCGCGCACTCGCCGAGCTGTGGCCGAAATACGGCATCGAATTTTCCGCGACGACGCTCGATCTGCCGGCGCTGTTCGGCCGCGATGCCCCGCGCATGCTGGAAATCGGCTTTGGTGCGGGCGAGGCGCTGCTCGAATTCGCCGGCGCGCATCCGGAAATGGATTGCATAGGGGTCGAAGTGCATCGCCCGGGCGTTGGGCGGTTGCTGCTCGGCGCGGAAACGGCGTCGCTGCGCAACCTGCGCGTGATCTGCCACGATGCCGTGGAGGTGCTGCAACAGCAGCTCGCGCCCGCGGCGCTCGCACTCGTGCACATTTTCTTTCCGGATCCGTGGCCGAAGAAGCGTCACCACAAGCGGCGCTTGATTCAGCCGCCGTTCGTCGAGTTGCTGGCGACAGCAATCGCGCCTGGCGGCACGCTGCGACTCGCGACCGACTGGGAGCCGTACGCACAACACATGCGCGAAGTCATCGACGCATCGGCTGCATTCACCAACGTCGCGAGCGACAGCGGCTTCGTCGCGCGATCCGCAGAACGAGCGCTCACGCGCTTCGAGCGGCGCGGCCAGCGTCTCGGTCATGGCGTATGGGATCTCGAATACCGAAGAACGAACTGACAGCGATGTCATCAACGCGTGCGCGTCACGATTGCTTGATGCTGTGCAGAAAAATTTCCTCTTGCACCGACACGCACACAGGACTAAAACGAATCGTCGAAGAAAGAACACGGAGCACAGCATGACTTCGCCGAGCCCTGTCGTAGGTGACTGGTATCGCCGGCCCGGTGGCGCGCTGTTCGAAGTGGTCGCGATCGATCGCGACGATGCGACGGTCGAAGTGCAGCACTTCGACGGCACGCTCGAGGAGTTCGAGCTGGAAACGTGGGC
>DATEKT010000141.1:0-6480 GCA_035277305.1 Steroidobacteraceae bacterium | reverse complement strand
TCGGTCGACTCCAGCTTGATGGAGTCGAAGCGCTTCTTGATCGTGCCGCTGGATTCGTCTGCCGCCAGGATCCCTTTGCCCTTCGCGACCATCGCCCGTGCGATCGATTCCAGTTCACTGCGATTCATGCTTCCTCCGCCTGTTGGGAAACGGGCTCGCGGCGTGCGTGAAGTGCAGCGGCCGCTTCGAGCCTTACGTTTGAGGGCGCGTAGGATAGCAAAATCATCTGTTGTTGCCGCACTACATGACTGGAACGGCATAAGACCCCGCCAGCGAAGTATTGGTTCGATGTTGTATTAGGACTAGAATGGTCCCATATGAGGAAGCGCCCATGCTCCGCATCAGCAAACTGACCGACTACGGCACCGTGATCCTGGCCTGCCTGGCGTCGCAGACCGACCGGCTGTGGACCGCCGCCGAGGTCGCCGAGCGCACGCGCGTCGGCTTGCCGACGGTGAGCAAGCTGTTGAAGAAGCTGCAGCGCACCGGGCTGGTGATTTCCACGCGCGGCAGCCACGGCGGCTACCAGCTCGCGTGTCCGCCCGGCGAGATCAGCGCGGCGCGCATTCTCGATGCGCTGGAGGGACCGTTTGCGATCACCGAATGCAGCGGCCAGCACAGCAACTGCGGCATCGAATCGAACTGCCGCGTCGGACATGTGTGGCAGCGCGTTAATGGCGCGATTCGCCGCGCGCTCACGGACATGACGCTCGCGCAGCTCGCCGGCATCGAGCGCAGCAGCTCGACCAGCGTGCCCCTGACCAAGCTCGTGCGCGCGTCGCACGAATAGCACCACCTTCGAATATCACGCTCATGGCCAGCACTCCGCACGACGAGTCCCTGGAAGCCCTGGTCGGTCAGAAGTACCGGCACGGGTTCGTCACGGACATCGAAGCCGACACCGTCCCGCCCGGCCTGGACGAGGACGTGATCCGGCTGATCTCGCGCAAGAAAGCCGAGCCGCAGTTCATGCTCGACTGGCGCCTCAAGTCGTATCGCCACTGGCTGACGATGCGCGAGCCGCACTGGGCGCACCTGCGCATCGCGCCGCTCGACTATCAGGCTATTTCCTACTACTCGGCGCCGAAGGCTCGCGAGAACGCGCCGAAGAGCCTCGATGAAGTGGACCCGAAGCTGCTCGAGACCTACGACAAGCTCGGCATCCCGCTGCACGAGCGCGCCAGGCTCGCGGGCGTTGCCGTCGATGCGGTGTTCGACAGCGTTTCGGTCGCAACGACGTTCAAAGAGCGGCTCGCCAAAGCTGGCGTGATCTTCTGTCCGTTCTCGGAAGCGGTGCAGAAGCACCCTGCCCTGGTCGAGAAATATCTCGGCACCGTCGTGCCGTACACGGACAACTACTTCGCGACGCTGAATTCCGCGGTGTTTTCCGACGGCTCGTTCGTGTTCGTGCCGAAAGGCGTGCGCTGCCCGATGGAGCTGTCGACGTACTTCCGCATCAACGCCGCGAAGACCGGTCAGTTCGAGCGCACATTGATCGTCGCCGAGGAAGGCGCGTACGTGAGTTATCTGGAAGGCTGCACGGCGCCGATGCGCGACGAGAATCAGCTGCACGCAGCCGTCGTCGAGCTGGTCGCGCTGGAGAATGCGCAGATCAAGTACTCGACGGTGCAGAACTGGTACCCCGGCGACGAGAACGGGCGCGGCGGCATCTACAACTTCGTGACCAAGCGCGGCGAGTGCCGCGGCGCCAATTCGCGCATCAGCTGGACGCAGGTCGAGACCGGCTCGGCGATCACCTGGAAATACCCGAGCTGCATCCTGACCGGCGACAACTCGGTCGGCGAGTTCTACTCGGTCGCGGTCGCGAACAACTACCAGCAGGCCGACACCGGCACGAAGATGATCCACATCGGCCGCAACACGCGCAGCACGATCGTCTCCAAGGGCATCTCCGCCGGCCACGGCCAGAACAGCTACCGCGGCCTCGTCAAAGTGCTGCCGAGCGCCGTGAACGCCCGCAACTTCACGCAGTGCGACTCGCTGCTGATGGGCGACAAGTGCGGCGCGCACACGTTCCCGTACATGGAAGTGCGCACGCCGACCGCGAGCGTCGAGCACGAGGCCACGACCTCGAAGATCGGCGACGACCAGCTGTTCTATTGCCTGAGCCGCGGCGTCTCCGAAGAGGACGCGGTGAACATGATCGTCAACGGTTTCTGCAAAGCCGTTTTCAAAGAGCTGCCGATGGAGTTCGCGGTCGAAGCGCAGAACCTGCTGGCGGTGAGCCTGGAAGGATCAGTCGGATGAGCATGCTGAAGATCCCGATGCTGAAAATAGAAGGTCTGCACGTACGCGCCGGCGACAAGCAGGTGCTGAACGGCCTGAGCCTGGAAGTCAACGCGGGCGAAGTGCACGCGATCATGGGGCCCAACGGCTCCGGCAAGAGCACGCTGGTGCAAGTGCTGGCGGGCCGCGAAGGTTACGAAGTCACCGCCGGCTCCGTCAGCTATCAGGGACGCGATTTGCTGGCGCTGCCGCCCGAAGAGCGCGCGCGCGAAGGCGTGTTCCTCGCGTTCCAGTATCCGGTCGAGATCCCGGGGGTGAACAACGTCTACCTGCTGAAAGCCGGCCTCAACGCGCTGCGCAAGCATCGCGGCCTGCCGGAGCTCGACGCGTTCGACTTCCTGTCGCTGGTGCGCGAGAAGATGAAGCTGATGCAGATGGACGAGAGCTTCCTGAACCGCGCCGTCAACGAAGGATTCTCAGGAGGCGAGAAGAAGCGCAACGAGATCCTGCAGATGGCCGTGCTCGAGCCGGCGCTCGCGCTGCTCGATGAGACGGACTCCGGTCTCGATATCGATGCGCTGCGCGTGGTCGCGAACGGCGTGAACAGCCTGCGGCGCGCGGACCGCTCGATCGTGATGGTCACCCACTACCAGCGCCTGCTCGAATATATCGAGCCCGACCGCGTGCACGTGCTCTCCGGCGGACGCATCCTCAAGAGCGGCGACAAGTCGCTGGCGCTCGAGCTCGAGAAGCGCGGCTACGACTGGGTCAAACAGGAAGCGGCGGCGGCATGAGCGTCGTCACGGTGCAGGAATCGCGTCCGGCGAGCGAACGCTATCGCGCGGCGTTCGATGAGCGCTGGACCGCGACAGACGCGTTGGTGGAATTGCGCCGCGCAGCGCTGGAGCGTTTCGTCGCCGCGGGATTTCCGACGCAGCGCCAGGAAGACTGGAAATACACGAACCTGCGGCGGCTGGAACAACGCACTTTCGCGCCGGCGACGAGCACGGCTGTTGCGCTCGGAGCACACGAACAGCACTGGATCGCGAATTCGGGCACGCGCATCGTGCTGGTCAACGGACACTGGATGCCTGCACTGTCGTCCGTGGGTCCGCAGCTTCCGGGCATGACGCTGCTGACGCTCAAGCAGTGGTCCGAGCACGATCCGGCCGCGGCCGCCGCGTTCATCGCACAGACCTCGCGCGCGCAACCGAGTGCGCTGGAAGACTTCAATCTCGCCTTCTGCGAAGACGGCGTGGTGCTCGATCTTGCTGCCGGCGCATCTCCCGATCAGCCGATCTACATCGTGCATCAATGGACGGAAGGCTCCGCGCAGCTGATGAGCAATCCTCGCGTGATCGTGCGTGCAGCAGCCAACAGCCGCTGCACCGTGATCGAGCATTTCGTCGGCGGCACCGCCGGCGAGTGTTTTACCAATGCCGTAGCGGAAATCGAGGTCGGTGCGGGCGCCAGCGTCCAGCACTATCGCATTCAGCAGGAGTCGACACGCGCGTTCCACATCGGCCACGTCAATGTCCGCGTCCAGCAGGACGGACGCTATGCGTCCCACGACTTCACGCTGGGCGCGAGTCTCGCGCGGCTCAACCTCGGCACGATCCTTGAGGGCCCCGGCGCGCACGTCGATCTGCGCGGCCTGCTCGCACCGCTCGCAGGCCAGCACCTCGACTCGCATACGACGATCGATCACGCCGCCCCGCATACGACCAGCGATGAAAACTATCGCGGCATCGCCGGCGAGCGCGGCCGCGGCGTCTTCAACGGCAAAGTCATCGTCCGCCCCGGCGCACAGAAGACCGATGCGCGCCAATCCAGCCGTAACCTGCTGCTTGCCGCCGGCGCCGAGATCGACACCAAGCCGGAGCTCGAGATCTACGCCAACGACGTGAAGTGCAGTCACGGCGCGACGACCGGCCAGCTCGATGCCGCCGCCCTCTTCTACCTGCGCTCGCGCGGGCTCGACGAAACCGCGGCGCGCACGCTGCTGATTCGCGCGTTCGCCGAGTCGATCGTCACGTCGATCGGCCCGCTGGCCGTGCGCAGTCACCTCGAAAAGCTCCTGGACGAGCGTTACGGAACGAGCTCATGAGTGCCGCCATCGATCCACGCCGCACGGCTTTCGACGTCGAGCGCATCCGCCGCGACTTCCCGATCCTGGATCAACAGGTCAACGGCAAGCCGCTGGTGTATCTCGACAACGCGGCGTCGAGCCAGCACCCGCGTCCGGTGATCGAAGCCATCGACTATTACTACGCGCACGATCACGCGAACGTGCATCGCGGCGTGCACACGCTCAGCCAGCGGGCCACCGATGGCTACGAAGGCGCGCGCGAGACGATGCGCGGCTTCATCAACGCGCGCAGCACGCGCGAGATCATCTACGTGAGCGGCACGACCGAAGCGATCAACCTCGTCGCGCAAAGCTACGCCCGGCCGCGGCTGCAACCCGGTGACGAGATCCTGATCTCCGCGCTGGAGCATCACGCGAACATCGTGCCGTGGCAGCTGGTCTGCGAGCAGACCGGTGCGCAGCTCAAGGTGATTCCGATCACGCAGACGGGCGAAGTCGATTTCGCAGCGTTCGAGCGGCTCATCGGCCCGCGCACGCGGCTGCTCGGACTCGCGCACATCTCGAACGCGCTCGGCACCGTGGTACCCGTCGAGAAGTTCATTGCGCGCGCCCGGGAGCTGAAGGTTCCGGTGCTGCTCGACGGCGCGCAGGCCGTGCCGCACAGCGTCGTCGACGTGCAGGCGCTCGATTGCGATTTCTACTGCTTCTCCGCGCACAAGATGCTGGGCCCGACCGGCATCGGCGTGCTGTACGGGCGTGAGTCACTGCTCGAGTCGATGCCGCCCTGGCAGGGCGGCGGCGACATGATCCTGTCAGTGACGTTCGCGAAGACGACATTCAATCAGCTGCCGTGGAAGTTCGAGGCAGGCACACCGCACATTGCCGGCGCGATCGGCATGGCGGCCGCGGTACGCTATCTACAGGGCATCGGCATGCAGCGCATCGCTGCGTACGAGCACGAGCTGCTCGACTACGCGACGGCGCGGCTCTCGAGCATTCCCGGCCTGCGCATCATCGGCACTTCCCCGCACAAGGCGTCGGTGGTGTCGTTCACGATGGCCGGCATTCATCCGCACGACATCGGCACGATCCTGGACACGGAAGGCGTCGCCGTTCGCACCGGCCACCATTGCGCGATGCCGGTGATGGACTTCTTCGAGGTACCGGCAACCGCGCGCGCCTCGCTGTCGTTCTACAACACATTCGAGGAGATCGACCGGCTGGTCGCCGCGCTCGAGCACGCGCGCAAGCTCCTCGGCTGAGACATCCGAATCCCGAAGCCATGGACCTGAAAGATCTCTACCGCGACGTCATCGTCGACCATAACCGCCAGCCGCGGAACTTCGGCCGGCTCGACCCGTCCGACGCGCACGCCGACGGCTTCAATCCGTTGTGCGGCGATCGCCTGACGGTCTACGTGAATCTCGACGGCGAGCGCATCCGCGAGGCGAAGTTCGAGGGCAGCGGCTGCGCGATCTCGGTCGCGTCGGCCTCGCTCCTCACCGAAGCGGTCAAAGGCAAGTCGCGCGCCGAGGTGCAAGCGCTGTTCGACGACGTGCACACGCTGCTCACGCAGCACGACGCGAACGTCGACGCATCGCGCCTCGGCAAGCTCGCCGCGCTGGGCGGCGTGCGCGAATTCCCCGCGCGAGTGAAGTGCGCCAGCCTGTGCTGGCACACGCTGAACGCCGCGCTCGACCGCGCCACCGCACCCGTCACGACCGAATAGCTGCGAAGAACGAACCGTGTACCGCCACGAGCACGAACCCGTCACCCTGCATCGCGACGTCGAAGCCATCATGGTTCCGGCCGGCATCCCGGTCACGCTGCGTGAGGGCAAGACCGGCTTCATCACGCAGGCGCTCGGCGGCAGCTTCACCGTCTATGTCGAGGGCAACCTGTTCCGCATCGCCGGCAAGGACGCGGACGCGCTCGGCAAGGAGGCGCTGCTCGGGCCGGAGCTGCCGCCGGATGCGACCGACGAAGACGTGAAGCAGCTCGTATGGGACCAGATGCGCGCCTGCTACGACCCGGAGATCCCGATCAACATCGTCGACCTCGGGCTGGTGTACTCGTGCGAAGTGACGCGCGACCCGGACGGCGAGCGCATCGTCGAGATCAAGATGACGCTCACGGCGCCCGGC
>DATEKT010000140.1:0-10221 GCA_035277305.1 Steroidobacteraceae bacterium | reverse complement strand
ATCTGCGTGAGGCCGGCCTGAAACGAGTTGATCGCGACCGTGACGGACGAGTGCGTGTCCGATGCAGTGGCGGTGGTTGTGTTTCTGGCTACGTGTTCACTGACGGAGCTCATGTTTGTTGCCTCCACGCCTTCAGCTACTGCTGTGCCGAGAATACAACTAATCACTCCGAACTGCGCCAGCGATTGCCCGGACAGTTCGTCCGTTCGTGCTCCAGCCGACCTGAATGTGCAGAGAAAGCCATATTCAGCGCGGGTTCAGGGACACTTTATTGCGGAAACATCTCGTCCGATTCGGCTGAACACGGCTTAACGGGTGCGCAAGAAATGCCTGTCGGCGATTAACTATTTCGCAACACTCGATCGGGAGGCGTTCTGATGCTGAATTCCAACAACGTTGCAGTGGCAACGGCATCGGGCAGTCCTTTGCTCTCGGGTGGATTGCACCCATGCGTCGCAGCTCGCAGCGGCGCGTTCTCAGGAGGCTGACAATGGCAACTCAGAATCGTTCCTTGCAACGCGCCGTGAGGCACGTGCTACTGGCCAGTGCCGCTGGAGCGGCAGTGGTCGCTCTGCCGACGCAGGCAGCCGACGAAAGCACCATCCAGGAAGTCGTCGTCACAGGTTCGCGCATCAGCACGCCGAACATGACGAGCATCAGTCCGGTGACTGCAATCGCCGCCGAAGACATCGCCGCATCCGGCAAGGTGCGCGTCGAAGACATCCTCAACCAGCTGCCGCAGGCGATGGCCGCGCAGGGTTCCACCATTTCGAACGGCGCTAGCGGCACGGCAACAGTCGACCTGCGCGGGCTCAATGCCAAGCGCACGCTCGTGCTGATCAACGGCCGCCGCCTGATGCCAGGCAACCCGGACAGCGGCCCCGGCGCGAATTCCGGTGCGCCCGACCTGAACCAGATTCCGCGCGCGCTGATCGAGCGCGTCGAAGTGCTGACGGGCGGCGCGTCTTCCGTGTACGGCGCCGACGCCGTCGCGGGCGTCGTCAACTTCATCATGAACACGCGCTTCGAAGGCGTGAAAGTCGAAGCGAACTACACGTTCAACAATCACAAGAACGACAACTCAGCCGCCGACGTAGTGCGCGCCGCGGGCTATGAGCTGCCGGACAGCAGCGTCAACACCGGCTACACGCGCGACTTCTCGTTCGTGATGGGCTCGAACTTCGCGGACGACAAGGGCAACGCGACGTTCTACGCCACCTATCGCGACGTCGAAGCAGTCCTGCAAGGCGACTACGACTTCAGCGCATGCACGCTGAACTCGGGCGAAGCCTTCACTTGCGGCGGTTCGGGCACGACGTATCCGTCGCGCCTGCGGCCGCGCGCGCCGGACTCGGCGGGCGGCGGTCTCGGCAACTACATCATCGATCGCGACAGCGGCGCACTGCGCGCCTACAACTCGGCGACCGACACGTACAACTTCGGTCCGCTGAACTTCTATCAGCGTCCGGACGAGCGCTACACCGCCGGCATGTTCACCGATCTCGAGGTGAGCGAGGGCATGACCGCGTACGGCGAGTTCATGTTCATGAAGGACCGCTCGATCAGCCAGATCGCGCCGAGCGGCTCGTTCGGGCAGGAGTTCACCGTGCCGTGCGACAACCCGCTGTTCACGGGCCAGGAGCGGCAGCTGTTCTGCGAGCAGTACGGTCTGTCGACTGCGCCCGGCTCGACCGACACGGTCAACGTCGCGGTCAGCCGGCGCAACATCGAAGGCGGCGGTCGCCAGAACGACATTGGTCACGAGTCGTATCGCGCGGTCATCGGCTTGCGCGGCGATCTCAACGATACGTGGTCTTACGACGTGTACGGCCAGTATGGCCAGACGAACTTCACCTCGCTGCAGAGCGCCGACTTCTCTGTCACGCGGCTCGCCCGCGCGATGGACGTCACGCGCGACGCGAACGGCAACGCCGTGTGCCGCTCGGTCGTCGACGGCACCGACCCTGCGTGCGTGCCCTACAATGTCTGGCAGCTCGGCGGCGTGACGCAGGACCAGCTGAACTACCTGCAGATCCCGCTGGTGCAGCAGGGAGAGACGCTGGAACGCGTCGTCAACGCGTCCATGACCGGCGATCTCGGCAACTACGGCATCAAGTCGCCGGCCGCGAGCACTGGCCTGATGGTCAACGCCGGTGTCGAATGGCGCGAAGAGAGCTCCGAGCTCACGCCCGATCTCGCGCTGTTGTCCGGCGACGGCGCCGGCCAGGGTGGACCGACGACGCCCATCAACGGTGGCTACATCGCGAAGGACGTCTTCGCCGAAGCGCGCATGGCGCTGGTCGAAGACAAGCCGATGGTGCAGAGCCTGTCGATGGAAGCGGGCTACCGTTACTCCGACTACAGCCTCGACTTCACGACCGACACCTACAAGCTCGGCATGGAGTGGACGCCGATTCAGGACATCCGCGCCCGCGCCAGCTACCAGCGCTCGGTGCGCGTGCCGAACGTCGCCGAGTTGTTCGGCGCCCGCTCGGTCGGCCTGGATGGCACGGTCGACGTGTGCGCCGGCGCGCCGGTGCTGACGTTCGAGCAGTGCGCACGCACCGGCGTCACCGCGGCCCAGTACGGCAACATCGACGTGAATTCGGCGTCGCAGTACAACGGCTTCGTCGGTGGTAACCCGGACCTGCAGCCCGAGACCGCGGACACGTTCTCGTTCGGCCTGGCGTTCCAGCCCGGCTTCGCGCCCGGCCTGCGCCTGCAGCTCGACTACTTCGACATCAAGATCAAGGACGCGATCCAGAACCCGAACGCGGACTTCACGCTGATGCTGTGCGCGCTCAACGGCGATCCCAACCTGTGCTCGCGCATCACGCGCGACCAGGACGGCTCGCTGTTCCAGTCCGCCAACGGCTTCATCGTCGACACGTTCGAGAACATCGGCCAGATCCACACTTCGGGTATCGACGTCGATGCGGCGTACTCGTTCGATGTCGGCAATGCCGGCAAGATCGGCCTGAACTTCGTCGGTACCTGGATGAAGTCGCTCGAGACGACGCCGCAGGCGGGTGTGTCGTATGACTGCGTCGGACTCTACGGCAGCGTGTGCGGTGTGCCGGCGCCCGAGTGGCGGCACAAGCTGGACACGACCTGGCGTACTCCGTGGGCGGGCGTCGATGTAACGCTGAGCTGGCGCTACATGGAAAAAGTCACTCGCGATGCGGAGAGCTCGCCGGGAGACAACCCGTTCCTGTCGTTCCTCGGCCAGTTCACCGGCGTGCGGCCGACGGACTCCGTGCTCGGCAGCCGCAGCTACGTCGACCTGACCGGGGCGGTGACGCTGGCGGACAAGTACACGCTGCGCGTGGGCGTGAACAATCTGTTCGACAAGGATCCGCCGCTGACAGGCAACCTGACCTGCCCGACGGGTCCGTGCAACGGCAACACCTGGCCGCAGATGTACGACACGCTCGGCCGGCAGATCTTCGGACTGGTCACGATCGACTTCTGATTACACTGGCCAAAGCTTAGACAAGGAGTCCATCGGAATTGGCGCCGCTACGCCTGCGAACGTAGCGGCGCCTTTTTTCGCTAGAATCGGCAGCATGCTCACGCCCGCCGATCGCGAACGCTACAGCCGCCACCTGGTGCTGCGGGAAATTGGCGTCGCGGGCCAGGAAAAACTGAAGGCCGCGCGGGTGCTCGTCATCGGGGCGGGCGGGCTCGGCTCGCCTTCGGCGCTGTACCTCGCGGCGTCTGGCGTGGGGACGATCGGCGTCATCGACTGCGACAAGGTCGAAGTCTCGAACCTCCAGCGCCAGGTTATCTACGACAGCGCGAGTGTCGGCGTTCCCAAAGCGATTGCCGCGCGTCAGCGTCTGCTCGCACTGAATCCGCACATCGAGCTCGTCGCACACCAGGTCGAGCTGTGCGCAGACAACGTGCTCGAACTGTTCGAGCGCTATGACATCGTGCTCGACGGCACCGATCGTTTCGGCACGCGCTACCTCGCGAACGACGCGTGCGTGCTTCTGCGCAAGCCGCTCGTGTCCGCGGCGATCCATCGATTCGAAGGGCAGGCCATGACGTATGTGCCCGGCCAGGGACCTTGCTATCGCTGCCTGTTTCCGGCGCCGCCCGCCGATGGTCTCGTGCCGAACTGCGCGGAAGCGGGCGTGCTCGGCGTGTTGCCCGGCGTGCTGGGCACGATCCAGGCAACCGAGGCGATCAAGGTGATCGTGGGAGCGGGCGAGCCGCTCATCGGCCGCCTCCTGACTTACGACGCGCTCGCGATGCGCTTCGAAGAGTTTCGGTTCAAGCGTCGCGCGGACTGCGCAGTGTGCGGCGATCGTCCCACGATCACGGCGCCGCAAGACGCGCCGCAGCTGTGCACCGCCGAAGCGCTCGAGAGCGTGCGCACTCTGACTGCGGTCCAGCTATGCGATCTGATCGAGCAACCCGGCGGAGGCGTTGCGATCGTCGACGTGCGCGAGCCGCGCGAGTTTGCGGTCGCTCACCTGCCGGGCGCGGTGAACATCCCGGTCGGCGAGTTGCAGGCACGCATGGGCACGCTGCCGAGAGGGCGCGTCGTGTTCGTCTGTCGCAGCGGCGCACGCAGCCTCAATGCGGCCGCGCTCGCGAGCCGCGCCGGCGTCGAGGACATCGCGCACCTGGAGGGTGGGTTGCTGGCCTGGGCGCGCGAAGTGGACGAGGCGTTCGACGTCGCACCGGTGTGATACGTCGAGTTATATTGTCAGCACGTAGCGACGTGCTGCGGCCATAACTACAACGGGGATAGCGATGAACGAAGTAACGGCTGAGCGCACCGGCAATCCGGACATGGCGAAGATCGTCTATATCCTGTACCTGGTCGGCCTCGTGACCGGCATCACCATGGTGGTCGGCGTCGTCATGGCCTACATATATAGAGACGAGTCGCCGGAGTGGCTGCGGACGCACTACACCGCGCAGATCCGCATGTTCTGGATTGGCTTGCTGTATTGCTTCATCGCAGGGCTGCTGATCTTCGTGCTGATCGGCTTCCTGCTGTACCTCGTGATCGCCGTCTGGTGGATCATCCGCTGCATCAAGGGCCTGAAGCACCTCGACACGAAGGGTGCCTACCCGGACTACCTGGGGTGGGCGTTTTGAGCTAGCCCCGCCGGGGCGCGGCTGCTGCAGGTCGGAATGGACTATCATGGCACTCCGGATCAACGGAGTGCCTGCAGTTGAACGTCAGCGTCTTCGACCTGTTCAAGATCGGAATCGGACCGTCCAGCTCCCACACCATGGGGCCGATGACGGCCGCCTGCCGCTTCATCCACGAAGTGCAGGAGCGCGGTCAGCTCGCGAAGGTCGCGCGGGTGACTGTGGATCTCTACGGCTCGCTCGCTCTGACCGGTAAGGGGCACGCCACCGACACCGCCGTGACTCTTGGACTTGCCGGTTGGCTGCCGGCGCAAGTCGATCCCGACGTTGCCGCGAAGCTGATCGAAGGAGTGCGCGCGAACGGCAAGCTCACACTCGCCCGCTCTCAGTCGATCGACTTCCGGATCGATCGCGACATTCACTGGCACTACAAAGACAGTCTGCCGTATCACCCGAACGCGTTGACGCTGCACGCATATGACGCGAACGACGGCGTGGTGCACGAAGGCACGTTCTATTCCGTCGGCGGCGGCTTCGTAGTCACCGAAGCGGAGTCGAAGTCGCCGACCGCGATGGCCGCGGGTCCCGCGATTCCGTTCCCGTTCGAGGATGCCGCAGAGCTGCTGCAGATCGCCGAGCGCGAGAAGGTGAGCATCGCCGACATCATGATGCGCAACGAATGTGTCGTGCGCAGCGAGAAAGAAGTGCGCGAGGGCCTCGACCGCATCTGGACGGCGATGAACGCGTGCATCGATCGCGGCATGCGCGAGGAAGGCATTTTGCCGGGCGGTCTCAACGTCAAACGCCGCGCGGCCCGGCTGCGCGAAGCGCTGGAAACGCGCGAGCGCAACGGGACCGCCGACGCGTTGATCGCCATGGACTGGATCAACGTCTGGGCGCTCGCGGTCAACGAAGAAAACGCGGCGGGCGGTAAAGTCGTGACTGCGCCGACGAACGGAGCGGCCGGTCTCGTTCCCGCGGTGCTTCGTTACTACGATCACTACTGCAAGGGCACTGCCGAAGGTCGTCACACGTTTCTGCTGACTGCGGGCGCGATCTGCTCGTTGTACAAGCGGAACGCCAGCATTTCCGCCGCGGAAGTGGGCTGCCAGGGCGAGATCGGTGTCGCGTGCTCGATCGCTGCCGCGGGCCTCGCCGCGGTCCAGGGCGGCTCGAACGAACAGGTGGAGAATGCCGCGGAGATCGGCATGGAGCACAACCTCGGACTCACCTGCGATCCGATCCGCGGTCTGGTGCAGATCCCGTGCATCGAGCGCAACGCCACCGGCGCCGTGAAGGCGATCGATGCGGCACGACTTGCGCTGATGGGAGATGGCACGCATCACGTCACGCTCGATACTGTTATCGAGACCATGCGCAAGACAGGCGCCGACATGCGCGACTCCTATAAAGAGACGTCGCTCGGCGGCCTCGCAGTCAACGTTCCCGAATGCTGAATCTCATTCGCTGCGCACTGGCGATCGGAGTCGCGCTGTGCAGCGCTTCGCTGTTGGCAGCCGACGCGCCGCCGGCAAGTGCGCCGCGTTATACGTTCTCGTGGCCGCTCGACGGCAGCGGTCTCATGCCTCGCGGCGGCACGACCAAAGGTCCGGCAGTCACGCTCGACAAGAATGAGTCGCCCGGCTGGCAGCGGCTGCAAGAGAAAGGTATCAGCGAGCTCGAGCGCGACCGGCGCGCGATTCTCGCGATGGCTGGCACCTATCGCGTGACGTTCGATTTCCTCGAAATCACGCCGTTCGGTGCGCAGGACGGCGCCAAAGCTCCGTACCAGTCGTGGGGCACTGAAAAGGTCTACGTCGACAGCGACACGGGCGAGTTCATCAGCCTCGTGCACATTCTGGAAATGCGCATCGTGCAGCCCGACGGCAAGATCAGCGAGCCGATGGTGACGAAGCACTGGCGGCAGGACTGGACATATCAGCCGAAGCACATTGTCGAGTACCGGGGCGCCGATCGCTGGGAGCGCCGTCCGCTCGCTGCGAGCGAGGCAGCGGGTCGCTGGGTCCAGGCCGTGTACCAGGTCGATGAGTCGCCACGCTACGCGAGTCTCGGCAAGTGGCAGCACACCGGCAGCTTTTCGAGCTGGCTGAGCGCCGACACGTGGCGGCCACTGCCGCGTCGGGAATGGAGCGTGCGCCAGGACTACCAGGTCCTCGCCGGCACCAATCGCCACACGATCCTTCCGGCCGGCTGGGTGCAGGAAGAGAACAATCTCAAAGCCGTGCTGACGTCGTCGCGCGAGCTGGATGCATCACGGCCGTTCGTCGCTCGTGAGTACGGCGTCGCGCGCTACGAACGCATTCGCGATGCGGACTTCGCCGGAGCCGATGACTACTACGAGCGCACGAAGGAATTCTGGGACCAGGTGCGCGATCGCTGGAGCAAGGTGTTCGCGGACCGCGGCTCGGTGACGTTACGCGGACCGGTGGACAAGCTCGGCCTGTTCAAGCCGTTGTTCGCGCAAGCCGATGCGATCGCGGAGCAGGGCGCCGCGGCGTCGAAGAAGAATCAGGAAGTGATCGAGACAGCCCTGGAAGAGATGGGAGCGGTGCCGGGAGAAAAAAACGACGGAAACTGAGCAGCGCAGCAAAAGCGCATCGATTGCTGCAGTGCTGACTTTTCGTCGATTTTCTCTCCCGGCACCGGTCTCAGACGCTCGCGAGCACGCGCTGATTGGCGCGCGGCTGCTGGAACATTCCCTGGCGTCCGTACACCTTCGGCTGGCTCGCGCGGCCGGTCAGCACGTCGAGCATGCCTTCGACCTTCTTGAGGCGCGCCGTGACGAGTGCGCCGTTGCGGTCGTTGAGCTCGCGGCAGCGGGTGGCGCGCTCGGAGCACTCGACGAAGCGCCGGTGCAGCGTATTCGAGGGATCGCACCAGCGCAGCAGTTTTTCCAGTCCCTGCACGTCCGTGGGGACATTCATCATCCGGCACAGCGAGCGCCGTTCGTCTTCGACACGCAGCAGCGCGCCGACGCACTGCTGGCGCGCTTCGCCTGCGCCATCGAGACCGTCGACGTCATTGGCCAGCAGGAGCTCGTGCTCGCGATCGAGCAGGGACTCCAGCTGGGTCAGCGCATTGAATTCTTCGGCGAGCAGTTTCTGCAGATGCTCGCGGCACACGCCCGGATCCACTTGATCACTTCTCCGTCTTCAGCAGTTCCTGTTCCATGCGCAGCAACTTGTCGGCGATGCGCTCGGGGGACACTTCGTAACGACCTTCTTCCAGCGCGGTGCGAACCGCGGCGACGCGCGCGTCGTTCATGACCGGCGCGTCCTGCACGGCGCGCTCGAGCGCTGCCAGCTGGCGAGCCTGGTCGGTGATGCGCACCGGGGTCGCGGCCTTGCCTGCCTGGGCGGACTTCGACGCCGACGTGCCCGCATCGCGCTCGCGCGCGACGGTCTTGTCGGCACCGGTCTGCACCGGGCGATTTCCATAGCCACCGATCTTGTTCGTCACGGTCCCATCTCCTGCTTGTGGGTCAGGTTTCAGCTGACACCTCACGAGGCCTGTAACGGCAGCAGTTCTCAGAACTTTAGCCCTGCGTTCGGCGGCGACCGCATGGGCGGTTCGGGGATCCCCCGAGGCGAAAATGTGCGCTATGACAATAGGTTAAATGGCCTCACAGGCCGACGCGCACCACGCTATCGCTTTCGACCACACCCTCGACGACCTTGAGCGAGCTCATGTTCTGCACCCGCACGCGGTCGCTGACCCCGCCCTCGGTCAGGGCATGCCCCTGGGCGCGAATCTCGAACGGGCCGCTCGCCGCGATCAGCGTCACCTGCTGGCCGCGGCGGACCACCAGATCCGGAACGAGCATATCGACCGTCAAAGCCGTACCCGCGGGCAGCGAGCGCTTGAGCCGATGGCCCTGCAAGCTCGTCGCGTCCTGAATGAAAACCGCGGCCGAGCCCGGCATGCGACGCGACTCCGGCTCGACATCGACGAGCGCAACACGCGCGCGCCGCGCCAGCGCACGGCGCAGCACGAGCACTGGAATTTCGACTTCCACGGAAACCGGCACGTACAACGTCCAGGTATTCGCGGAAGCACAGCGCACACCGACCGTGACGCGCTCGCCGAGCGCTGTCTTGTTCTGTTCGAACGCTTGCAAAGGCTGATCGCACAGCGCGACGCGCAAGCGCGAATCCATCTTCGCCGCGGTGACGAACTGCTTGGCATCGCTCGGCGGCAAGTGAGTGCGCACGAACTTCTCGGCAGCTGCCTGCACTTGCTCGATCGGCTGCGTCGGCATGGCGAGCGCAGTCGTTGCGAACAACGCGCACAGAATGAGCAGGACTTGCGGGCCGAATCTCTTCACGACTGCCGATGAGATGACGCCATCGCTTTGACGGCACGTGAGGACTAAGCAAGGTGGATGCCAGCGAGGAGGGAGGTGTGCGGGAAGTGTGAGCGGAGTCACATGAGGCTCCGCGGGAGCCTCTACATATATATGTGGCTCCTGTAGCCCGACCTCCATGCGTTGCCGCAGCGGCAATCTCTTGCCGCTCGCCCCGTGAGCCTTCTCACAACAATTCTTCTCTCTCGCCCCGCGCAGCGCCGCTGGCGCGCGGTGACTGTTCTCTGGCACGTCCCGTGCAATGTCCTGCCGCAGACGGTTTTCTGACGGACAGGCCCATGCCATCGAGCATCGACAACTATCTCGGAGTGCACGCCCAAGCGCTGCAGCTGCGCTCGAAGCGCACCGAGGTGCTGGCGGCGAATCTCGCGAACGCGGATACGCCGGGCTATCGCGCGCGCGACATCGACTTCAAGGGCGCGCTCGCCGCAGCCAGTGGCCCCTCAAGCAATGCGAGCGGCGGGGTGCATCTCTCTACGACCCGCGCTGGTCACATCGGTGCTGCGACCGCTAACGGCACGCAGGCGCCGGAACTGAAGTACCGGACGCCGCTCGCGCCTTCCCTCGACGGCAACACCGTCGACGGCCAGCTCGAGCAGGCCGCGTTTGCCGAGAACACCGTGCGTTACCAGGCGACTCTGTCGTTCATCAGCTCGAAGTTCCGCGCGCTGATGACGGCGATCACAGGGCAGTAACCATCATGTCATCGTTCAAGATCTTCGATATCG
>DATEKT010000139.1:0-8857 GCA_035277305.1 Steroidobacteraceae bacterium | reverse complement strand
CATCGCGCGCGTGCTCGGCAACGTCATGGGGCACAGCGTCGACTACGCCGATCTGTATTTTCAGCTGGTCCGCGAGGAGTCCTGGTCGCTCGAGGACAGCATCGTCAAGGACGGCACTCACAGCATCGAGCAGGGCGTGGGCGTGCGCGCGCTCGCGGGCGAGAAGACCGGATTCGCGTACTCGGACGAGATCGTGTTGCCGGCGCTGACCGAAGCTTCGCAGGCAGCGCGTGCGATCGCGCGCAGCGGAGCGACGAACTCGTTGCAGGCGTGGCATGCATCCACGGGTCATCAGCTCTATCTGCCGCACGATCCGCTGGAAGGTCTGAGCGACGTCGAGAAAGTGAAGCTGCTCGAGCGCGTCGATGCCGAGGCGCGGCGCCTGGATCCGCGCGTCACGCAAGTCATGGCGAGTTTGTCCGCTGCGCACGAGGTCGTGCTCGTGATGGCGAGCGACGGCACGCTGGCGGCCGACGTGCGGCCGCTGGTGCGCATGAATGTGTCGGTGATCGTGCAGGACGGCGATCGCCGTGAGCAGGGCTATTCCGGCAGCGGCGGACGCTATGGTTTCTCGCGCTTCACGGATAACGATCGCTGGCGCGAGCTCGTGCACGAGGCAGTGCGCAGCGCATTGGTCAATCTCGATGCGACACCGGCGCCCGCCGGCTCGATGACAGTCGTGCTCGGGCCGGGCTGGCCGGGCATCCTGTTGCACGAGGCGATCGGTCACGGCCTCGAGGGCGATTTCAATCGCAAGGGCACGTCCGCGTTCTCGGGCCGCATCGGCGAGCAGGTCGCGGCGCCCGAATGCACGGTCGTCGACGACGGCACGCTCGGCTCGCGCCGTGGCTCACTCAACGTCGATGACGAGGGCACTCCCACGCAGTGCACGACGCTCATCGAGAACGGCGTGCTGCGCGGCTATTTGCAGGACAAGGTCAACGCACGGCTGATGGGTGTAGCGCCGACTGGCAACGGGCGGCGCGAGTCGTTCGCGCACATGACGCTGCCGCGCATGACCAACACTTACATGCTGCCCGGCAAGCACGATCCGCAGGAGATCCTCGGCTCGGTGAAGAAGGGCCTGTATTGCAAGAACTTCGGCGGCGGCCAGGTCGACATCACCTCGGGCAAGTTCGTGTTTTCGGCAAGCGAGGCCTACCTGATCGAGAACGGCAAGCTCACTGCGCCGGTGCGCGGCGCCACGCTGATCGGCAACGGCCCGGATGTGCTTCGGCGCGTATCCATGGTCGGCAACGACCTGAAGCTGGACGAGGGCGTCGGCACCTGCGGCAAGGAGGGCCAGGACGTGCCCGTCGGCGTCGGTCAGCCGACCCTGCGCATCGACGGCATTACCGTGGGTGGAACCGCAGCCTGAGGGGGCGTAGCGCGATCTGCTACGATTCAGCCCATGTGGCTCGCCCGTCCCGTCTACGAATTCCTGCCGTACCTGTACATGCTGGTCGGGCTCGTCCTGCTGGCCGCGGCATGGTTCGTCGAGATGAGCACGCTGCCCAGCGTATTCCTGGTGGTCGGCGTGCTGAGCATGATGGCGGGAGTGGTGCTGTGGCTGCGGCGGCGCGATTACCGCACGCGGCAATCGGAATACAACAGCCGCTCGCTGGAAGACTAGCTACTTTCGATCCGCGCGGATGGGCAGCGGCTCGACGGCTTCGTCCTCGTCGTCTTCGGTTTCCTGTGCGGCTTGCTTCCCTGCCATGTCCTGCACCAGGGGCACTGCATCGTCCTCGCTGTCCCCCGGCATGACGCGGGTGCGCGACAGGCGCTCGTCGAAATACATGATCTCGTGCTGACCGATCTGGACCACGTCGCCGTCGTTGAGCATGCGGCGCCGCACGCGCTTGGCGCGCACGAAGATACCGTTGGTGCTGTTCAAGTCCTCGACCACCGAGCCGTGCTCCGAGGTGATGATCTGCGCGTGATGACGGCTGATGTACTTGCTGTCGATTTGCAGGTCGTTGTCGGGTGTGCGGCCGATGATGAAGCGGCCGGTCGTCAGCTCGCGCTCCGCGATCGTCTGGCCGTTGAAGCCGACCAGGACGCGGCCCAGCGTGACGCGCCGCTCGCCCGTGGAATGTGAATCGGCCATGGAATGGGAATGGGAGTGCGAGTGCGGCGACAGCGCCTGCAGCTTCACTGAGCGCTCGGCGTACTCCACCCACTGCAGCTCGTCGATCGCAGCTTTCATGTGATCGACCGTCACCACGTCCTTGTCCTGCGCGAAGGCGGCCATGAGCGAGGTGTCGCACAGCGTGTTCACGAGGCGCGGAATGCCGCCGGTGTAGCGGAAGATCAGCGGATAGGTTTCAGGATCGAAGATCTGCCGCCCCTGCGAGCCGGCGACCTCCAGGCGGTGCTGGATGTACAGCTGCGTGTCGGTCTTCGACAGCGCGGTGAGATGGAAGCGCAGGCGAATGCGCTGCGCCAGCTGAATCAGCATCGGCGAGTTCAGCTTGTCGTTGAGCTCGGGCTGACCCGCCAGGATGATGCGCAGCACCTTCTCCTTGGTGGTCTCGACGCCGGACAGCAGCCGGATCTCCTCGAGCACCTTGTTGGACAGGTTCTGCGCCTCATCGACGATGAGCAGCACGCGGCGGCCGTTCGCATATTGCTCCACCAGGAACTCGTTCAGCGTCGACAGCAGCTCCGCCTTCTTCATGCGGAACGGCTGGAAGCCGAACTGCACCAGCACGGTCTGCAGGAATTCGATCGCCGAGACCTGCGTCTGGTTGATCTGCGCGACCACCACGTCCTTCTCGAGCTCCTTGAGGAAGGTCTCGATCAGCGTGGTCTTGCCGGAGCCGATCTCGCCCGTGATCACCACGAAGCCGTCCGTGAACCAGATGGTCGACTCCATGTACGCCTTGGCGCGGGCATGGTGTTTCGACAGGTACAGGAACGCGGGGTCCGGGGTCAGCCGGAACGGCAGCTCATGCAGCTTGAACAGGTCGAGATACATCGAAGCCTAAGGAAGTCCTTGCGATGCGGGCGGTGGGCGCGCGAAGCCGGTCTTAAGTAAACAAGGCAGTTAAAGCGGCCGGCCGGGTGAGCGAGGCAAGTTTACGGACATTATCCGGCGGTTTCAAAACTCGTCCCCCGTCTGCACCGAGGGCGCCAATTCACCAGAGTTAAGAGCTCGCAATCAATCCACCTTGAGTCTTAAGAGCTGCTTCAGGGCCCGGTCCCGGGCGGCCGGCGACGGTGCATTGATCGTGCAATGCCCAAGCTTGCGGTTCGGCCGCGGCTCTTTGCCGTAACTGTGAAAGTGTACGCCCGACACGCGCAGAATGTTCCCGAGCGCCGGCAGCGTGCCGATGAAGTTAATCATTGCGCAGTGGCCCAGCGCCCGCGTGTCGCCGAGCGGCAGGCCCAGGATCGCCCGCACGTGATTCTCGAACTGGCTGGTCTGCGCACCCTCGATGGTCCAGTGGCCGGAATTGTGGACGCGCGGCGCCATCTCGTTGGCGATCAGCCGGCCGCCGGCAACGAAGAACTCGATCGTCAGCACGCCGGCGTAGTCGAAGTGGCGCAGCAGGCGCTTCAGGTATGTCTCCGCCTGCTTCTGCAGCGAGGCGTGGCGATACGGCGCGATCGAATAGCGCAGGATGCCAGCGCTGTGCGTGTTCGCTGCGAGCGGATAGAAACGCGTCTCGCCGCGCGTGCTGCGCACGCCGATGATCGACACCTCGCGGCTGAAGTTCACGAACTGCTCGTAGATCAGCGGCACCGAGCCGAGCGCCTCCCAGGCGGGTGCAGCATCTTCCGGTTTGCGCACCTGGTACTGGCCGCGGCCGTCGTAACCGAGGCGTCGCGTCTTCAGCACGCCCGGCGCGCCGATCTTCGCAATCGCGGCCTCCAGGTCGGCCAGCGAGTCGACCGGCGCGAACGCGGGCGTCGGAATCTTGAGCTGGCGGAACAGCGTCTTCTCGTGCAGGCGATCCTGCGATGCGCCAAGCGCCGCGACCGGCGGCAGGAAAGGTTTCTTCGCGGCGATCTCCGCCACGGCATCGACCGGCACGTTCTCGACGTCGAACGTGATGACGTCGACTTCATTCGCGAGCTCGGCGAGTTTGCGCGGATCGTCGAAGGCGCCGGTCACGATGCGGCCGACCTGTGCGCCGGGCGCGTCTGTGCTCTGATCGAGGAACACGAAACGCAGGCCGAGAGGATAGCCTGCCAGCGCCAGCATTCGACCGAGCTGGCCCGCGCCGATGACGCCGATCCTCATGTCTGGGGCGGGGTGCGAGCGGGGAGCGGCTGTGCCAGCACGCCGGCGGTCTGTTCCGAGCGGAACCGATCCAGCGCGGTGCGCACGTTGTCGTATTTGTTCGCGAGAATGGACGCGGCGAGCAGCGCCGCGTTGGTTGCACCGGCGACGCCGATGGCGAGCGTGCCGACCGGAATGCCTGCGGGCATCTGCACGATCGACAACAACGAATCCATACCGTTGAGCGCCTTCGATTGCACCGGCACGCCGAGCACCGGCAGCGATGTTTTCGCAGCGGTCATGCCAGGCAGATGCGCCGCCCCGCCGGCGCCGGCGATGATCACTTCGAGCCCGCGCTCGCGAGCCTTTTCCGCGTACTCGAACAGCAGATCGGGCGTGCGATGCGCCGAGACGACGCGCGTTTCGAACGGCACGCCGAGGCGCTCCAGGGTGTCGGCGGCGGACTGGAGCGTGTCCCAATCCGATTTCGAGCCCATGATGATCCCGACCAGAGGTTTCATGCGGGCGATTGTAGCTTACTTCGACTTTTTACTTGGCGAAGGCTTCGCGCAGCAGGCGGAACAGCGCACGGCTCGCGCCAGTCG
The DNA here is from genome assembly GCA_035277305.1 of Steroidobacteraceae bacterium. Taxonomy (GTDB): domain Bacteria; phylum Pseudomonadota; class Gammaproteobacteria; order Steroidobacterales; family Steroidobacteraceae; genus Steroidobacter. The sequence goes on along the minus strand of DATEKT010000139.1, from coordinate 4,024 downwards.
CTTCGCCTGCCGGCTGTTCCGCGCGGGCGCGTCCGACGAGTTCCGTGACGGCCGCTACATCGATGCCGGGGACCTCCACGGCGAGCCGCTCGATTGCGCTGCCGCCCTCCTGTAACAAACGGTCACGCCATTGCTCGATGCGGCGAAAGCGCAGTGCCTCGACGCGCTCGCGCTCACGTTTCGCATCCAGCGCCGCGCGGATCGGCTCGGCATCGATCTTGCGCATCAACTTGCCGATGTACTGCTTCTGCCGGTACAGGCCACCGTGCGCCGTGATCTTGCGCGCGAGCAGCACGGCGTCGCGCAGATTTTCCGGCAGCGGCAGGGCATTCAATTCGGAATCCGGCAGGTCGATCAGCGCTTCGCCGAGCGATTGCAGGTCGTCGCTGCGGCGCTTGCGCTCAGATTTACTGGGTCGTTCGGTTTCTGATTCGGACGTCATGGGAACAGGCTGTAGGCTGTAGGCTGTAGGCCGTAGCCAGATAAAGAGCGTTCTTCTCCGCATCTGGCTACAGCCTACAGCCTACAGTCTACAGCCTATACAATCCCCGTCATGTCGAACCCCGTCGCCCCACAGATGAGCTACTCGCAACAGGACCTGCAAGATCTCGTCTCACTGGCGCTGGCCGAGGCGCGCGGGCTCGGGGCCAGCGACGCGGAAGTCGGCGTCAGCGTCGAGACCGGTCTTTCGGTCACTGCGCGATTGCGCGAAGTCGAGACGCTGGAGTATCAGCGCGACCGCGGCATGGGCGTCACCGTGTACCGCGGCAAGCGCAAAGGCTCGGCGAGCACCGGCGACCTGAGCGCGGGCGCGATCCGCGACACGATTGCGAAGGCCTACAGCATCGCCGGCTTCACGGCGGAAGACGAGTGCGCGGGTTTGCCGGACCCCGATGCGCTGGCGCGCGATTTTCCCGACCTCGATCTGTTTCATCCGTGGTCGATCGATCCGGATGCTGCGCGCGACCTGGCGATCGCGTGCGAGGCCGCGGCGCTGGATGCCGATGCGCGCATCGGCAACTCCGAAGGTGCTTCGTTGTCGAGTCATCGCGGGCTGCGCGTGTTCGGCAACTCGCTGGGATTCATGGGCACCGTCGCCACCACGCTGCACAGCCTGAGCTACGTCGTCGTCGCCGAAGATGGCGAGGAGATGCAGCGCGACTATTGGTACAGCACCGTTCGCGACTGGCGTGACCTGGAAGACGGCGTCAGCATCGGCAAGCAGGCGGCAGCCCGGGCGCTGCGTCGCCTCAACGCCCGGAAGTTATCGACGATCACTGCTCCTGTTCTGTTCGTGCCCGAGCTGGCGCGCGGTTTGTTCGGCAGCTTTCTGGGTGCGATCCGCGGCGGCAGCCAGTACCGGCGCGCCTCGTTTCTGCTCGACGCCGCGGGTGAGAAGGTCTTTCCGCAGTGGATGCAGATCTCCGAGCGCCCGCATCTGCGCAAGGCGCTCAGCAGCGCGGCTTTCGACAGCGAAGGCGTCGCCACGCGCGATCGCGAGGTCGTGCAGGACGGCGTGCTGACCGGTTATGTCCTGAGCACGTACTCGGCTCGCAAGCTCGGACTGAAGACGACCGGCAATGCCGGTGGCGTGCACAACCTCATCGTCGCCGGCGGTTCGGACGACTTTGCGGGCCTGCTGCGCAAGATGGGCCGCGGGCTCGTCGTCACGGAGCTGATGGGGCAGGGCGTCAATGGAGTCACCGGCGACTATTCGCGCGGAGCGGCTGGATTCTGGGTCGAGAACGGCGCGATCGCCTACCCGGTGCACGAGATCACGATCGCGGGGAATCTGCGCGAGATGTTCCGGCGGGTCGTCGCGGTCGGCAATGATGTCGATACGCGCGGCGGTATTCGTACGGGGTCGGTGCTGATCGAGCAGATGACGATAGCGGGGGAGTGAAGTCCTCAGGCGTCCGCCCGACTCTCCTTGCACAACTCCTGTTCCTTCACCAGATCGCTCACGGTCTTGCCCTTGAGGCTCTTGCGCATTGCGTCCTCCGCCATGCGCGCGGCGGCGACAGCGGGCGCGACGTCGCGAATGCGTCCCAGCCTCGGGCCCGCGGAGTCGTAGCGCACCGCTTCGAGCACTTCGATGAGCTCGATCGTCTGCGGATCGCGCGCCGGCACCCACGTCTCGTCGTCCGCCAGCAGCACGAGCTTCGCGCGCTCCAGCGCATTGACGATCGGGCTGAGCGCGGCGCCGGGCAGGTCGAGGTGGTCGGCGAGCTTGTTGGTGTTCCAGCGATGATCGGCGCTGCGATAGTCGTTCACGATGAGGTACATGATCGACAGCGCCACGCGCTCGCGCAGGCTCGCGTTGAGATTGATCTCGCCGCGTCCGGGTCGCAGGTATTGCGGATTCTGGATGTAGAACGACAGCTGCGCGCCGAGCAGGAGAATCAGCCACGAGACGTGCAGCCAGATCAGCGCCACGATCACGATGGCGAATCCGGCGTAGATGATGATGTTGCGCGCCGACTCGACCACGAACGACGTGAAGATCATGCCGGTCGCGGCCCACACCACGCCGCCGAACAGGCCGCCGATCAGCGCCGCGCGCAACATCACGCGCGTGTTCGGCATGAACGCATAGACGAAGGTGAACACGCCGGTGACCAGCACGTAGGGCGTGATCCGGCCGAACACCGCCAGCACGGTACCGAACGGCTCGTATTGCGCGACTGCCTGCACTCCGCTGGTGTGCGCGAACGTCGCGATCAGGCCGAACGCCGCGACGATCACCGCCGGGCCGATGACCATCACGCTGAGGTACTCGCTGACACGGCGCATCAGGCTGCGGGGCTGCGCGACGCGCCACACGAAATTGAAGCTCTCCTCGACCTTCTGGATCATCGAGATCGTCGTGTACAACAGGAAGATGATGCCGAGGGAGCCGAGCACGTCGCCGCGCACGCGCTCGACGAACGTCATGATCTGGCTGGTGAGCTCGTAGCCGCGGTCGCCGAGCGGCTCGAGGAACGTGTACAGGACCGGCTCGAGCTCGCGGTGATAGCCGAGCCCCTTGAGCACCGAGAACGACACCGCCATCAACGGCACGATCGACAGCAGCGTCGTGTAAACCAGGCTCATCGCACGCAGCGTCAGGTCGCCGCGCAGGATGTCGCGGATCAGGCCGTAGGGATAACGCAGGATGCGCGTCAGCTTCCACAGCGGTTGCCCGTAGATGGACTCGGGCGGCTCGAACAGCCAGCGTTCCAGGTTGCCAAGAAGCCTAGGGATCATGCGCCGCCGAGCCTGACACGCGCCCGTTGACGCGGCAAGATGCGCACATGGCAACTTCTACGAGCGCCCGCACCGACCGTTACCCCAGCCGCATCGTCTGCCTCACGGAGGAGACCACGGAGACGCTGTACCTGCTGGAGGAGGACTGGCGCATCGTGGGCATCTCGGGCTTTACCGTGCGTCCGCCGCGCGCACGGCGCGAGAAGCCCAAGGTGTCGGCATTCCTCAGCGCGAAGGTGGAGCGCATCCGCGACCTGCGGCCTGACCTGGTGCTGGGATTCTCCGACCTGCAGGCCGACATCGCCGCACAGCTGGTACGTCTCGGGCTCAATGTCTTCATCTTCAATCAGCGCGACGTGACCGGCATCCTGCAGATGATCCGCGTGCTCGGCGGCATGATCGGCTGCGAGGCAAAAGCTGAGACGCTGGCAGCCCGGCTCGAGCAGGAGCTCGACGAGGTGCGCGCCGCCGCGGCCCGCTTCGCGCGGCGCCCGCGCGTGTACTTCGAGGAGTGGGACGAGCCGATGATCTCCGGCATCCGCTGGGTGTCGGAACTGATCGGCATCGCCGGCGGCGAGGACTGCTTCGCCGACAATGCCCGGCATTCGCTCGGCAAGGACCGCATCATTGCCGATCCGCTCGAAGTCGTGCTACGTGCGCCCGACATCATCCTGGGCTCATGGTGCGGCAAGAAGTTTCGTCCTGAGTCGGTCGCCGCGCGGCCAGGTTGGGAAGGCGTTCCGGCTGTCGCGCACCGTCAGCTGCACGAGATCAAATC
>DATEKT010000138.1:0-84835 GCA_035277305.1 Steroidobacteraceae bacterium | reverse complement strand
ATGGATGCCGCCGGCGCTCTTCGCGCCTCGCAGCTCAAGATCCGCAATACTCGTCTCGCCGGATCACAACCCTACCGGCATCCGTACTACTGGGCTGGGTTCCTCAGCTCAGCGTCGCAGCAGCATTGAAGCATTGTGGTTCGCGGATGAGAGGGGGTTAGCGGAAAAGAGGAAGAGCCGGAATACCTCTCGCCAAGATCGCCAAGATCGCCAAGGGAAGAAAAGAAAGAAGGAGCTAACAAAGGTTTGATCGAAGAGTCCGAATACGAAATCTTCTTGTTCTTCCTTGGCGATCCTGGCGATCTTGGCGAGAGATCTTCTTACTCTCGCTCTTCTCCGCAGCCCACCCCGGCACCAGCGTCCCACTACCCCAACTACTGCGACGTTTCCTGGTCCTTCGACTTGGCGGCTTTTTTCTCGGCGCGTTCGCGGAGCTTGCGCTCGCCGGGCATTTCGAGACCGACAGGCAGGAGTGCGTTGACGGTGAGGCGCGGCTTCAGATACGACTCGGAGTCGCAGGAGAGGGCGGAGGAGGTGACCTTGAGGTCGAGCTCGCGGAATACGGTGCGTTGCATCTGTTCGAGCAGCTCGCAGTCCATCGGCTCGAGCTCGAGCGAGTCGTGCGACAGCGTGACGTCGCGCCGCTCGGCGGGGAAATAGATCGGGTCATCGAGCACCGCATTCTGATTGCCTTGCACGCGCGAGACGAGCGCGCGGCGCGACTTGTCCCGTTCCACTTCCTGCACGACTTCCGGAGTGATCACGACGGGCATCATGAGCCGGATGTGCACGGGGGTCGTCTGGCTGCGGTCGCGGTCGTAACGGTCGGCGCGCGTCATGCGCATCCGGTCCGTCGTGCGGTCCATCATCGGATTCGTCAGATCCCCGCCGGCGCGCGGCTCGAACGTCCCCTGGACACGCGAACCGGACTGGCTGGGGCGTGAGCGCGGATCGGGCGAGAGGAACGAGTCGCACTCGCGCGCGTCGACCTGGATGTCATCGCGCGCACCGACTGCGCGCAGGACGGTGGCGACGCGATTGCGCAATTGATCGCAGGCGAGCGGAGTTCGCGTGCTGCGATAGATGAAGTCGACTTCGCGAGACTTGAGCACTGCCGGAATCTGTCCCGCCGGCAGGCGGTTGGCCGCCTCGGCCGCCTCTTGTGTGCTCTGGAATGTCGGTTCCTGCTCCTGCTGCGCGATGCTCGCGCCGCTCACCGCCAGCGAGCCGGTGATGAAGAGGGCAATCGCGGATCGGCACAGTGGGTCACGCATGCGAACGACTCTACTCCCAAAAAATCAGCCGCGGAACGGGCGATCCATGCCTTTATTACCCGGCTCGCGGGCAGTAGGGCCCGCCTGACAGGTCGCCGCGCGTGTGGCGGGAGCTCGTTGTAATAAAAGCGGGTTTCTCAATCGTCGCGACCGGACTATGCTTGGGCTACTCCAGGGGGGTAGCAATGGAACTGGCGCTGACCAGCCGTTTCGACCCGCGTGTCTCGCGAAAAATGTATGGCATCGCCGCGTCCGCGGCGGTGCACGTCGTCCTGTTCGTCTTCATTATGTTCGGCGGCAGCGAGTACGGCATCCATTCGGCCGACGTGCCGACGTCCAAGCTGGTGATGGTGCCTGACTCGGACGCCGAACAGCGCGAAGGCGTCGACCTGCCGCCACTTCCAGCTGGCTCCACGGCGCCGAGCGAAGTCGAGCTCGACCAGGCGCTGTCGAAGCTGGCGCCGCCGCCCAGCGACACGATCGAGGATCAGGGGGAGGAGCCCGCTCCGGTCGACGATGTCCAGGCGCCAACGGCTGCGCCAATCGCAATCGCAGCCCTCGAAGGACCGCAGTCGACGGTCACCATGCCTTCGAGCGAGAAGGCGGCCTTGTCGAAACGCCTCGAGCAGCTCGCTGAGCAGGCACTCAAATCGTCCCAGGCCGAAGTGACCTGGGAGCAGGACGGCCGGCAGTACAGCGCGCTGCTGATCCGCGAGCGTGCGAACGAAGGCACGGCGCTCGACCGCGTGATCGCCCAGGTCAGCGCTTCCGATCACGGCAAGAAGCTGACGACGCTGGTGAACCTCAATCGCCTCGCGTTCTCGCAGTTCACGCAGATGGTGGATCGCTGGGATCCGCAGGTGGCGATTCACGACGACGAGATCACCGGCCGCTTCCACACCAACTCGCGCTTCAGCCTGCTGTCCGATTCGCGCACCGCACCGAAATTTCTCGGCAAGGTGACGACGACGGCGCGCGGCTTCACCGACACTTCGCTCGGCCGGCGCCGCAGTGCCGACATCTTCCGCGGCGGCTTCGAGACCGGCACGAGCGAGATCGAGCTGCCGGAATCGTCGCAGCCGTTCGAATGGGCGCCGCGCGACGAGCAGGCGCGCGTGCACGAATTTGCCGGCGACACGCGCATCCGCTTCTTCGGCGACGGCAGCTATCGCTGGACCAATATCGACACGGCGCAATCGCAGTACCTGAATGCTCCGCACGACCATCCGATCTATTTCATCGGCAAGGGCAAGTCGGCGTTGCACATCGAGGGCGTGGTGTCGGGCAAGGTGCTCGTCTATTCGCCGCGGCGCGTGGTGATCGAAGGCAGCATCACGTATGCCGACAATCCGCGCGGCAACGCGAGCTCCGAAGACTATCTCGGCATCGTCAGCGACCGCGTCGTCGAAGTTGCGCCGCCCGCTGTGACCGGCGGCGGCGACCTGGAGATCGATGCGGCGATCTTCGCCGGGCACCGCTTCATGGTGACGGCCATCGATCATCCGCGCACCGCCACGTTGCACATCTACGGCAGTCTCGCGTGCGGCACGATCTCCGCGACCGAGCCGCGCTACGCCACGAAGATCGACTACGATCCGCGCTTCGAGCGCCAGCGCCCGCCGGGCTTCCCGTCCACCAACCGCTACGAAGTCGCGGATTGGGACGGGAAGTGGACCGAGCGCTAGCGTCCACCCCCGACCGCTCGCTACGATCACCGCCTGGGAGTCATGGCGGGGACGACATAATTTGAGCGGGCCCAGGGAAGACCTGTTGCAGCCGAGCCTCACGGGCAACGCGCGGGCAGCCGCGCCTTATTCAGTGCAGACCACGTTCCTCACCGGATTTTTCGGCGGGCCGTTCGGCGCGCTGGCGATATGCGCGACGAACTCCGTGCGTCTGCGACGCGTGTCGAAGGATGTGGCCGTGTGGGTCGCGTTGCTGGTCGCGCTCGCGCTGGGCGGCTGGCTGCTGTTCCATTCCACTGCCGGTGCAGACGTGCGCGGCTGGTTCACCGAACAGCTCGGCGGCCGGGCCGCGCGCTTCTCGGGCCAGCTGAGCGGGCTGGCCGTCGTCGGCATCGGCTACCTGCTTCATCGCAAGGAGCAGGTCAACGCCGACCTGATGGGCCTGACGCGGCCGAACGGCTGGATCGGCGGCGTGGCCTGCATCGTCTTCGGCATGGCGCTGTCCATCGCGTACATCTCGATCATCATGGGATAGCGGCTTGCAGGCCACGACACCGGAACACGTGATGCAACAGGTCGAGGCGCTGCTTCAGCGGCGCCGCGTCGATCAGGCGCGCGCGCTACTGAAGCCTGCATTGACAGAGCATCCGGAGCACGCGGGCCTGTTGCTGCAGTCGGCGTGGACCGACTATCTCGACGATCGCAACGACGATGCGCTCGCGACTGTGCGGCAGGTCCTGCTGTCCGATCCCAATGACGAATCCGCGCGGCTGCTGTATTTCGAGCTGCTGCTGGAGCGCGAGGACAACGTCGACGCCGAGCGCGTCATCATCGACTTGCTGCGCGAGTACCCCGAGCACGCGCACTACTACGGGCGATACGCGCAGCTCATGCTCAAGACGCTGAACTTCGAGAAGTCGCGCCAGCTGGCGCTCGAAGGCCTGAAGTACGATCCGGACAGCGTCGAATGCCTGGCTGCGCAGACCGTCTGCGATTTCATCGAGCGGCCGGGCAAAACGACCAGTCAGGGATTGCAGCAGCTGCTGGTGCACCATCCGCAATCGGTGCGCACGCTGCTGCTGGTCGTGCTTTCGCTGCAGCAGCGCGGGCAGCGCCGCGAAGCTCTCAACATCGCGCGAGAGCTGTTGCGTGCGCAGCCCGACAACGAAGGCATCGTCGACATCGTCAAACAACTGCGACTCGTGACGCACTGGTCGATGTGGCCGCTGTGGCCGGTCATGCGTTTCGGCTGGGCCGGCTCGGTGGTGATCTGGTTGATCGCGGTGTTCGGTCTGAATGCGCTGCGCCGCTCGGACCCGGCGATCGCCGGCACGATCGGACTGGTCTTCTTCGCGTACGTCGTCTACAGCTGGGTCTGGCCGCCGATCCTGAAACGCCTGATGCGAGCGTGAACTCATGTCGACCCGCGCCGATCTCGAACGTCAACTGCTCGCGAATCCCTTCGACAGCGCATTGCGCGAAGCTTATGCGCAGTGTCTGCTCGCGGAGCGTGAGGGCGAGCTGGCTCTCGCGCAGTACACGTTGTTGTGCAAGCAGACTCCGCAGCACGCGTCCGGACACGTTGGAAGCGCACGTGCGCTGTTGCTGCTCGGGCGCCGTCCGGAAGCGCTGTCGAGCTACGCCAAGGCGCGTCCGCTCGAAGGCTTCGTGGCCGACGAAGAGCTGGACCGGCTGGAGTCGCAGGCGCGTCGCGCCGCTCCGCAGCTGCGCGTCGTGAGCGAGACCGTCAGCAACGTCGTGCCGATTCAGCGCGTGCCCGAGGAGAAGGTCCGCTTCTCCAGCATCGTCGGCATGGAGGACCTGAAGAAGACGATCCGCATCAAGATCATCGAGCCGTTCGTGAACCCCGGGATGTTCCAGCGCTTTCGCAAGCAGGCGGGCGGCGGCATCCTGCTGTACGGTCCGCCCGGCTGCGGCAAGACCATGATCGCGCGAGCCGTCGCCAACGAGTGCAATGCCGAGTTCATCTCGGTCGGCATCTCGGACGTGCTCAACATGTGGATGGGCGAGAGCGAGCGCAATCTCGCCTCGATCTTCGTCAAGGCGCGCGCCCAGGCGCCGTGCGTGCTGTTCTTCGATGAGCTGGATGCGCTCGCCTATTCGCGCTCGAAGGCGAACTCCGAGCACACGCGCACGATCGTCAACGAGTTCCTCGCGCAGCTCGACGGCATGGGGCAAGACAACAAGGGGCTGCTGATTCTCGCCGCGACCAACATGCCGTGGGACGTGGATCCGGCGATGAAGCGGCCCGGGCGCTTTTCGCGGCAGATCTTCGTGCCGCCTCCCGACGCTGCCGCTCGCCAGCGCATGCTGGAAGTGAAGCTGACCGGCGTGCCGTGCGATGCGCTCGATCTCGAAGCCATCGCGCACAGGACCGCGCACTACTCCGGCGCCGACATCGACGGGCTGATCGAGCTCGCCAAGGAAGCGGTGCTCGAAGACAACATCGTGAACGGCCGCGAGCGCTCTTTGACCGCTGATGATTTCGCGCACGCGCTCACGACCCTGCAACCATCGACCGTGGACTGGCTGCGCACCGCCCGCAACCTCGTGAAATACGCCGGCGACGACGGCTCGTATCGCGACGTCGAAAGTTATCTCAAGAAGACCAGGATGCTTTAGGAATTCTCGGAATCTCCAATCCAACCCTCTCGATTCTTTCCCTTCTTACCTCTGCGATCCCTGCGATCTCTGCGAGAGCCATTCCGCCTCCTTTTCCTCTCCGCTAAGCCCTCTCACCCTCGTCCCACAACCTCTCAACTTTGCTGCAACGCCCGGCAGCACTTTAGGACTAGTCCCGACGCTGACCCTGCAGCCCCGCCGCGCGATTCACGCTTTTCTCACGACCGATCCCCGGGTGGTTTTACGGCCGGACCTTAGTCTGGCTGCCATGAGTCCTTCCCGCACGACCACCCGTATCTATCCGCATCGTGAGGCCAACGCCATCGCCACGCTGACGCTGGCGTTTGCGACCGACCCGCCGAGCCGCTGGTTCTGGCCGTCCACGCACGATTTTCTCTGGGCGTTTCCCGCGTTCGCGCGCGCACTCGGCGGCCGCGCCTTCGACAGTGAAAGCGGCTTCGAGGTCGGCGATGGCGCGGGCGTTGCGCTGTGGCTGCCGCCCGGCGTCGAGCCCGACGAAGCGGAGCTGGTCGACATCGTCCAGCGCACCGTGCATGCATCGCGACAGAACCAGCTGTTCGAAATGATCCAGCAGATGGGGAAGCATCATCCGCAGGGACCGCACTGGTATCTGCCGTTTGTCGGCGTCGAGCCGCTGCATCAGAGCCGCGGACTGGGCGCGACGGTGCTGTGGCCGATCCTGCAGCGTTGCGATCGCGAGCAGCTGCCCGCGTATCTCGAATCGACCAATCCGCGCAACATTCCTTTCTACGAGCGTCTCGGCTTCCGGCAAGTCGGTATCATTCGCTCGGGCACGTCGCCCGAGATCGTACCGATGGTCCGCGAGCCGCAATGACACTCCAACGCTCTTTCCGCACCCTGGTATTGCTTCTTGTGTTCGGTCTCATGGCGGCGTGCAAGCCGCAAGCGGACTGCGTGCCCGCGGCGGCGGTCGACGCGGAGGCCGAGAAACAGGCCATCCGCGACGTCATCGCGCGCATGGAAGCGGCGTGGAATCGCGGCGACTTCCGCGGCTACATGCAGGGCTTCGCGAATCCGGACGTGGTGTTCGTCTCGGGCGGCAAGTTCCAGAAGGACTGGCAGGGCACGCTCGATCACTACATCCGCGATTACGGCAGCTCCGAGGAGACGCGCGGCTCGCTGCACTTCTTCGATATCAAGATCGAGATGCTCGCACCGGACGCGGCGCAGCTCATCAGCCGCTATCAGCTGAAGCGCCCGCAGAAAGCGCAGGATGGGATCAACACGAGGCTGATGCGCAAGCGCGATGGGCAGTGGTTCATCGCGTTGAACCACGTCTCCTCGCAGGAGCTCGCGCAGTAGCCGCTACCTGGCTTTGCTGGTTTGCAGCTGCATCGCGTTCGCTTGACGCGTCAGCGAGTGCTCCTGCCCCAGGGAATTCGACAGCGCTTCGGTCGCCCGCTGCACGTATGACTGCGCTGTGGTCTCGTCTCCGCGTGCCCGCTTCACGGACGCCAGTACCAGCAACGCCTCGCCGACATCGGCGCTCTGCCGAGGATCGCGAGCGATACCCTCCGCAAGCTCGAGCGCTGCGCTCGCAAACGATTCCGCCTGGTTCAACTGACCGGCCTTCGCGTAGATCTGGGCGGCGGTCGTGAGCGCGGCGCTGAGGAACGGAGCGGGATCGGCCTTGGGATAGCCGAACTCAGCGAGCGACCTGTCGATTGCCGCACGCGCCTGCTCGAGATTTCCGTCCACCAGGTGAATCTCAGCCTGCGTGCGATAGAGATCCGCAAGGCGATCGCGGTTCGCCGTCGCATTGCTGCTCCACGCAGTACGAACTTCGTCGAGCAGCGGCGCCGCTTCTTCGGTCCTGCCAGCGAGCACGAGCGAACGGGCCAGGTGATATTGGGCGATGACAATCCAGAACTCCGCGCCAAGCGAGCGCGCCTGCTCCCGCGCGGTGGTCAGGAGCTTGCGCGCTTCCTCGTGCCGCCCGAGACGGTTCAGCGTGATGCCGTAGCCAACGGCCTGCATCGGCGTGGCAGGCTCGTTGCCTCGCAATCGCTGCATGCGACGGATTGCTTCCGATGCCGCTGCTTCCGCGCCGCGCACTTCGCCCAATCGCATCAGCAACGACGCTCGATTGGCCGCGACAGTGACGCGGCCGAGCGTGCCGCCGCGGCCGTTGCGATCCAGCGCATCGGCCGTGAGCTCGTTCAGCGCGAGCGCCTCGCGAAAACGGCTGGTCCGGAACAGCACGCCGCCGAGGTCCGTCAGCACGGCGTGGTAGAGCAGGCCGCGTGTGTTGCCGCTGCGTTCGAGCAGTTGCTGGGCCTTGCGCAGATTCGCCTCGCCCGTGGCGAAGTCGCGAGCGTTCTCGGCCATGTCGGCTTCGGCACGCAGACAATCCACCTCGGTGACGATTGGAGGATTCGGCAGGCGCGCGAGCGCGGCGCGTGCACCTGCAAGATGTTCTTTTGCGAGCTCGGGGCGATTGGCGTCGAGATCCGCGCGCACGGTCGTGCACTCGACGTCGGCGAGCAGATCAGGGTCGTCGACCTCGCGCGCGATCGCCAGCGCGCGCACCAGCACCTGCCCGGATTTCTCGGTGCTGCCGAGATCCATGTAGCGACGCGACATCTGCAACAGCATGCGCGCCGCGAACTGCGGATCGGCGCCGTACCGGCGGTCGAGCAGCTGCACGCCCTTGTCGACGAGCTCGATCGGCGAGAGCGGCCGGCCTTCCGGACCGACTTCTTCGAGCATCAGGCTCATGAACTCGCTGGAAGCCTCGGCGCGCTGTGCCTGAAAGCGGGCCTCGTCACGCTGCAGCGCGAGCTGATGCGCCTGCCACGCCATCATCGCGCCGAACCCGATCGCCGCGACGAACACACCCGCGGCGAGCGTGAGCGGCAGCCTATGGCGCGCCGCGAACTTGCGCAGGCGATAGAGCGTGGAAGGCGGACCGGCCACAACTGGTTCGTCCAAGAGATGTCGCCGGACATCGGCGGCGAGCTCCGAAGGCGAGGCATAGCGCCGGTTGCGGTCCTTCTCCAGGGCCTTTAACACGATCCAGTCGAGGTCGCCCGTCAGGCGCGCGGCGAGCTGGCGCGATGTCAGCCCGCGGTTCGCAGCGCTTTCCTGCGGCTCGGGCGCTGCGACGCGCACGCGCGAGCTGGGCGCGGCCGGGTCATGCGTCAGCAGTTCCTGCACGAGCATCGCCGGCGTCGCGTTCGGATCCGTAGTCTTGAAGGGCAACGCGCCCGTGAGCAACTCATGCAGGACGACGCCGAGCGAGTACACGTCGGCGCGCGTATCGACGTCGAGCGGCGAGAGCTGCGCCTGCTCCGGACTCATGTACTCCGGCGTGCCGATGAGGTGGCCGATCATCGTGTGCGCGCGACTCGGCTGCCGATCGAGCGCGACCGCCTTGGCGATGCCGAAGTCGATCACCTTCGGCAGCGGCCGGCCGTCGATTTCTGCGACCAGCAGGTTGCCCGGCTTGAGATCACGGTGGATCACGCCCTTCTGATGAGCGTGCTGCACGGCTTCGCAGATCAGGATGAACAGACCGAGGCGCTCGTCGATGCCGAGCCGATGCTGGTCGCAGTACTTCGTCAGCGCAATTCCCGGCACGTACTCCATCGCGAAGTAGGGCCGGCCGTCGGCGGTCTCGCCGGCCTCGACGATGTGCGCGATGCTCGGATGGCTCATCATCGCCAGCGCCTGGCGCTCGAGCTCGAAGCGCGCGATGACCTCGCGGGAGCCGGTGCCGGCCTTGACGATCTTGACCGCGACGCGCCGGCGCACCGGTGCGGTCTGCTCCGCGAGCCACACTTCGCCCATCGCGCCTTCGCCGATCTTCTCGAGCAGGTCGAAGTTGCCGATGCGCCGCGCCTGCGCGATCGGCGATTGTTCGAGCGAGCCGTGCTCCTGCGCGGAGTCGTGGGCGCGCAGCAGCCGCAGGATGCGTTCGCGCAGCGTGGAATCGCCGCAATGCTCCGCGAGCCAGGCGGTGCGCTGCCCGGGGGCGAGGTCCATGCACGCTTCGAACAACTCGCGTTCGGTTTGCAGCGTCACGCCGGCGGAGTTCCTGCTGAGCCCATGCGCTCGCACAGCCACGCCCGTGCGAATGCCCAGTCGCGTTTGATGGTGATCGGCGAGACGTCGAGCGCCCGCGCCGTTTCCTCGACGCTCATGCCGGCAAAAAATCGCAGGCTGACGACCTCGGACAGGCGGGGATCCTCCTGCGCCAGCACGTCGAGCGCGTCGTTCACTGCGAGCACGTCGAGATCTTCCTCGGGTGCGGCGATGTCGAGATCGGCGAGCGTGACGCGCGCGCCGGCCGCGCGCTTGTCGGCCAGTTTTTGCCGCGCGTGATCCACGAGGATGCGGCGCATTGCCTGCGCGGCTGCGCCGAAGAAGTGGCGGCGGTTCTCCCACGACGAGCGGTCCGGGCTCAGGCGCAGGTAAGCCTCGTTGACGAGCGCGGTCGGTTGCAGCGTGTGACCGGCGCGCTCGCGGCGCAGCCGCGATTCGGCCAGCCGCCGCAGCTCGTCGTAGACCTGCCCGTAGAGGCGCTCGAGCGCCGCGCGGTCGCCGGAGCCTGCCGCGTCGAGCAGCCGGGTTACCTCACCGTCACTCATGAATCCCCTGGTCCCCTTCTGATCGAGGACTTTTTTGATCCCGGTCGCGCGAATTCTACGCATGCAGGGAGTGAAAGACCTCAACCCCTCTGGAGACTCCCCCATGACGACTTCCATTTCATCCTCTCGCATCGCACGCTCGATGCCCAACGCACTGTTGTGCGTGGCAATCGGCATCGCTCTCGCCGGCTGCGGCGGCGGCGGCTCCCAGCAGGCCGGCGGCCCTCCGGTCGGCGGCAATCCCGGTCCGGGCCCTGGCCCGGGTCCCGGTCCAGGTCCTGATCCGGGTCCAGGTCCTGGCGCCGGGCTGGCACCGGTGATCTACGTCGCCGACCAGACGACGGCCGGCATCGACGAGCTGTACATGGTCGACGCGACCGCGCCGGGCGGCTCGGTCAAGCTCAGCGCGCCGCTGGTCACGGGCGGCAACGTCTATGACTTCGCGCTCAGCCCGGACGGCAAGTCGGTCATCTACATCGCCGACGCGGATATCGACACGCGCTACGAGCTGTATCGCGTAATGCTGAACGCGCCGCGCGTCGCGGCAAAGCTCAATCCGCAGCTGCAGACGAATCGCGACGTCATGGATTTCCTGCAGACGCCGGATGGCAGCAAGGTCGTGTATCGCGCCGACGGTCCGACGATCGGCCTGTACGACCTGTATCTCGTCGACCTCGCCAATCCGGGTGCGTCGGCCAAGCTGAGCGGCTCGCTCACACCGGGCGGCTCGGTGCGCAGCGGCTACTCGATCAGCCCGGACAGCGCGCGCGTGCTGTATCGCGCCGATCAGGAAGTGGTCGATCGTCTCGAGCTGTTCTCGGTCGCGATCGGCAGCCCGGGCGCGTCGGCGAAGATGAGCTCGCAGCTCGTCGCCAACGGTAACGTGAGCAGCGGCTTCGGTTTTAGTCCGGACAGCACCCACGTGGCGTACGTCGCCGACCAGGATGTCGATGGTGTTCTCGAGTTGTATCACGCGACGGTGGCGAGCCCCGGCGTGACGGCGAAGCTCAACGGTCCGCTGGTTGCCGGCGGCAGTCTGTGCAACTTCGCGTTCAGCCCCGACTCGCAGCGCGTCGCGTACTGCGCGGACCAGGACACGGATGAAGTCACGGAGCTTTACACCGTCGCGCTGTCGACGCCGGGCACCTCGACGAAGCTGAGTCCGGCGCTCGTGGCAGGTGGCGATGTCATGGCGGGTTATCAGTTCTCCGCTGACAGCAGTTTCCTGCTGTACGTCGCAGACCAGGAGGTCGACGAGAAGATCGAGCTGTTCCGCGTCGACATCGCCGCACCGGGCGTCACGACGAAGATCAGCGGCGAGCTTGTGGCCGACGGCGACGTGTGGGACTTCAAGTTCCGTCCCGACGGCACGCACGCCGGCTACATCGCGACACAGGACGATCTTGCGGTGTACGAGCTGTACGAAGTGGCCTTCGATGCTCCGGCCGTTTCGACCAAGCTCAGCGCGCCGATGACGGGCGCGGGCCTGTGGCAATTCGAGTACGCCGACGACAGTGCGAGCGCGATGTACTCGGCTGAGCAGGACGGTACGGAGCCAGAGCTGTATCGCGTCGATGTCGCGCAGCCCGGCACGTCGACGAAACTCAACGGCCCGATCACGACCGGCGGCGGCGTGTGGGCATTCATCGTCAAAGCCGGCAAAGCGATGACACCCTGATCCTCACGCGTAGGAGGGTGCGGACGGAGGCACGGAAGCCTCCCTGCCGCGCCCTGCAGGTCCACGCCCGACACTGTTGACGTGTCAATGAAGAGCGGGCGCCGCGTGGAACTCTTCGCCACGGCGCCGATTGAGCAGCACCGACTTTCGGCAAGCGCTGACGGAAGAGCAACATGGATCGGCCGCCCATCTATTTCTACTATCCTCCGGGTTCGGCTGACGAGGCGGCGCGTGACAGTGTTCACCGATTCGCCTACCGCGCAGGCGGCTACGTCTGGACGGTGAAAACCTACGGCGTGCTCGCGGCCAGGGGTTTCCAGTGCCGGCTGACCGATGAGCTGCCGCAGGCGGGCATCATCGTCACTCATCGCCAGTTCCTGCCGAACGAGATCGTGCCGAACGACCGTCAGCTTTTCGTGTGCATCGTGGCGGACTTCTACCGCCATCCCAGCGCGCAGTTGCACCTCGTGCAGAATCCGCTCGATCCCATGCTGCGGCGTCCATCGCGCACCTGGCCGGCGACATTCCTGCCTTTGTGGCCCGAAGCTGGGCTGATTCCCCGCGATCCCGCGCGGGGCGATGCGTTCGTCAACATTGGGTACTACGGACTGCCGCCTCGGCTCGCGCCACAGTTGAGCAGCCGGCGTTTCGCCCGCCTGCTGCAGGAGCATGGATTCACTTTTCAGATCGTCGACCGCCACCATTGGAACGACTACAGCGAGACGGACGCGGTGCTGGCCGTGCGCAGTTTCGCCAGCGTTTCCTTCCACAAGTTTCCGCCGTCGAAGCTCTACAACAGCTGGCTTGCCGGCGTGCCCGCGCTGCTCGGTCGGGAGTCCGCGTACCAGGCGGAGCGGCGCAACGCTTACGACTATTTCGAAGTGGCGAGCGTCAATGACGTGCTGCAAACGCTGGAACAGCTGCGCAGCGATCCGGCGCTGCGCGCCACGATAGCGCGGAACTGCGAAGAGCGCGCTGCGGGAGTCACCGAGGAGCGGACCGCCGCGCGGTGGGTGGATTTCCTGCTCAAGACTGCCGTGCCCGCCTACGACGCGTGGCGCGGCCGCTCGGCATCGAGCCGCAGAGCGTTCGTCCGGGATCGGCGTCTTGCTTACGCCGCGGCCACTTGTCGCGAGTTCGCGGTGCGCGCGCAAGGATTTGCGCGCAAGGAGATCAGGGCCGCGCTGCCTTGAAGCGCGCCGGCGTGGCGAACCTCGCCCGATACTGCATCGGCGTGGATCCCACGGATCTCCTGAACGCGCGATGCATCGTCTCCACCGTCCCAAAGCCGCACGCACGGGCAATCTGTTTCACCGATTTCTTCGTCGCTTCCAGGCTGCGACGCGCCGCATCGATGCGCAGGCGCTCCACGTAAACCGCGGGAGTAAAGCTTGTCTCGGCCGCGAATACGCGCGCGAAGGTTCGCTCGCTCATGCTCGCGCGCTGCGCCAGTGCCGCGACGGAAAGATCCGCGTTGATGTGATCCGTCATCCATAGCAGCAGATCGCGCAGACCTTCGCGCTCCGCCATCTGCGCCGCGAGCGGGGCGCTGAACTGACTCTGCCCGCCGGGCCGCCGCAGATAGACGACCAGCCAGCGCGCGATGTCGAGCGCGAGTTGCGGGCCGTGATCTTCCTCGACCATCGCCAGCGCCAGATCGATCCCGGTCGAGACGCCCGCCGAAGTCCACACCTGGCCGTCGCGCACGAAGATACGATCGTCCTCCACGCGGCATTGCGGATGCTGCCGGCGCAGTTGCTCGCATGCCGCCCAATGCGTGACTGCTGCGCGCCCGTCGAGCAGACCGGCGCGCGACAATATGAATGCGCCCGAGCACACCGAGGCGAGGCGGCGCGTCCTGGACGCGAGACGGCGCACGAGCGGCACCAGCGGCGCGGCGCCTTCGATGGCGCCCCGCAGACCGCCGGGCACGATCAGCGTGTCGATCTCGCCGCGAATCGAGCCAAGCGCCTGTTGTGCCGTGAGCGTGACGCCGCTGGAGGTCACGACCGGGCCGGCGCGTTCCGCAACGAGCCGCACGTCGTAGCCCTTGTCCCGTCCGAGCAGGCTGGTCGCCGAGCTGAAAACGCTGGTCGGTCCCGCGATGTCGAGCAGCTCGGCGCCCTCGAAGCACGCGACATGAATGGTCGTCCTGCTCATGACGCGCAGTATCGGCCGTTGGCATGAAACGTCAATCTCTTGTCATAACTGCCACGGCGATCCGCGGCACTCTGGCGGCTCAAACGGAGGACGCACCATGAACCGTCGAGAGCTACTGGAACTGGCCGCACTGGCGGGAGCTGCCGCGATCTCACCGAAGACATCGGGCGCGGAGTCGCCGACTGCCGCCGCCGCACCCGCCACGCGCATCCTCATGCTCGTGTATCCGGGCATGACGCTGCAGGACCTGGTGGGTCCGCTGCAGGTGTGGTCGACATGGCCGGGCGCGGAGGTTCAGTTCGCGTGGAAGAGTGCCGGGCCCGTGCCGACCGACTCAGGTCTCGCTGTGCTCGCGACGACTTCGTTCGAGGACGCCTGGAGCGCGCCCGACATCCTGTTCACGCCGGGCGGTCTGCTGCCGACGTTCGAGCTCCTCGAAGATGCAGCCGCCATCGACTTCCTGCGCAGCCGCGGCGCGCAGGCGAAATGGGTCACGAGCGTTTGCACCGGTGCAGTGCTGCTCGGCGCCGCGGGTCTGCTGCGCGGCTATCGGGCCGCAACGCATTGGTTCGCGCGCGACTCGCTCGCGCTCTTCGGCGCCACGCCGTCCAGCGAGCGTTGGGTCATCGATCGCAATCGTGCGACCGGCGGCGGCGTGACGGCCGGTATCGACTTCGGCCTCGCGCTCATGGCGCATGTCGTCGGACCGGAGCGTGCACGCGTGACGCAACTGGCGCTGGAGTACTCGCCGCAACCGCCGTTCAAATCGGGCACGCCGCAGGAAGCTGCGCCGGAAACCCTGGCTGCGCTGCGGACCGCGTGGGGCGGAGAAGTCGGCCAGCGGATTCAGTCGAAGGTGATGGCGGCGAGCAAGAGAATGTCGGGCTGACTACAGCCAGAGGGCCATGAGCAGGACGTCCTGGTAACGGCCTTCGAGTTTGCGTGCCCGCGACTTCTCGCCCTCGCGCACGAAGCCGAGCGCTTCGTACAGGCGGATCGCGCCGTCGTTGTCGGTGAACACCTCGAGCTCGATCTTCTCGAGCTTCGCGGCGCGCGCGAGGCCGAGGCACTGCTCCAGCAGGCGCCGTCCTACGCCTTGACGGCGCCATTCGCGCCGTACGCCCATGCCGAGCGCGCCGACGTGCGAGAAGCCGCGCGGGCCCTTCGGCACCACGTCGCACCAGCCGACGATCAAACCGCTCTCCACCGCGACCACCTGCGACAGCGAATGATCCATGACGAATTTCAGGAACGAGCGGGTCTGCTCGGGAGAGAAGCCGTCGACGGTCGCGAGCCACCACTTCTCGCGCGCGACCGCGTTGATGGTGTCGCACAGCGATTCGGCATCTTCCATGCGCGAGCGGCGGATCTGCACCTGCGACTTCGCCATGACTTCGAGAATAGCGCAGTGCGCTGCCGTCGGACCGATACTTGACTCAGTCAACTACTTCGCCGATAGTCGGCGTCATGCGTAGTTCCCGCTCAACCGAGCCGCACATCAGCGCCGTACGCGAATTCAATCGCTTCTACACGCAGAAGATCGGCGTGTTGGGCGGCGGGCTGCTGGACAGCGCCTACACGCTGACCGAGGTTCGCGTGCTGTACGAAATCGCCCATCGCCAGCGGCCGTTGGCCAGCGACCTGGTCCGCGATCTCGCGCTCGACGCCGGTTACCTGAGCCGCATCCTCGCGAAGTTCGCGCGGCGCGGCTGGCTGAAGCGCGAGCGTTCCGGCGACGACGCGCGCAAAGCGCATCTGCACCTGACAGCGAAGGGCAGGGCGACATTTCAGTCGCTCGACGTGCGCGCGCGGGATGAGATCGGCACGATGCTCGCGCCGCTGCAGCCGGAGCAGCAGCTCAAGCTGCAGGGGCATTTGCAGAACGTACAGTCGCTGCTGGGTGCGCAGCCGGCGCCGAATCGCGAGCTGACGCTGCGCGAGCATCGTCCGGGCGACATGGGCTGGATCGTGCAGAAGCACGGCGCGCTGTACGCGCAGGAGTACGGCTGGAACGGCGAGTTCGAGGCGCTGGTCGCGGAGATCTGCGCGAAATTCCTGCGCGAGCTCGATCCCAGCGGCGAGCGCTGCTGGATCGCGGAGCGTGCAGGACTGCCGGTCGGCTGCATCATGCTGGTGCGGCACTCGCGCACGGTCGCCAAGCTTCGGCTGTTATTGGTGGATCCGAGTCAGCGCGGCATGGGCGTCGGTAACGCACTGGTGGAGGCGTGCCTTGCCTTCGCCCGCGAGGCGGGCTATCGCAAGGTGACGTTGTGGACGCAAAGCATTCTCAACGCCGCGCGCAAGCTGTACGAGGCGCATGGATTCCGTAAAGTCGCGGCGGAGGCGCACGAAAGCTTCGGCGCGAAGCTGGTCGCGGAGACCTGGGATCTCGATCTGCAGGACGCGCGTTGAGCGGGCATGATCCGCAAACTTGCCTCGGGCGGCTATCGCCTGTACTCGCGTAAGAAGAATCCGAAGACCGGCCGCCGCCGCAATCTCGGCACCTTCAGCACGCGTGCGGCCGCGCAGAAGCACGAGCGCGCCGTACAATATTTCAAGCGTCATTGAGACGAGTACACTGCCGCGATGGCCTCCCGCTATCGCGCGCTCGCTGCCTACTCGGCGCTGCTTGCTGCCGGCGCCGGCGCGTGGCTGGCCTTCGAGCTGACTTCGACCGCGGCTTTCCCGCCCGTGTGGGTCGTCGCGATCGCCGTCGTGGCCTGTTTGTTCGTGTTCCAGTTCGGGCTGTCCATGCGCATCGGCCTGATCTCGATGGAGCGCGTGCCGCAGATCGGACTGCTGCTCGTGTTCAGTCCGGCCGTGGCCGCAGCGATCTGCGCTACCGCGAGCTTCATCTGGCCGCTGTTCAACCGCTCGTATAGTCAGGGCTCGACGATTTTCGCGGCGTTGCGTGCCCTGCACAACGCGGCGATGACCATCATCATGCTGCTTGCGGCGGGGGCCGCGTACACGGCGGCGGGCGGTCACTATCCGTTGTCGAACGTCAGTCTCGCGG
Organism: Steroidobacteraceae bacterium; assembly: GCA_035277305.1. Taxonomy (GTDB): domain Bacteria; phylum Pseudomonadota; class Gammaproteobacteria; order Steroidobacterales; family Steroidobacteraceae; genus Steroidobacter. The sequence continues at coordinate 67,748 of DATEKT010000138.1, read as the reverse complement.
ACCTCTGGCCGCTCGCCGCGATGGCGATCGTTGCGCAGGCCGTGAACACCGGCGTGATGACGCTGTTCTTCCTGTTCGATCGTCGCGATGTGCGCAGCGTTCTCAAGCCTGCATACGTGCTGTCGGACTTCGTGTTCGTACCGGCCGGCGTGCTGGCTGCGGTGCTCTACAACGCGGGCCGACCTTCGGCATTTGTATTGTTCGCGCTCGTGATGCTGGTGTTCGTGTTGAGCTTCAACAGCATCGGCATCGCGGCCACTGCCGCCGATCGGCGCGGACCGATGGCGAAGCTGTTCGAGTCGAGCCGTGCACTGCACGGCGCAAGACGCATCGACGAGCTCGGCGAGCGCATCCTCACGGAGACGCGCACGCTGTTCCGCTTCGACGAGTTCTACTTCGTGCTGGTCGAGCCCGGGCAGCAGATCCTCGACTTTCGCGTGCACGAGCGCGGCGGTGTGCGTCAGCCGGCGCGCACCAAGAGCGTGAACGCCGGTTTGTTCGGCTGGACGGTCGAGCGTCGCGAGCCGCTGCTCATCGAGGACTGGTCGCGAGCGCCGGTGGAGTTGCGCGAGCGCGCGGAGTGGACCAGCAAGGAAACGGGCTCGGTCATCGTCGTGCCATTGATCGAGGGCGGCATGGTGACGGGCCTGCTCAGCGTGCAACACACTGCGGCGGGCGTGTACTCGCTGGCGGACCTGCACCTGATGCAACAGCTCGCCACGCAAGTCGCGCCGGCAGTGGTCGACGCGCGGACGTTCGAAGACCTCGAAGACTATCGGATGCGCCTGGAAATGCGGGTCACCGAGCGCACGCACGAGCTGGAGAAGGCGAGCGCGGAGAAGGAGCGTCTCATCGCCGCGCTACGCGAGCGCAGCCTGAAGCTCGAGCGCGAATCTCAGGAGGATCCGCTGACGGGTCTCGCGAATCGCCGCCACTTCGCGCAGCGCTTGTCGGCAGAAATGGAAGTCGCGCTCGCGGTGGGCCATCCGCTCAGCATCGCAGTCGGCGACCTCGATCACTTCAAGGTCATCAACGACCGACTCGGTCATGCGGTGGGCGACAAGGTGCTCAATGAAGTTGCCGCGTTGATGCGCGGCGAGTGCCGTCCTACGGACCTGGTCGCGCGCATCGGCGGCGAGGAGTTTGCGCTGATCCTGCCCGGCCTGTCGCAGGAGGAGGGGCTCGAGTTCTGCGAGCGCTTGCGTGCCTGCGTCGAACAGCATGAATGGCGGCACGTACAGCCGGATCTCAACGTCACGCTCAGCATCGGTTTGTCGCAGTGGGATGGCAGCGCGGAGGTGCCGGAACTGCTGCAGGCTGCCGATATCCAGCTGTACCGCGCCAAGCGCGCGGGCAGGAACCAGGTCGCGTAGATCTCAGTGCGGTTCGGCGGCGTAGTGCTGCCGCAGCAGATCCTTCCCATAGTCGTTGCCGTTCGGCGTGCGCACCACCGCGTGGATGTGCTCCCGATACGGCGCGTCCGGATACAGATGTCGCAGATTTGCCGGCTTCTGATGATCGAACTCGATCAGGATCACCGGGCTATGGATGCGGTAGTAGAACACCGAGTCGGGCTCGCTGCCGCCGATCCACGCGAACCAGGTGTCGTCCATCCTTGCGTTGACGTCGTCGATGCGCACGCGCGCCTGGTCGTCGCGCATGTTGTGAACGTACAGGCCGATCAGCGTCAGGAGCTGGCGTTTCTGCGCAGCGTTCAACGTCCGCACGGGAACGCCGGCGTAGTCGAGCGCGACGTTGTCCTTGAACGCTTCGGTGAGATTGTCGTTGCCCGTCTTCGACGCCCGCAGCGTCGCAGCCTTGCGTTGCTCCGGCGTGAGCGACTTCATGAACACGAGGCCGAGGTCCTGCTCGGGCTTCATCACACGCGTGCCGCGATACTTGCCCGCGGCCGCATAGGTCGGCTCGGAGCCGAAGAACGCCGGCGTCATCACGACCTGGTCGCCGAGCACGAAGTAGTTGACGATCAGGTGATGGCCGTCGAGCTGAAAGCCCCACGGCTGCGTCGGCGACGGCGTGCCCATCACGGTGATCCAGTAGAGCCCTTCGTCGTACTCGACGAAGTTGTCGTTGTTCAGCTCGCCGAGCGTGTGGTTGAGCTTCATGATGTCCTGGCTCAGCTTCAGCCCCTTCGCGCTCAGCGCGGCGCCGAGCAGTGCGAACGCCGCCGAGCGCTGCGACTCGCTCATCTCCTTGAAGCTGACGCCCTGGCGGACGTAGAAACTCTGATTCATCCACTTGCGCCATTCGACGTCGTCGACCGGGAAAGTGGTCTTGCGCCGCTGCTCGTCGGTGAGCGCCGCGAGGAACTTGCCGGTAGCAACCCGCACCGGTTCGGTGGACACGCCCGTCGAGCGCAACGGGAACAGTCCGCGCACCGGTTCGCCGTTGGTCGTGATGCCTTTGAAGTCCTCGGCGAGGCCGGTCTTTTCCGCAGCGCGCGACATCTCGGGAAAGCGTGCGGTCCGGTCCGTCTGCGCGAGTGCAATCCAGCTCAGGGACAGGGTCGCGGCCAGCAGCAGGGCGGACTTCGTCGAGCGTCGCATGGCGTTCTCCCGTTGGGGCGCCTTGCGATTATTGCATGCGCGCTACTCGCGCGAGAAAGCGATGCGCCAGGCTTCGACCCACTGGCCGTCGCGCTGCTGCTCGGTCACGGCGAGCATCTTCGTCTCGCCGTCGAACTTCCAGATCGTCCGCAGCACCATCGTCTTGCCGCCCTGCTCGTAGCGCTCCTCGGGGAAATGCAGCTCGTTCTGCGCGGGCTGCACGTCACCTTCGCTGTAGCCGCCCTGACTGTTGAAGTAGTGATACAGAATGCGCTGCGCCTTCGCGTCATATCGATAGAAAGTCTCGCCGCCATACGGTGCGCGCTTGCCCGTGACCACATGCTTGTCGTGCAGGAATTTGCCGTCGTACGCCCATTCGAAGCAGTGCCGGTCCCAGCTGCCGCCGTCGGCGAACTCGCCTTTCCAGCAATGACCGGCGAGCCGCGAGAGCGGCGCGAGCGGTGCGTCCGCCGCCGATGCCGCCGACGTGAGTGCCAGCGATCCGAGCAGCGCGGTGACGATGATCCTGTACATATATATGTGTCTTTCAGTGCCACAGCCCCAGCACGAGGCCGATCAGCGTGTACTGCAGCGTGTGATAGCCGCCATTGATCAGAAACAATCGCAACGAGCGCTGCTCGAACAGATAGTTGATCCCGAACGAGCCGGCGACCCAGCACAGCCCCGCCGAGAATCCCGCGGCCGTCGCGAACATCAGCTCCGGCTTCGGCCCGAGGAAAGCCGCGAAGACCGCTGCGCCGATTACCGCGAGCACGAACGCCGTGCCCATGATCTTCGCCATGTTCGCAGACTTCGCCTGCGTTTCGGTCACACCGCTCGCGGCGCTCCACGCCTTGCCGAACAGCACCGGCGAATACCAGAGACCCCCGAGGACCATGCTCGACAGGCCGGCGGCGAGCACGGCCCAAATGTTTATCTGCGGCATGAGCGGATGGTAGCGAGGCCGCCGCGCGCCTCCTTGTAAAAAAGTTACCTCAGGTGACCAACACCGTGAGCCCGTCGTGCGAGCCGGCGACCGCGTACTCGCCGGGGCTCATGCCCGAGAACTCGCGGAACTCGTGGTTGAAATGCGCCTGGTCGTAGTAGCCGCAGCTCATCGCGACGCGCGTCCAGTCCAGCCCGTGCCCGCGCTGTACGAGGTCCACCACGCGGCGGAAGCGGAACATGCGCGCATAGGTCTTGGGAGTGAGCCCGATGTGCGTATCGAACAGATTGTTGAGGTGCTTGCGGCTGACCGACACCGAACGGCAGATAGTCTCGATGCGCTCGACACCGCCGGTGCGAGTGAGCATGTCCACCGCGATCTGTGCATCGGGACGCAACTTCACGCGACTGCGCGCCAGGCGGCCGCGAGCGAAATCGCACAGCACCGCGAACTGCTCCGCCGCGTCCGCGCATTCGCCGAGCCGCTGATGTACGGATGCAATCGCGTCGCCGAGCACGCTGTCGAGCTCGAACACGTTCTGCGCCACCGAGCCGAGCGGAATGCCGAGCAGGCGATACGCGCCGAGCGGCGGCATGCGTACGCTCAGCAAGTAGGAAGGCTCGCTCGGATCGTATTGCGGCGTGACGGTCAGCCACTCGCGCTGCATGCCCGCGACCCATGCGCGCTTGAACGAGCGATCCGCCGGCGGACGGTTCGGCACGCCGAACGGCTTGCACAGGTTGAACATCAGCTCGATGTTGTTCTGCGGCAGGATCTTCTCGTGCAGGAAGGTCACGCGCCCGCGCGAGATCCAGAAGCACTCGACGATGCCGGCGAGATCCGGCGGCGGCGGCGCGATCAGGAATTCCCATTCGCCGAGCGCACTCTCGAAGTGCTGGCAATGGAACGGCAGTGCGGGCAGGGCGGCCATGTCGTTGTTCTCCGCGGCCCGCAGATACTACTGCGCCGTCACCGCCGCCGGCCAGCCGCCGCTGACGATCTTGCCGCCGACGAGGGTCGTGAGCACCTTGGCGTCGCGGATCTGCTCCGGCGGGATGTCGAACAGGTTGCGATCGATCAGCACCAGGTCGGCCAGCTTGCCGGCCGTCAGCGAGCCTTTGCGCGATTCATCGAAAGAGGCATACGCGCCGCCGGTCGTATAAGCACGCAATGCTTCTTCGACCGTGATCTTCTGTTCCGGCACCCAGCCGTCGGGATTCTTGTCGTCGATCGTGCGGCGAGTGACCGCAGCGTAGATGCCTTCGAGAGGCGTCGCGGGCGCGACGAACCAGTCGCTGCCGAAGGCAAGCCGCGCCTTCGCGTCGAGCAGCGAGCGGAACGCATAGGTCGTGGCGATGCGCTTGCCGATGAACTTCTCCGCCCAGCGGCCGTCGTCGATCGCGTGATAAGGCTGCATGCTCGCGATGACGTCGAGCTGCGCGAAGCGCGGGATGTCGGTCTCGCGCAGGTGCTGCGCGTGCTCGATGCGGAAGCGGCGGTCGCGCGCGTCGTCTTCTTTCTCGACGCGCTCGTAGATGTCGAGGAGCATGGCGATCGCGCGATCGCCGATTGCGTGCACCATCACGTGCAGGCCGGCCTTGTCGGCGCCGGAGATCCACTTGTACATGTCTTCCGGCGTGTTCACGAGAAAGCCGCGATCTTTCGGCGAGTCGAGGAACGGCTCTTCGAACGCGGCAGTGTGCGAGCCGAGCGAGCCGTCCATGAATCCTTTCAAGCCGCCGACCCGCAGCCACTCATCGCCACGGCCGTCAGCGCCCCCGTAAGTCTTCCCGGCCACTACGTCGCGCAGCTTTTCCCACTCGGAGAGCGGCGTGACGGCATAGATGCGCGTCGTGAGCGTCTTCGCCTTTGCAGCGCGCGCAAATATTTCCAGGTCGCCGAAAGTGCCCATGTTGTGCACCGTGGTCACGCCCTGGGCATTCACATACTTCATTGCGGCCAGCAAGGCGCGATCGTTCATCTCGGCGGAAGCCGCAGGAACTGCAGCGTCCACCAGCGACATCGCGTTGTCTTTGAGGACGCCGGTCGGCTCGCCTTTACGATCGCGCACGATCGCGCCGCCGGCTACGTCCTTGGTCGCGCGCGTCACGCCCGCGATTTTCAGAGCGAGGCTGTTCGCGAGCGACATGTGACCGTCGAGGCGGTTGACCCACACCGGATGATCCGGTGTGACTGAGTCGATCCACTCGCGGGTCGGCAGCTCCCCGCCCCACAAGGTGTGATCCCAGTCGCCACCCGTGATCCACGTGCCGGCGGGCACAGTCGCGGCGAATGTCTTGATGCGCGCGGCGAACTCTTCACGCGTACTGGCCGTGCGCAATTGCACCGAGGCCAGGCCGAATCCGCCGCTGATGAAGTGCACGTGCGCATCGGTGAAGCCCGGAACGATCAGCCGGCCGCCGGCATCGATCACCTGCGCCGCGTTCGCCTTGTGAGCGTCCTCCTCGCTGCCGACCAGCGCGATCTTCTCGCCGTCGATCACCAGCGCCTGCGCCCAGGGTTGCGCGTCGTCACCCGTCCAGATTCTGGCGTTGACGATGGCGAGCGTGCCGGGTTTGGCGGCAACCGGCGCGGGTTCCTTCGAGCATCCGGCGAGGATCAGCAGACAGGCGGCGACGATGGACAGTTTGTGCAGCATGGGTGTCGTTCTCTCTTGTCGTTTTTCGCCACGGTTCGCCACCACTATGCCACACCGGCGCGCGTCCGCAGCCCGATCCGTCGGTTCTCATTGCTGAGGCCGCAACAACACCCGGGGGAGTCATGGATCGCGCGTTGTCATTGGCACTGCTCTGCCTGCTGGCACTGGTGCCCCGGTCACTCCTGGCAGCGGACGGTGACGTCGATCGAACGCTCTCGCCGTACTTCTTCGTGCACAGCGACGACCCCCAGGTCGACAAGCTGCCGCTCAAGGACACGCAGGTCGAGATTTCCGTTGCCGGCGTCATCGCCGACGTCAAAGTCACGCAGCGCTATCGCAATGACGGCACGCGGCCGATCGAAGCCGAATATGTATTCCCGGGCTCCACGCGCGCGGCGGTGTACGGCCTGACCATGACCATCGGCGAGCGGCGTGTCGTCGCGCAGATTCGCGAGAAGCAGCAGGCGCGCGCCGAATACCAGGCGGCGAAGTCCGCCGGCAAGAGCGCGGCGCTGCTCGAGCAGCACCGCCCGAACGTCTTCAAGATGAACGTCGCCAACATCCTGCCGGGCGACGACATTGCGGTGGAGCTGCGCTACACGGAGTTGATCGTCCCGACCGATTCGATCTACGAGCTCGTGTTTCCGACCGTCGTCGGGCCGCGCTACACGACCGACCGCGTGGCGGGGTCATCGCCGCTCGATCGCTGGCAGCAGAACCCGTATCTGCGCGAGGGCTCACCGCCGCCCGGCGGTTTTCACCTCGAAGCCACGATCAACTCCGGCATCGCGCTGAAAGAAGTCGGCTCGCCATCGCACAACGTGCAGGTCCGCTACGACAGCGCGCAGCGCGCGCACGTCGACCTGCCGCGCGAGGGCGGCAATACGGCGAACCGCGACTTCATCCTGCGGTATCGCCTGGCCGGCGCCTCGATCGAGTCCGGCATTCTGTTGTTCGAGGGCGCGCGCGAGAACTATTTCCTGGCGATGATCGAGCCGCCGCAGCGCGTGACCGCGACGCAGATCACCGCACGCGACTACGTCTTCATCGTCGACGTCTCGGGCTCGATGCACGGCTTCCCGCTGGACGTAACCAAGGAGCTGATGCGCAACCTGCTCACGGGCCTGCGTCCCACGGATACGTTCAACGTCATGCTGTTCTCGGGTGGCTCGGAGGTGCTTGCGGATGCACCGCTCCCGGCGACCGGGGAGAACGTGCGTCGCGGCGTCGCGTTCATCGATTCGCAGTCGGGCAGCGGGAGCACGGAATTGCTTCCGGCGCTGAAGCGCGCCCTCGCGCTGCCCGGCGGCGACGATCGTGCGCGCAGCATCGTCGTCGCGACTGACGGGTACGTGACGGTGGAGACGGAAGCCTTCGACGTCATTCGCGGGAGCCTGGGGCAGGCCAACCTGTTCGCGTTCGGCATCGGCGCCGGCGTCAATCGCTATCTCATCGAAGGAATGGCGCGCGTCGGGCAGGGCGAGCCGTTCGTCGTCACGAGCGAAGGCGAGGCCGCGGAGCGCGCCGAGGCGCTGCGTCGCTACATCGAAGCGCCGGTGCTGACGAAGGCGCGTCTGAGCGCGACGGGCTTCGAGGTCTACGACCTGGAACCGCCCGGCATTCCCGACGTGCTGGCGCAGCGGCCGGTGATCGTCTTCGGCAAGTGGCGCGGCCGCCGCACCGGCCAGCTGACGCTGCGCGGGCTCGCGGGCGACGGACCGTTCGAGCGCAGCTTCGATCTCAGCAAAGTCCGGCCCGCTCCGAACAACGCTGCGCTGAGCTATCTCTGGGCTCGCGGCCGCATCGCGCGTCTCGACGACTATCAGCGGCTCGAGAACGATCCCGAGCGCGTGAAGGAGATCACGCAGCTCGGTCTCGACTATCACCTGCTGACTGCGTACACATCGTTCATTGCGGTCGACCAAGTCGTGCGCAACACGCGGCCTGAGGATGCGCAGACCGTGCGCCAACCTCTGCCGTTACCGCAAGGCGTGAGCAATCTTGCCGTCGGTGGCGAGGTGCCGACTACGCCGGAGCCCGAGCTGTTGGTTCTCGTCGGCGTCTCGGCTGCGTTCGCCGCCTGGGCCCGTCGCCGCAAGGCGAAGTCACGTGCGAAGTGAATCGTTACAGCGGTTTCCAGCGCTGATCTTGGCGGCGCACGTGCTGTGCTTCTGGCCTGTGTGGCGCTGGTACGTGGCGCGAATGACGGACGGCTCGGATGAGCCGTGGGGAATCGCGGCGCTGATCGCAGCGCTGCTGCTGACGTGGCCGAAGCGGGATGCATGGACCTTGCGCACGGATGATCGGTTGCTCTGGGCCGCGGCGCTGCTGACGTTTGCGTACGCAGCGGCCGTGCCGTTTGCTCCGCCGCTCGCGCGTGCGGCACTCGCGATGGCGGCGCTTGCGTGCAGCTGGGTGAGCATCGCGGGGCTGCGCAGCAAGCTGGCGCCAGTAGTAGTGCTGTTCGCTCTATCGTTGCCCGTGATTGCGTCGCTGCAGTTCTTTCTCGGCTATCCGTTGCGTGCGATCACGACTGCAGGATCGGCGCTCACCCTTCAAATCGCGGGCTTCGATGTCGAGCGCTCAGGCACAGCATTGCTGTGGCAAGGCCACACTGTCCTGGTCGATGCGCCGTGTAGCGGCGTTCGCATGTTGTGGACTGGCGCGGCGCTCGCGTGCGTCGTCGCACTGTATCGGGATGCGATCGGCTGGCGCAGCCTGATGACTCTGTTGCTGCTATCCGGCGCAGCCGCGCTGTTTGCGAACGTACTGCGTGCCGCGGCGTTGTTCGTTCTCGAAACGCGCGATGCGCCTGTTTCGGAGCTGCTGCACTCGGGAGTCGGCGCCGCGACATTTGCGTTGACCGCGGCTCTGATCGTGCTGATCGTGCAGCGAGTGGCGCGTGCGTAGTCCACGAAATGCCGCAGTTCTGTACGCGCTCGCGATTGCTTGCGTCTGCGCCGCGCTCGCTCCCGCACTGTCACGCAACGAACCGGATCCTCGCGCCGCGCTCGACGTCCAGCCCCGTTGGCCGACTCACTTCCAGGGTCGCATGCTGACCGGGCTGCCGTTGAGCGCGCGCGAGACCGGATTCCTCGAAGGATTCCCCGGAGCTGTCGCTCGCTTCACCGATGGCGAGCGCGACATCGTGATGCGCTGGGTCACGCAGCCGACACGCCGCCTGCATCCGGCCGAAGACTGCTATCGCGGACTGGGCTACGACGTGAGTCCGCCGCGCATCGTCACCGACAACGACGGCGCCAGGTGGCGCTGCTTCGCGGCGACTCGCAAAGACGCTGCGCACGAAGTCTGCGAACAATTGCAGGACCTCGAAGGTCAGCGCTGGACAGATGTCTCGGCGTGGTACTGGGCAGCAGTGCTGGAAAGATCGCGCGGTCCGTGGCTGGTCACGACGGCGGCAACCCCCTGAGGAATTTTGGCGCTCGACCTACTGGCGCTGCTGGTCGTTGCTCGCCGTCGCGCCATGTCGCGCGTCGCCTAGCTCGGCGCGGGCTTGCAGGAGGTAGGGATGATCCAGGTCGATCGTGTTGGAGAGATGCGTAATCGCAGTTTCGAGCGCATTGCGGCCTTCAGCACGATCGCCCGCGCGCAGCAGGGAACGCCCGAGCCACAGCGACGCGAGTCCGGTCTGACTCGAATGGGGCACATCACCCTGCAACGCTCTGGCGATTCGCAACGCGTTTCGCGCAGCTTCGACCGCGCCGTCGGGATCGTTGTCGGCCAGTGCCACCATCGAGCGGCCCACGTACGCGTGCATGCTGGTCGGATCCTTGCCTTCGCGCGCGAGTGCGCGATCGAATCCGGCGCGAGCTGCGGCGAGCTTGCCGCGCGCGAGGTCGAGGCGCGCCTGCAGCAGATCGCGGACGCGAGCGGGCGGACTGTCTGGCGGCAATGAAGATTTCCCGATCAATCGTGCGAGGCGGTCCAGGTACTCCTGCGCACCGTCGAGCTGCGCGGTCTGGATCGAAAGCGACGATTCGCCGACCAGGCAGTGCATCTCGCTGAATTCGTCCTTGTGGTCGATCGCCAGCCGGCACTCGAGATCGAACGCCGCACGCGCCTCATCCACGCGACCGAGCGCTTGCAGCGCCAACCCGTGATTGCCGACTACCGTGGCGGTCAGCTCGATGTCAGGTCCGCGTTCGCGTTCGACGCGCATGCTTTCCTCGAGCAGCTCCAATGCGCGCCGTGGTACGCCTGCAGCCAGCATCGATACTCCCCAATCGTTCAGGACCGTGAGCGCACCGTCACTGTGCTCGCGGCCGAGCTCGCGGTACTTGCGCAGCGCCTGAGCGAAATACCGCTCTGCTTCGGCGTCGCGAGCGTCAAGGTGATAGGCGTAACCCACCGCACCCAGCAGCGCTGCTTCGACGGCGCCGTGGGTGCCGGCTTCGCGAATTTTCTCGAGGCCGAGCTGCGCATCGCGCAGCGCCTGCGCCGGTCGTTGCTCGGCCAGATGGATCGAGGTCGTGTTGAACAGGCACTCGCTCGCGGTTTGCGGATCGCCGTCGAGACGTTCGATCTCGGCGTACATCGCTTGCAGCGCAGACTGTCCGTGTCCGAGCTCCGCCGATGCGGCGGAGTGTTCGCACATCACACGTGCGCGCAGCGCAGCGTCTGGCGACTTTTCCAGCAGCTGCAAAGCGCGCGCGAGCAGCGGCTCCGCGCGCTCTGCGTTGTCGGTCGCGACGTAGCGATCGGCGATCATCTCGAGCACCGCCGCGCGATTCTCCGGACTGCCGCTCGCATCGTTCAGCGCCAGCTTCTCGCTGCGCGTCAGCAGCTCGTTCACCGTGATCGGCGTCTGCGAAGCGGCCGCGTCCGTGATCATCCTGCCGAGGAACTCGGTCACGGCTTCGTTGCGCGACGCGAACGCGACGGCTCGATCGCGCTCCGCAGCGGCCGAGCGCGCTTGCCAGACCGCGACGGCGGAGCCGGCGAGCAGCGCGACGCTCGTGATCGCCGCTGCGGCAACCGGCACCTTGTAGCGCGCGCTGAAGCGTCCAACCCGATACCAGAGACTATCCGGTCGCGCGCTCACTGGGAGATTGTGCAGATAGTTGTGAATGTCCTGTGCGAGCGCGCTCACCGACGCGTAGCGCTGCAGCGGATCGCGCTTGAGCGCCTTGAGCACGATGGTGTCGAGGTCGCCCGCGAGCGTACGCGCCAGAGCGCGCGGTGACGTGCCGCGCGACGCCGCGACCGGCGACGAGAACTTGTTCTGGCTCGGCCGCCGCAGGTCTTCCTTGAGAATCGCTTCTTCGAGCGCCGCGCGCGACTCGTACTTGAGGCGATAAGGACGCACGCCCGTGAGCAACTCGTACAGCACGACGCCGAGCGAATAGATGTCCGAAGCGGTGGTCAGCGGCTGGCCGGCGATCTGTTCGGGCGAAGCGTAGCCGGGCGTGAACATGCGGCCGGACATCTGCGTGAGCTCGGTCTCCTCGGCCGTGTCCCGGGTGAGCATCTTGCCGATGCCGAAGTCGAGCAGCACGACCCGGTCGTCGGCGGTCACCAGCATGTTCGACGGCTTGAGATCGCGATGGATCACCAGCTCGGCGTGCGCGAACTGCGCCGCTTCCATTGCCTGCATGAACAGGCGCAGTCGCCCGCGGATATCGAGGAGGCGCTCGTCGCAACTGCGAATCAGCTGGGTGCCGGCGACGTACTCCATCGCGAGATACGGCTGCCCGGCATCGCTGATGCCCGCGTCGTACAGGCGTGCAATATTGGGATGGGTGAGCGCGGCGAGGATGTCGCGCTCGCGCATGAAGCGCTCGAGGCGCATGCGGGGCCCGGTCAGCGGCAGCTTGAGCGCGACTTCGCGCTTCAGCTGGCCGTCGCTGCGCTCCGCGAGCCAGACGCTGCTCATCCCGCCGACGCCGACTTCACGGATCAGGCTGTAGGGACCGACGGCGTCGCCGGCGGTCCAGTCCTGGCGGGACCGGGTGCCCTCGGAAGCGGAGCCTGTCAGGCGGGCGGCGTGCCGGGCGACGATGTCGCGCAGCGCCGGTGCGAGGTTTTCGACGCCCGCGAATGCCGAACCCTCGAGGAATCCGGCCCGGTTCAGGGCTTCGCGTTGCGCGAGCAAGGCCCGGACGGCACTGGCCACCCGCGGCCGTTGCTGATCCAGCTCGCCCAGCCAGGTCGCGCAGGAAGGCTCATCCAGCTGCAGCGCCCGATCGAAAAAGGGCTCGATATCCGTCCACGGCAATTCCTCGCGGTCCGGCGCCTGCATCTCGCTCCTCCCACCCCGGCATTCCGTCACATTGACCGGGTAAGTGCCCCCAGTGGCGGTCGCCGTTCAGGTTGGCGGCACTGACTTTTCTCCACAAAGCCGGCCAGCGCACCTGATCGTGCGCGAAGAGCTTGCAAAGCCCGTAGCGAATGTGTGCAATCGCCCGCTTGAGGCAACCTGTCCGACCTGACTTCAACCCGCGGGGAGAATCATGCGAATTGCATTGACGACTGTACTGATGATGGCGGCCACTTTTGCCCTGGCGGACGAGCCGACCCCCGCGGAAGCAAAGCCGGCGCCGGCCGCCGAAGAGGCACAGGCGAACCCTGAGCAGCAGGCCCCCGCATCCGCGAGCGAAGAACAGCCCGCTGCGACCGAACAGACGGCCGCGGAGGCAGCTCCGGCGGAAGAGGCTGCAACCGATGCCGCGAAGGCCGAAGAAGACAAGCCGTTCAAGGTGCCGCCGGGCTACCGCGCGAAGCGCATCAACGGCAAGCAGATGTACTGCATGGCCAGCGGTAACGTGACCGGCGCGCGCCTGAGCGGGAAAGAGCAATGCCGCACTGAGGATCAGTTGCGGGCGATCGAGAAGCGCAAGGCAGAAATGGAGCAGCGTTAACAGCTGGTCCAGCACCAGATGAGGGAATAGTTATGCGTACTGCGTTGCTGACGACTGCGTTGATCATGGTGGCAGCCATGGCGTGGGCCGACGAGCCGACTGCTCCAGCGGACACGAAGACGGAGGCCGCGGCGCAGACCAAGCCCGCAGAGCCCGCCGCTGCTCCGAGCGAAGCGGCCGCGACGACTGCGGCCGTGGACGACAAGACGCCGCTGCGTCCGCCCGCCGGCTATCGCCCGAAGCGCGTGAATGGCGAGCAGGTCTGGTGTGCGAAGCTGGTCGTGCTCGGCTCGCGTTTCCCGAAGGAAGATTGCCGCAACGAAGCGGAGCTGCGCGAGCTGATCCGCACCCGCGAATCGATGCGGACCGACATGGAGCAGCGCCTCAGAACCTGCACGAGCAAGAACGGCGCCTGCGGCATGAACTAGAAAATCGAAGGTGCGGCGCCCGATGGGCGCCGCTCTCTTTCGTCCCCCCGAACCCGACACCGGCCCGGCCGCTTGCAAAGCGACCGGCGAGTCGGTGCAATCTCTCCCCGACGGAAATAATTCATATAACAGGGGACAACCATGCGAACTGCAGTGGCAGCCGCGCTGGTGATGATGGCGGCCCTTGCCTGGGCGGCCGAGCCAGCTGCTCCGGACCCGAACAAGGCGCCGGCCACCACGGCAGAAAAAGCGCGTCCGTTCAAGCCGCCGGGCGGCTGGCGGCCGAAGCGTGTCAACGGGGAGCTGGTCTATTGCACCAAGCTGGCCGAATACAACTCGCGCATCACGCGCGAAGAGTGCCGGACAGAGGCGCAGCTGCGCGACCAGATGCGGACCGATCGAGCGGCGCGCGAAGAGCTGGAGAAGTCGAGCCGCAAATGCCAGACCACCGGCTGCATGACGCAGTAGCCCTTTGACCACGCAACGCGTCGGCTGGCGGTTCGTGCTCGTCTACGCGCTCGCGTACACGGGAACCTGGATCGCGCTGCTCACTCCGGTCCTGATCACGATCTCGCTCAAGATCCGCCAGCTCACGCCGGACGAAGCCGCCGGCACTCATTCGCTGGTGCTCGGCATCGGCGCGTTCTTCGCGCTGGTGAGCAATCCGCTGTTCGGCCGGCTGAGCGATCGCACAGGCTCGCGCTTCGGCATGCGGCGACCGTGGCTCATCGGCGGAGTGCTCTGCGGTGCCGTCGCGTTGCTGATCGTCGCGCGTGCGCAGTCCGTCGCAATCGTGCTGCTCGGCTGGTGCCTGGCGCAGCTGTCGTTCAACGCGGTGCTGGCCGCGTTGGTCGCGGTGTTGCCGGATCAAGTGCCTCCGGAGCAGCGCGGCACCGTGGCGGGCGTGATCGGCACGTGCATGCCGCTCGGCCAGCTCGCCGGCACGTTCATCGTGAACAGCCTTGCCGCATCGATGCTCGCGAAGTTCATGCTGCCGGCGGTGATCGGCGCCGCGGCCATACTTGTGTTCGCGTTCACCCTGAGCGATCGTCATTTCGACCGCGCGCAGCCGGTGCGCGATACGGTCAGCTGGTACTGGGTCAGTCCGCGCCGCTATCCCGATTTCGCCTGGGCGTGGCTCAGCCGCTTCCTGGTCGTGCTCGGCACGGCGTTTCTCACGACCTACCAGCCGTTCTATCTCACGGAGAAGCTGGGGCTCCCGGCGAGCGACGTGCCGGGCCGGGTCGCCCTTGCGATGCTGGTGCAGGCGAGCCTGGTCGTCGCGCTCAGCGTGATCGGCGGGCGCTTGTCGGATGTGCTGCGGCGGCGCAAGGCCTTCGTCATCAGCGGCGCGATCGCGTATGCGCTCGGGCTGTGGATCATCGCGCTGGTCGACTCGTATCCGATGTATCTGCTCGGCATGGCCGCGACCGGCATTGGGCACGGGCTGTATTTCGCAGTCGATCTCGCGCTGGTCACCGAAGTGCTGCCGGACCGCGAGCGCGACGCGGCCAAGGATCTCGGCATTCTCAACGTCACGAACGCCTTGCCGCAGTCGGTCGCGCCGCTCCTCGGGCCCGGCATTCTGGCGCTCACCGGCGGCGACTACACCTGGGTCTTCCTCGCCGCAGGCGCGATCGCGCTGGCCGGCTCGCTCGCCATCCTGCCCCTGCGCCGCGTCCGCTGAGGAATTTCTCCTGTCCGCATGCCGCGCGACTTGCTACCATCCAAAAAAAGTACCACCGTTGTCATTCAATAAAATAAGGCACTTCGCGCATGCGTCAATCACGGGCTGGAAGACTGCTGCTGTGTGTTGCGGGCGTCGCGCTGTGGAGCGGGGCGAGCGCGGATCCGGCCAGCGATGTCGAGGCGAAGGTCGCGGCACTGCTGGCGCGCATGACGCTCGAGCAGAAGGTCGGGCAGATGGTGCAGCCGGACATTCGCAGCGTCACGCCGGATGACGTTCGCAAGTACCGGCTCGGCTCGGTGCTCAACGGCGGCGGCGCATGGCCCGGCGAGAAAAAGACCGCGAGCGTCGCGGACTGGGTGGCGCTTGCCGACAGCTTCTATGACGCATCGATGGACACTACCGGCGGCGCGCCGGCGATTCCGATCATCTGGGGCACGGACGCCGTGCACGGTCACAACAACGTGGTCGGCGCGACCTTGTTTCCGCACAACATCGGGCTTGGCGCTGCGCACGATCCCGACCTGATGGAGCGTATCGGCGCGGCCACGGCGCGCGAAGTTGCCGCGACCGGGCTCGACTGGACGTTCGCACCGACCGTTGCGGTCGTGCGTGACGATCGCTGGGGCCGCACCTACGAGAGCTACTCCGAGGATCCGGAGATCGTGCGCGAATACGCGGGCCGCATGGTGCGCGGCCTGCAAGGCGCCGCCGGCACGCGCGAGTTTCTCGATTCCTCGCACGTGCTGGCGACCGCGAAGCATTTCCTCGGCGACGGTGGCACGACCAACGGCGAGGATCGCGGCGACACCCGCGGCACCGAGGCGGAGCTGCTGCAGCTGCACGGGCAAGGCTACGTCACCGCGATCGAGGCGGGCGTGCAGACCATCATGGCCTCGTACAACAGCTGGAACGGCTGGAAGCTGCATGGTCATCACGAGCTGCTCACCGACGTGCTGAAGCAGCGCATGAAGTTCGACGGCATCGTCGTCAGCGACTGGGACGGCGTCGATGAGGTGCAGGGCTGCTCGAAGGACAAGTGCGCGCAGGCGATCAATGCCGGCATCGACATGATCATGGTGCCGAACGACTGGAAGAACCTCATCGCCAATACGCTCGAGCAGGTGCGGGCCGAAAAGATACCGCTGGCGCGCATCGATGACGCGGTGACGCGCATCCTGCGCGTGAAGTTTCGCGCGGGATTGTTCGAGCGCGGCCGGCCGTCATCGCGGCCGCTGGCCAACAAGACCGCACTGATCGGCGCGCCGGAGCATCGCGCCGTCGCGCGACAAGCGGTGCGCGAATCGCTCGTGCTGCTGAAGAACGAACGCAACCTGCTGCCGCTGAAGCGCAAGGCGAAGGTGCTGGTCGTCGGCGACGGCGCCGACAACATCGGACAACAGGCTGGCGGCTGGACCGTGAGCTGGCAGGGCACCGGCAATACCAACGCTGATTTCCCCGGCGCGACTTCGATCCTGCAGGGCATCGAGCGCGCGGTGAGCGAAGGCGGCGGCAAAGTGGCTTCGAGTGCCGACGACCTGCAGCAATCGCGGCCTGACGTTGCTGTCGTGGTGTTCGGCGAAACGCCCTACGCCGAATGGTTCGGCGATCTCAGGTCGATCGAGTTTCGCAGTGCCGGCGGCGCCGAGCTCGCGTTGCTGCAGCAACTGAAACAGGCTTCGGTGCCGAGCGTGTGCGTGTTCCTCACGGGAAGGCCGTTGGTGGTGGAGCAGCAGCTCGCTGCGTGCGATGCCTTCGTCGTCGCATGGCTGCCGGGTACCGAAGGGGGCGGCATCGCCGACGTGCTGTTCCGCAAGACCAACGGCAAAGTGAACTACAACTTTGTGGGCAAGCTGGCGTTCTCCTGGCCGCGCACCGCCGCGCAGACGGCGCTGAATCGCAATGACGCCGGCTACGACCCGCTGTTCCCCTACGGTTTCGGCCTGCGCTATTGAGCGCTAGGGGATCTTCAGAATCTGCAGATCCCCTGCAGCGGACTGCGAATTGCCGATCACGACCAGGAAGCGATCGTCGGCGGAGAAGCGCACGCCTTCGCTCGTCATCAGCTGCTCGAACGTGTGGACCAGCGCGTTGTTGCGATCGAGCACTTCGACGCCGTCGCAGAAGGTGCCGTTCAAGCCGAGGTACGAGAGCGCTTTGAGCCCGTCCAGCCGCCGCCGTTCGGAGGATTGTTGTTGCCGCCGCCGCCTGCGAGAAAAATGGACAACGTTGCAAGCGAGGCGAGCCGGCAAATCGAAAACATTCTGTGCATCCCTTATCTTGACTGCGGCGCGTCTGCATGCCGGCATCGCAGTTCTTTACGTGCGCGGGGGCGCGCGCGGGGTAATGTGCCCGGGACGCAGCAGATCAGCTACGCCACAGTTCGCAATTCGGGGAGCGCAGTCATGTTTCGTCGCGTTCAGTACGTTGCGTTCGCAATTCTCGCAACTGTGACGGGCGCCGCCGTCGCGGCGGATTCGCACTGGCAGGCGCCGCGCACGCCGTGGGGCGCGCCGGATCTGCAGGGAACGTGGACGAACGCGTCGCTCACCTCGCTCGAGCGCGACGATATGTTCAAAGGCAAGCCCGCGCTGAGCGATGACGAGGCCGCGGAGTTCGAGCGCACCAATGCGTTCGCACAATTCTCCGCGAACGACGCCAAGCCGACCGATCCGGGCGTGCAGCAGCAGGCGAGCAGCGATCCAGGCGGCTACAACGCGTTCTGGCTCGATCCGGGCACGCGTCTCGCGACAGTGCGCGGCGAGCATCGCACTTCGTTCATCGTCGAGCCGGCAACCGGCAAAGTGCCCTACACGCCGGACGGGCTGAAAGCGTTCCAGGCCGCGCGCGCGGGCATCAACATGGATGGGCCGGAACGTCGCGCGCTCGGCGAGCGCTGCCTGCTCGGCTTCGGCTCCACGAGCGGGCCGCCGATGCTGCCGGACGTTTACAACAACAACTACCAGATCGTGCAGACGCCCGACGCAGTGATGATCCTCGTCGAGATGGTGCACGACGCGCGCGTGGTGCGGCTCGGCGGCAAGCACCTGCCGGATCACATCACTCCGTGGATGGGTGATTCAGTAGGGCACTGGGAAGGCGACACGCTGGTCGTCGAGACCACCAACCTCCATCCCGGCCAGAAGGCGCACTACGGCATCAAGCAGCGCTTCTACCTGCCGCCGACCGGCAAGGTGACCGAGCGCTTCACGCGCATCGGCGCGCAGGAAATCCTCTATCAGTTCACCGTCGAGGACAGCTCGACCTACACCCAGCCGTGGCAAGGCGAAGTGCCACTGCGCCAGACCGACGACCACATCTACGAATACGCCTGCCACGAGGGCAACTACGCGTTGCCGGGGATCCTGGCGGGGGCGAGGGAGCAGGAGAAGAAGTAAGAAAGCCTCTGTATTTCCGGGTCCCGTCCGTTTTTGACCGCTAGCCGTCCCGGGCCCGCCTCGCCAACCCTCCGCGGCCACGGCAGGATGTACCTCCAACACCGGAGGCCTCGCAATGAAATCCGCCCTGATCGTCGTCGACGCACAGCAGTCCTTCCTCAAGCGCCCCTACTGGTCCGAGACCGACTCGCCGCGCTTCATCGAGCGCCTGCAGGCGCTGATCGACCGCTGCCAGGCCCGCGAGATCCCGGTCCTGCAGGTGTTCCATGTCGAGGAGGAGGACGGTCCGTCGAACCCGTTTTCCCGGCGCTCGGGCTATGTCAAAACGCTGGACGGGCTCAGGATCGAGCCGACCGAGGTGTTCAGCAAGTCGGTGCATTCGGCGATGTTCGCCAGCACCGCGGACGGCCAGAGCATGGACTACTGGCTGCGCAAGCACGGCATCGGGCGAGTGATCGTCTCGGGTATCCGCACCGAGCAGTGCTGTGAGACGACGACTCGCCACGCTTCCGACATGGGCTACACCGTGAGCTACGTCATGGATGCCACGCTGACCTTCAAAATGGTGGCCGAATCCGGCCGCGTCTATACTCCGCAGGACATCATGGACCGCACCGAGCTGGTGCTCGCCGGTCGCTTCGCTGAGGTCAAGCGCGTGGAGACGCTGCAGTTGTGAGGACAGTGCTGTTCGCGATCCAGCCCGAGGTCGTGCTGCTCGACGTGGCCGGCGCGGGTGAAGCGTTTCGCATCGCCGAGCGCCAGGTTCCGAACAGCTACCAGTTGCGCTTCGTCAGCACGCAGCCCAGCGTCCGCGCTGCGCTGGGCTTGCATCTGGGGCAGCTCGAGCCGCTGCCGGCACATGTGCCCGAGGGCAGTGTGGTCGTCATCACCGGCGTGACGACCAAGTCACTGCGTCTGGATAGCGCGCCGACGATGGCGCTGGTCAGCTGGCTGAAGCGCACGATGCAAAACGAAACCGTCATGTTGATGTCCGTATGCGCCGGTGCGCTGCTCGCGGCGAAGGCGGGAGTGCTCGCCGGCCGCGAGTGCACGACTCATCACGATCACATCGCGGACATCCAGCGGCTCGAGCCGTCGGCGACGGTGCACGCCAACCGGATTTTCGTCGAGGACGGTCGCATCTTCACCAGCGCGGGTGTCACTGCAGGCATCGACCTGGCGTTGTACGTCATTGGTCAGCAGCTGGGTCACCAGGTTGCGGCAGCGGTCGCGCGCGATCTCGTCGTTTACATGCGCCGCTCCGGCGGCGATCCGCAGCTCTCGCCGTGGGTCATGCATCGCAACCACGTGCATCCGGTGCTGCACCGTGTTCAGGACGCCGTGATCGGCAATCCGGCCGCCGACTGGACGGCGACGCGTCTCGCGTCGGTCGCCTGCATGAGCGCGCGCAATCTCGCGCGCTTGTTTGCGGAGCACGCGGGCTGCTCGCCGCTGGATTACGTCCAGCGTCTGCGCGTGGCGCTGGCGCGCGAGCTGGTCGCGAACAGCGAGCTCGGAATGGAGCGCGTCGCGGAGAAGACGGGATTCAGCTCGGCGCATCAGCTGCGGCGCGTGTGGCGGAGGTGGGAAGAGACGCCGCCCACTCAACACAGGGCAAGAGTGTCAGGCTGAAGCGGTGTATTCTTCGCCCCCATGACTGGGGAAGCGGATGCAGCGGGCGAAGTGCTGACGGGCGCGATCATCGCCAGCGCGATCGACGGCAAAGCCGGTAAACAAGGCCCGGAAGCGCACGGCAAGTGCCTCAACTGCGGAGCGCAGGTCGACGGCGCCTACTGTTCCTCGTGCGGCCAGCGCGCGCACCTGCATCGCAGCCTGGTGCACCTCGGTCACGACATCCTGCACGGCGTGTTCCACTTCGAAGGCAAGATGTGGCGCACGATTCCCGAGCTGTTCTTCCATCCCGGCCGGCTCACGCGCCGCTACATCGACGGCGAGCGCGCCAAGTTCGTCTCGCCGATGGCGCTGTACCTGTTCACCGTGTTCCTGATGTTCGGCGTGTTCTCGTTCACGACGAGCAACATCTTCGACAGCACCAAGGACAGCGTTGCCGGCGACGTCGTCGAGCAGTGGAAGGAGAACAACCAGAGCGCCAAGGAAAAGACCGATGCCAAAGTCGAGGCGGTGCAGGAGCAGCTGAAGGAAACGGGCCTGACGCCGCAAAGGCGCGCGGAGCTCGAGCGCAACCTCAGCGATCTGCAGGCGGCGCAGAAGGTCATGGACGCGCTGGCGACGGGCAACTGGGACGCGATCAAGGATCTCGAGACCAACGAGCAGGCGAAGCAGGCGATCGAGGAAGCGAAAGCCAAGGCGAGCGCCGATCTCAAGATCGATGTGAGCGAAGGCCCCCACTCCGACGTCGGCTGGCCGGCGCTGCAGCAGCGGCTGGAACATGGGGCGCGCGAGATCAAGGACAATCCCAGCCTCGCGTTCTACAAGCTCAAGATCGCGAGCTACAAGTATTCCTGGGCGCTGATCCCGCTGAGCGTGCCGTTCATGTGGCTGCTGTTCTTCTGGCGGCGCGACATCCACCTGTACGACCACGCCATCTTCATCACGTATTCCATCAGCTTCATGATGGCGTTCCTGATCATGCTGACGCTCGCCGCGGCGTTCGGCGTCAGCGGTGCAATCTGGGGCACCGCGCTCGGTATCATTCCGCCGCTGCATCTGTACAAACAGCTGCGCCACGCCTACGGGTTGTCGCGCTTCGGCACGGTGCTGCGCCTGTTCCTGCTGACGATCGCGATTTCGATCGTGCTGATGATCTTCTTCGCGCTGCTGCTGCTGATCGGCATGATCGGCTGAGCTCACAATGAAAAAACCCATCAAGATCGCTCTCGTGAGCCTCGCGGGGCTCGTCGTCGTGGTTGCGGCCGCCGCAGGCGTCATCAGCAAATTGTCGGACCGCAAGCTCCATCGCGTCGTGCAGCTGCCGCCGATCCAGGCGACGCTTCCGGCGTCCGATGGACAAGTCGAGCACGGTGAATACCTGTTCAAGACGCGCGGTTGCATGGACTGCCACGGCGCCGATGGCGCGGGCAGCGTCGTGGTCGACGACAAGAAGGCGGGCCTGTTCGTGCGCGCGCCGAATATCACCTCAGGCGGCGCAAGCCCCGCGCGCACCTACACCGACATCGACTGGGTGCGCACGCTGCGTCATGGCGTCAAGCCATCGGGACAGCCGCTGCTGGTCATGCCGAGCGAGGACTACGCGCGGATGACGGACGCCGACGTCGGCGCAATCGTCGCGTATGTGCGCAGCCTGCCGCCTGCCGCTACGGGCGCCGCGGAGATCCACGAATTTCCGCTGCCGCTCAAGGCAGCGTATCTGTTCGGCGCGATCAAGGATGCGGCGGAGAAGATCGATCACACCGCGCCGCCGACGCAGGAAGTCGGCGAAACCGTGCTCGCGCGCGGTCAGTACGTTGCGCAGGGCTGCACCGGCTGTCACGGCCCGCATTTTTCCGGCGGGAAGATTCCAGGTACGCCGCCGTCGTGGCCACCCGCGGCGAATCTCACGTCCGCGCCCGACAGCGCGATGGCGCACTACACGACCGTGGAGCAGTTCAAGAGCATGCTGCGTACGGGCAAGCGACCCGACGGCTCGGCCGTGAGCACCGTCATGCCGTTCAAGGCGCTCGCCTATATGAACGACTCCGAGGTCGATTCGCTCTACGCGTTCCTGAAGACGGTCGAGCCGCGGCCCTTCGGCGGGCGCTAGGAAACCGGTGCCGGGAGAAAAAAACAGCGGAAAGTCAGCAGCGCAGCATTAATGTTGCAGTGCTGAGTTTCACGCGTTTTTCTCTCCCGGCACCTTGAACTCCGTTCGGATCTCGCTGCCTGCCTTCAGCGTCAAGGTGACGGGCGTGCGCTCGACGATGTCGGCAAACCGCGCACGCTGCTCGGGCGTGAGGTCGGCGTCCAGGTGGACGATGCGGCGGATGACGCCGCGATCGCCTTCGCGGTGGAAGCTCAGGTCGATCGAGAGCGAACGGAGCGTCAACTGTTTGCGGTCGGCGTACATGCGCAGCGTGATCACCGAGCACGCGCCGAGGCCGGCGAGCACTGCGGAGTAGGGCTCGAACCCGACGCCCTGGCCGCCGTTCGACGCCGGCTCGTCCAGGGTCAGCGTATGCGGCCCCGCCGTCGCGGTGACCGCGTAAGGTGTGACGCCGATAGCCGTTCTCACAATCGTCATGGTGCTAACCTCGCAGCGCTCGTCGGCAACCACTCTACAGCAGCCGACCGACGATCAAGGAGCCGACGATGAAATGCCCGCGCTGCCGGACCCCCGAGCTCAAGCCCACGCTGATCGAAGAATATCTGCCAGCCATGGGCTGCGAGACGTGCCACGGCAGCCTCGTATCGCTGCTGTATTACCGTCACTGGGCGGAAACTCAGAAGCTGGCGCCGCCGGCAGAAACTGCGGCGCCGTCCGCCGGCCCCGTCGCGACCAGCGATTCGACCACCGCGCTGGTCTGTCCGAAATGCTCGCGCGTGATGGCGAAGTACAAGCTCACAGGCACGGTCGCGAACCGCGTCGACGTGTGCTCGACCTGCGACGAAGCCTGGCTCGACGGCGGCGAATGGGAATTGCTCGAAGCGCTGCAGCTCAGCCACGAGCTGCCCGCGATCCTCACCGACCAGTGGCAGCGGCGCATCCGCCGCGAGCAGTCCGAAGGCACGCGACGCTCGATCCTCGTCCGCATGATCGGCGAAGACGGCACGTCGCGCGTGGAGGCATTCCGCGACTGGCTCGCCCGCAATCAACATAAGTCGCACGTGCTCGCGTATCTGTATCGGAACTGACGCCCGGGACATATATAAGAGTCAGTGGCTGCGTTAACGCCGCGTAACGCCCGCGGCAACCGTAAATTACTCGCGGCCTCCGCCGCCGCGACCGATGCTTGTTCGACTATGAACAAGCGCTCGACAGTTCTGCTCGCCGCCACTTGTTTCAGTCTCGCAGCGCAGGCCGCCGACAAGCGGCCGGAGACGCTCGAGACCGTCGAGGTCTTCGGTCGCCGCATCGAGGGACTGGGCCTGAGCGAGAGCAGCTCGGGCACCGGTTCGCGGCTCGACCTGTCACCGCTGCAGACACCGGCCAGCATCGAAGTGCTGTCGGGCGACGTCATCCGGCAGCGCGGCGATCCGAGCATCGTCGAGTCGGTGACGCGCGCCGCCGGCATCACCAGCGAAGCGACGCCTGGCGACGGCGGCACCGCCTTGAGCACACGTGGTTTCGTGGGCCACAGCTCCGTGATGTACCTGCTCGACGGCGCACGCTTGTTCGTCGGCGCGGGCACGGTCACTTTCCCGTTCGATCCGTGGTCGGTGGAGCGGATCGAAGTGCTGCACGGCCCCGGGTCGGTGATGTACGGACAGGGCGCGATCGGCGGCGTCATCAACATCGTGTCGCGCCGGCCGAACAGCAGCGACCAGGAAGCGCAGGTCGAGCTCGCCTTCGGCGAGGACGAACGCAGTCACGCGGCCGTCGACCTGACCGGCCCGCTCAGCGACGACTGGTCGTATCGCTTCGACGCCAGCTACAACCAGGCCGACAACTGGGTCGATCGGGGCGACTCCGACAGCCTCGCAATCGCCGGCACGCTGCAATGGGACGTGTCGGACGCGTTGCAACTGTCCTTGTCGTACGACTACGGCGATCAGAATCCGATGCAGTACTTCGGCACGCCGCTGGTCGACGGCCGGCTCGACGAATCGCTGCGCCACCAGAACTACGACGTGCGCGACGCGAAGATCCACTACCGCGATGCGTGGACACGCTTCAAGGCGCAGTGGCAGGCGAGCGACAACGTACAGATCAACAACCAGGTCTACTGGCTCGACGTCGACCGCCAATGGCGCAACGTCGAGGAGTACGAGTTCAACTCCGACAGCGGCGAAGTCGACCGCTTCAGCTACATCGGCATCCTGCATCACCAGCAGCAGATCGGCGATACCGCCGACGCGCGCATCGAGCATCAGCTGTTCGGCCGCTTGAATCACGTCGCGGCAGGCTTCGATTTCAATCACGTGCGCTTCACGCACGTCAACGATTTCGACGATCCACAGTTCGATGCGGAGTCGAGCGTGCCGGTGCGCAACTTCGATCCGGGCGTGTTCCAGGATCTGTCGCCGACGATCCCGCGGTTCCGCACGCAAACCGACCAGTACTCGGTGTTCTTCGAGGACCGCTTCGTCGTCAGCGAGCAGTGGTCGCTGATCGCCGGCGCGCGTTACGACAATGCGCAGCTCGATCGCACCAACCTGATCAATCCGGCCGCATCGTTCGACGCTTCGTTCAGCGACACGAGCTGGCGCGTCGGCGTCGTGTATCAGCCGGTGCCGACGTTGTCCTTCTATGGCCAGTACTCGACCGCCGTCGATCCGGTCGGCTCGCTGATCACGACCTCGGCGTCGGCGGCGCAGTTCGATCTGACGACGGGCTCGCAGATCGAGGCCGGCGTGAAGCAGTCGTTGTGGGATCGGCGCCTCGAGTGGACGCTCGCCGCCTATCGCATCGTGAAGAAGGATCTGCTCACGCAGGATCCGGCCAGCGCCAATCCGGAAGACATCCTGCAGGTCGGTCAGCAATCCTCGCGCGGCGTCGAGGCTTCGTTGGCGCTGAACGTCAACGACCGCTGGCGCATCGATGCGAACGCCGCGGTGCTGACCGCGAAGTTCGACGACTTCGGCGAAGAGGACGACGACGGCAACATCGTCTCGCGCAACGGGCTGCGTCCGCCCTCGGTGCCGGAGCAGGCGGCGAACCTGTGGGTGAGCTGGGCCGTGACCGATCAATGGAACGCGCGCGCCGGCCTGCGCTACGTCGGCAAGCGCTTCACGGATACCGCGAATCAGCTCGAGCTGCCGAGCTACATCGTGATAGACGCCGGCGTGGATTGGGCGCCGACACCGCAACTGGCATTGACGGCGGCGCTGCGCAACGTGACGGATGAAGTCTACGGCGTCGCCGCGTACACGACCTCGCAGTGGATTCTCGGCCAGCCACGCACCGCGGAGCTGACAGCGCGCTATCGCTTCCGCTGATCGCTCCGGCATGACCGCCTGGAGAGTCGTCCGATACTGGCTGTACATCGGCCATCGCTGGCTCGGCATCGTCGCGTGCCTGTTCTTCGTGCTGTGGTTCGTGTCCGGACTGGTGATGTCGTACGTCGGCTATCCCGAAGCGCAACCGGCGCGGCGCTACCAGGGACTGCAGCCGCTCGACTGGAGCCAGGTGCGACTGCGTCCGGATGGCTTGCTTGCGTATCTCGGACTGCAGCGTTATCCGCGGGAGTTGCGCCTGGAGATGCTGCTCGGCGAGCCCGTCTATCGCGTGATCGATTGGGACGGCTCGCGCACGACGGTTTCCGCGCACAGCGGCATTCGTCTCGGCGGAGTCGACCCGGAGCAGGCGGTCACGATCGCGCAGGCATACGCGAAGGCGAACGGCCATTTGCTGGTCACGACAGAGCGCGATCAATGGACCGTGCCCGAGCGATTCAATCCACTGCGCCCGCTGCACCGGATCGCGATCGACGATGCGGTAGCGACGGAAGTTTATGTTTCCGCGCGCACCGGCGAAGTGGCGCTGTCGACGACACGCACACAACGCGGCTGGAATTGGCTCGGCGCAGTCATTCACTGGACTTACTTCACGCCGCTGCGTGCGAATGCGCCGCTGTGGCGGCAGGTCATTCTATGGACGTCCGGGCCAGCGATCCTGATCGCAGTGTCGGGCATCTGGATTGGCATCCTGCAGCTGCGCATCCAGCGACGTGATCCGCGCGCGCGGTTGTCGCCGTATCACGGCTGGAAGAGCTGGCATCACTGGACCGGGCTGATCGGCGGCGTGTTTCTGCTGACCTGGATTTTCAGCGGCTGGCTTTCGGTGGATCCGAATGGCTGGCTCAGCGGCGGCAACCTGACGGCGGAAGAGCACTTGCGCTATGCCGACAACGATCGGCCCGCGCTGGCTGTCGACTTCGACACGCTCGCGCGCGAATCGATGCGCAGCGCCCGCTTCTTTCATATCGATGGAACGCCGATCGCTGCGGTCGTGTTGGAGAACGGGGCGGAAAGATTTCTCGACGCCCGCAGCGGCGAGCCAGTCGTTTTCGATCAGCAGCGCCTGGTGCAGGCCGCGCGCCGACTGATGCCGGACGCTCAGATGATCGACCACGAGCGCATCGAGAAGTACGACTCTTATTGGTATGCGCACCACGATCGCCCGCCGTTGCCGGTGCTGCGCGTCGCGTTCGACGATTCGCAACACACGTGGTTCTACATCGATCCGGCGAGCGGGCTGGTGCTCGATCTGCTCGACGACGGCGGGCGGCGCAACCGCTGGTGGTTCAACGCGCTGCATCGCCTGGATTTCAGCGGGCTCGTGGGCAATCGCGTGTTGTGGCACACGACGATCTGGGTGCTGTGTCTCGCCGGTCTCACGATTTCGGCGAGCGGCACGGTCATTGGCTGGCGGCGACTGCGCCGTAAGCGTCAGCCGAAATAATCCATCGCCCGGGTCGCGACCTCGGCGCCCCACTCCTGCAGGAAGTGACCGCCGTCCGCGATCACGAGCGGCTCGCCGCAGCCGCGAATGACTGAATGGAGCTTGCGCATGACTTCCATGCCCAGCACCGGATCCGCCGCG
Source organism: Steroidobacteraceae bacterium (assembly GCA_035277305.1). Lineage (GTDB taxonomy): Bacteria > Pseudomonadota > Gammaproteobacteria > Steroidobacterales > Steroidobacteraceae > Steroidobacter. The sequence goes on along the minus strand of DATEKT010000138.1, from coordinate 40,508 downwards.
CCGATGGCCATGAACGCCTGCCCATTCCACTGCTCCGACCAGAACTTCAGCGCGGCGCGGCTTTCCGGCACGCCGGGCATCGCGGGGTCGGTCATCACGAGTTGCGGGAACGCGCGCACGCCGGCCTTGTAACGCACGTCCGGGAACGGCGCGTCATACGCGGCGACTTCCTCCTCCGTCAGGTGCGGCGTGCCGCGCTTGATCAACTTGCCGACTGCAAGATCCGGGTTCGCGGCACAGTAGGCGCGCCACGCGACGAATCCCGGCGTCGGCGGAGTTCCCACCGCGAGCCCCGTATTCATGACGATCGCGCGCGCGAGCCGCGGACGGAACCCGGCGTCGATCGGCAACGTCAACCCAATGAGGCCGCCCCAATCCTGCACGACGAGCGTGACCGACGCGAGGTTCAGCCGCTCGCTGAGGCGCAGCACGAAATTGCGATGAAAGTGAAAATTGTAGTCGGCGTCGTTCACCGGCTTGTCGGAGCGGCCGAAGCCGTAGAAGTCCGGTGCGACGACGCGGCAGCCGCGCGCGACGAACACCGGAATCATGCGCCGGTACAGAAAGCTCCACGACGGTTCGCCGTGAAGACACAGGCAAACGTGCTGCGCATTGCGGGGACCGACATCGACGTACGCTGCGCGCAGACCCTCGTAGCCCGGCAGGTCATCGACGTACTGCGGCGGATACGCGAAATCGGGCAGGCGCGCGAATCGCTCTGCGGGCGTGCGGAGTGCTTCGATCGTCATGGGCGGAGCCTCCAGATTTTTCACAATGGCAGCCTGGCAAAAGTCGCGCCTTTTGCCGGGCGCTCGTCGAAAGGGCCTCGGCCGCTTTCGACAATAGACTAGACTTCGGTGATGAAAATCGCGACCTACAACATCAACGGCATCGGCGCGCGGCTGCCGCGTCTGCTCGAATGGCTCGAACGCGAGTCGCCCGACATCGCGTGCCTGCAGGAGCTGAAAGCGCCCGACCAGAACTTTCCCATCGTCGCGATCCGCGCCGCGGGCTACGGCGCGATCTGGCACGGCCAGGTCTCGTTCAACGGCGTCGCTATCCTGGCGAAAGGCGCCGATCCGATCGAGATCCGCCGCGGCCTGCCAGGCGATCCCGATGACACGCACAGCCGCTACATCGAAGCGGAGGTCGGCGGCATCACCGTCGGCTGCCTCTATCTGCCCAACGGCAATCCGCAGCCGGGACCGAAGTTCGAATACAAGCTCAAGTGGTTCGACCGCCTCATCGAGCACGCGCAGACGCTGTATTCGTCCGGCAAGCCCGTGGTGCTGCTCGGCGATTACAACGTCATCCCGACCGACTTCGACATCTACGATCCGAAGGGCTGGAAGAAAGATGCGCTGCTGCAGCCGCAGACGCGCGATGCGTACAAGCGGCTGCTCGCCCAGGGCTGGATCGATTCACTGCGCAAGTGCCATCCGGAAGAGCGCATCTACACGTTCTGGGATTTCTTCCGGCAACACTGGGAGCGCAACGCCGGCCTGCGCATCGACCACGTGCTGCTGAACGAAACGATCGCGCCGCGACTGGTCGACTGCAAAGTGCATTCGTGGGTGCGCGGCCAGCAGAAGGCGAGCGATCACGCGCCGGTCTGCGTGGAGATTTCATAGCGCGCTGTGCGCCAGCTCATGGCCATGTGGATTGAAGACTACGCCATGATCGGCGACTGCGAGACCGCAGCGCTGGTCGGGCTGGACGGCTCGATCGATTGGCTGTGCTGGCCCCGCTTCGATTCGGATGCCTGCTTCGCGGCTCTGCTCGGCACTCCCGAACACGGCCGCTGGCTGATCACGCCCTGCGCCGCCGACGCGAAAGTCACGCGGCGCTATCGCCAGGACACTCTGATTCTCGAAACGCGCTTCGAGACGCCCGCGGGCAGCGTGTGCGTCATCGATTTCATGCCGCCGCGCGATCACAGCTCCGATCTCGTGCGCATCGTCGTCGGCGAGCGCGGCGAAGTCGCGATGCGCACCGAGCTGGTGATGCGCTTCGGCTACGGCGCCTCGGTTCCGTGGGTGACGCACATCGGCGATGACACGTGGCGCGCGATCGCCGGTCCCGACATGCTGCTGCTGCGCACGCCCGCGCAGATGCATGGCGAGAACCTGAAGTCCGTCGCCGACTTCGTCGTCAGGGAAGGCGAGTCTGTGCCGTTCGTGCTGCGCTATGCGCCTTCGCATCTTCCTGACGTCGAGCTCACGGACGCGCAGAAGGCGCTCGCGAGGACCGAGCGCTTCTGGCGGGAGTGGGTCGACAAGGGGCAGCGCGTCGAGCGATGGTCCGACGCAGTGACGCGCTCGCTGATCACGTTGCGTGCGCTGATCTACGCGCCGACCGGCGGCATCGTTGCTGCGCCGACCACGTCGCTTCCCGAACGCATCGGTGGCTCACGCAACTGGGATTATCGGTTCTGCTGGCTGCGCGATGCGACGCTGACGCTGCTCGCGCTGATGGACGCGGGTTATTACGACGAAGCGCTCGCATGGCGCGAGTGGCTGCTGCGAGCGATCGCAGGCAGCCCGGGCCAGATGCAGATCATGTACGGCGTCGCCGGCGAGCGCCGGCTGAGCGAATGGGAAGTGTCGTGGCTGCCGGGCTACGAAGGATCGAAGCCGGTGCGTATCGGCAATGCGGCGCACGATCAGCTGCAGCTCGATGTCTACGGGGAAGTGATGGATGCTCTGCACCAGGCGCGCGAAGGCGGCATCGCGCAATCCGAAACTGCGTGGTCGCTGCAACGCGAGTTGCTCGAACATCTGGAGGAGATCTGGCAGCGGCCGGATTGCGGCCTGTGGGAAGTCCGCAGCGGGCCGCAGCACTTCACGCATTCGAAGATCATGGCGTGGGTTGCGTTCGACCGCGGCATCCGCGACGCAGAAGCCTACGGCTTCAAGTGCGCGCTGGAACGCTGGAAGAAGATCCGCTCGAAGATCCACGCAGAGGTCTGCGAGCGCGGCTTCGACGCAAAGCGCAACTGCTTCGTGCAGGCGTACGGATCGCAGCAGCTCGACGCGAGCCTGCTGCAGATTGCGGAGCTCGGCTTCCTGCCGCCGGACGATCCGCGCGTGCTCGGTACGATCCAGGCGATCGAGAAGCACCTGCTGCGCGATGGCTTCGTGATGCGTTACGACACGGAAGATACCGATGACGGGTTGCCGCCGGGCGAGGGCGTGTTCATCGCCTGCAGCTTCTGGCTGGCGAATGCCTATGCGATGACCGGCCGGCACGAAGAAGCGGTGAAGTTGTTCGAGCGGCTGGTCGCGTTGTCGAACGACGTCGGCTTGCTCGCTGAGGAATACGATCCGATCGCGCAGCGTCAGGTGGGCAACTTTCCGCAGGGCTTCTCGCATCTGTCCGTGATCGTCACCGCGTTCAACCTCGCGCATACGGCGAAGCCGGCGGAGCAGCGGTCGAAGGACGGGCACTGAAGCGTAGTTGACTGCGCAAAAGACACAGTCGTAAGTTGTAGCGCATGCGTCGCGTTGGGCTGTTAGTGGTTGTCGGATGTCTGCTCGCGTCGAGCGTCATTGCGACGCCGCGCGATGACTTGGGCTCACCTTCGCAGCAGGTCCGCGACGCAGCAGCGGCGTCGCTCAGGACACACTACGTTCCGCCTCCCAGGTCGCGCTGGGAGCCGGTTCTCGCCGCACTCCGGCCTGGTGACTCAAAAGATAACGTCTTGCAGACGCTGCAGCCGTACGCCGTGACGATGGAAGGTTCGATGGGAGGCGGTGGATCGCACACTGAGCTCTATCGTCTGGACGACTCATGGCTGCTGCGTTGTGACTACGGCAGATCGAACGAGCTGTTCAGAAGCGAGCTGATGCGGACGGTGCGTCAGGTCTGGGTCGCACCGGCCGCGGACTTCACCGGCACGTGGACCACCTATTTCGTCAACGGCCAGCGCAGCCACGAGATCCATTACAGGAATGGACAGTACTTCGGCATCTACACCATGTTCCATGCCAACGGCTTCAAGGCGGTCGTTCAGCACCACGGAACACAAGGCGTCGAAGGCGAGGAGTTCGGCTACTTCCCATCGGGCGCCGTGGCGTATCGCGGTCAGTACGACAAGGGCGCGCAGGTCGGAACGTGGGTCTGGTACAACGAGGACGGTTCCGTTCAATCCACGCAGGAGCACTAGCATGCGGATTGCTCCGGGCTTCTCTAGGGTAGAATCGCGGGCCTATGAACACCCCCGCCGACCGTCTCACCCTCGCCGATATCCGTGACGCGCACGAGCGCATCCGCGATCGCATCCATCGCACGCCCGTTCTGACGAGCTCGACCCTCGACGCGCAGTCGGGCGGCAAGCTGTTCTTCAAATGCGAGAACCTGCAGAAGGGCGGTGCGTTCAAAGCGCGCGGCGCAACCAATGCCGTGCTCTCCTTGTCCGATGCGGAAGCGGCTCGCGGAGTCGCGACGCATTCGTCAGGCAATCATGCTGCTGCGCTGTCGCGCGCGGCGAAGTTGCGCGGCATCCCGGCGTACATCGTGATGCCGAACAATGCGCCGCAGGCGAAGCGCGCGGCAGTCGAGCGTCTCGGCGGCAAGATCGTCTTCTGCGAGCCGAACGTTCCGGCGCGTGAAGCGGCTGCTGGGAAGGTCGTCGCTGAAACCGGCGCAACGCTCATCCATCCGTTCGACAACCTGCGGGTCATGGCGGGGCAGGGCACCGCGACGCTCGAAATGCTGGAGCAGGCGCCGGATCTCGACATCATCGTGGCGCCGGTCGGCGGCGGTGGACTGGTCAGCGGAACCGCGGTCGCAGCGACGAGCCTCAAGCCAGGCATTCGCGTGATCGGTGCGGAACCGGCCGGTGCCGACGACGCGAGCCGCTCATTCAAAGCCGGCAGATACATTCCCCTGACGCAGGCGAACACTATTGCGGATGGATTGCGCAGCTCAATGAGCCAGCTCACGTTCGCGCACATCGGCCGGCACGTGGCCGACGTCGTGACAGTGAGCGAAGAGTCGATCGTCGCGGCGATGCGCAACGTTTGGGAAGTGCTGAAGCTCGTGGTCGAGCCTTCGGGCGCGGTCTCATACGCAGCCGTCGTCGAGAAGAAGATCGATGTGCGCGGCAAGCGCGTCGGCATCATCCTCACCGGCGGCAATCTCGATCTGGATCGGCTGCCCTGGCAATGACCGCCGAGCGCGAAACCGTTCTGCACAGCTGGTGCCGGCAAGCGGACTGGGCGGCGCCGACGATCGTTGGCGGCGCGGGCGCGCGGATTCATACAGAAGATGGCCGCAGCATTCTAGACATGAGCAGCCTCGCGGAGTGCAATGGCCTCGGCCATCAGCATCCGCGCATTGTCGCCGCGATCAAAGAGCAAGCAGAGCAGTTGTGCTTCGTCACGAGCGCGTGGGGTGCGCAGCCGCGTGCGCGGCTCGCGGAATTGCTGCTGGAGAAATCCGGTTTCGCAGGCGGCCGCGTGTTCTTCACGCTGGCCGGCGCCGATGCGAACGAGAACGCGGTGAAGATCGCGCGCCAGGCATCGCGCAAACCGCGCGGCAAGATCATCGCTCGCGACCGCTCGTATCACGGCGCGAGCTACGCGACTATGGCTTTGTCCGGTGACACCCGCACCAGTCATCAGGTCGACGCGCAGGCATTCGGAGTGGTACGCGCACTGCCGCCCTATGCATATCGCTGTCCGTTCGACAGCACGAGTGCGGAGCAATGCGGAGAGCGCAGCGCTGCGCACATCGGGGAGCTGATCGACACTCACGGCGCGGCGCAGGTGGCCGGCGTGCTGATGGAGCCGAACGCCGGCACCAACGGCATCGTTGCGCCGGAGAACTACTGGCCGTTGCTGCGCGCGACGACGCGCGAGCGCGAGGTCTATCTGATCGCCGACGAAGTGATGAGCGGCTTCGGTCGCTGCGGCGAGTGGTTCGCATGGCAGCGTTACGGCGAGGACGGCCGTCCGGACCTGCTGACGCTCGCTAAAGGCCTGACTGGCGCGCACTTGCCGCTCGGCGCTGTCGTGATGTCACGCGAGATCGCACGCAAGCTCGAGAACGAGATGCTCTACACGGGGCTGACTTATTGCGGCCATCCGTTGTCGTGCGCCGCGGGCGTTGCCGCCATCGAGGCGTACGAGGACGAGGGTCTGATCGAGCGCTCGCGCCGCCTGGGTGCGCAGTTGTTGGGCGAGCTGCAGAAGCTGCAGCAGCGGCACGCGATCGTCGGCGACGTGCGAGGCGGTCACGGCCTGTTCGCAGTCGTCGAGCTGGTGCGCGATCGCGCATCGAAAGCGCCGCTGAGCGCCTGGCCCGATGCGCATCCGGCGCTCGTGAGGCTGGTGAAAGATGCGCTCGCGCGGAACGTTTCGTTTGCGACGCGTGGGAACCTGATCATTCTCGCGCCGCCGCTGGTGATCGAGGAAAAGGAATTGCAGGATGCTTTGTCGTTGCTGGATGCGTTGCTCAGCGAGATGAAGCCATGAGCTACAAATTGACGTATTCGACGATGTTCGATCCGCCGCCCGAAATGCACGCGCGCTTCGACGCCGCGATGCGCGAGGTTCGCGGACAACTCGGCCGCAGATATTCGCTGCACATCGACGGCGCCGACGTCGATACAGCGAACGCACGCGAGAAACGCAGCCCGATCGATCGCGACTGGCTGCTCGGCTCGTTCGCGCAAGCCACTTCGGCGGAAGTCGATCGCGCAATGGCCGCAGCGGCCGCTGCATTTCCCAAGTGGCGTGCGACGCCGCCGGCGGAGCGCATGCGCCTGTTGCGCAAGGTGGCGCAGCTGATCGAGCAGCGCGTCTATCACATCGGCGCAGCGCTCACGCTCGAGGTCGGCAAGAACCGCATGGAAGCGCTCGGCGAAGTGCAGGAGACCGCGGACTTCTTCAACGTCTACTGCGACGACTTCGAGCGCCAGCAGAACTTCGATCACAAGCTCCCGAACGATCCGCTGCCGAATGCGGTGTCGCGCAATCGCAGCGTGATGAAGCCGTACGGCGTGTGGGTCGTGATCAATCCGTTCAACTTCCCGTTCGCGCTCGCGGGCGGTCCGGTCGCAGCCGCGCTCGTGACCGGCAACACCGTCGTGCTCAAGGGCGCGAGCGAAACGCCGTGGGCGGGCCGCATGCTCGCGGATTGTCTGCGCGACGCGGGCTTGCCGCCGGGCGTATTCAACTACCTGATGGGTCCGGGCGGCGCGATCGGCGACGCGCTGGTGCAGGACAAGCGTACGGCCGGCGTCACGTTCACCGGCTCGTACGAGACGGGCATGCACATCATCCGCACGCTCGCGAACGGCAAGTATCCACGTCCCTGCATCGCGGAGATGGGCGGCAAGAACGCCGGCATCGTCACTGCAGCGGCGGATCTCGAACGCGCAGCGACGGGAATTCTGCGCAGCTCGTTCGGCATGGGCGGGCAGAAGTGCTCAGCCCTGTCGCGACTGTATGTGCACGCATCGGTGGCGGACGATCTGATCGAGCGTGTCAGCAAGAAAGTAGCGGCACTGGGCGTCGGCGATCCGACGCGCGCGGAGAACTGGCTCGGTCCGGTCGTCAGCGAGAAAGCGCAGCGCAGCTATGTGTCGTACATCGAACGACTGCGCGGCTCGGGCGCCAGCATCAAGTTCGGCGGACGTGCCTTGCAGGAGGGCGATCTGGCCCGCGGCTGCTATGTGTTGCCGACGCTGGCCGAGGCACGGGACGACGATCCGCTGTGGCGCGAAGAGATGTTCCTGCCGATCGTCATGTTGCGGCGGATCCGCGACCTGGACGAAGGACTCGCGCTCGCGAACGATTCGGAGCTCGGCCTGACCGCAGGCTTCTACGGTTCGCAGCCGGAAGTCGAGCGGTTTTTCCAGAACATCGAAGCCGGCGTAGCCTATGCGAACCGCGCGCAGGGCGCGACGACGGGCGCCTGGCCCGGCTATCAGCCGTTCGGCGGCTGGAAGGGCTCGGGCAATACGGGCAAGGCGATCGCCTCGTTCTACTATCTCGCGCAGTACATGCGCGAGCAGTCGCAGACGGTTGTGGAGTAGCACACGATGAAAACACCTCACATCAAGACAGCGCTGCCCGGCCCGAAGGCCGAGGCGATGCTCAAACGCGATTCGCTGGTCGTGTCGCCTTCCTATCCGCGCGACTACCCGTTCGTGATCTCGCATGCGAAGGGCGCAGAAGCGTGGGACGTCGACGGCAACCGCTTCCTCGACTTCATGGCGGGCATCGCCGTGACGGGCACCGGGCACAGCCACCCGAAGGTCGTGCAGGCGATTACCGAGGCCGCGCAGAAGTTCGTGCACATCTCGAGCGACTACTGGCACGAGAACCAGATCGCGCTCGCGGAGAAGATCAGCGCGCTCAATCCGGTCGGCGGGCCCGCGATGAGCTTCTTCTGCCAGAGCGGCACCGAATCGGTCGAGGCCGCGATCAAGCTGGCGCGCAACGTCAGCGGGCGCGGACGTTTCATCGCCTTCCTCGGCGGATTCCATGGCCGCACGATGGGCTCGCTGTCGTTCACTTCGAGCAAGTACACGCAGCAGAAAGGCTTCTTCCCCACGATGCCCGGCGTTACGCACGTGCCGTATCCGAATCCGTACCGGCCGCTGTTCGCGGGCAGCGATCAGGGCGCGGCGGTGTTGAACTACATCGAGAACGTGCTGTTCAGGAACAACGTGCCGGCGAGCGAAGTCGCGGCGATCCTGATCGAGCCGTTGCAGGGTGAAGGCGGTTATCTCGTGCCGCCCGACGGCTTCCTGAAGGGCCTGCGCGAGCTGTGCGACCGGCACGGCATCCTGCTCATCTTCGACGAGGTGCAGTCCGGCATCGGTCGTACGGGCAAGATGTTCGCGGCGGAACATTCCGGCGTCGTGCCCGACATCATGACGCTCGCGAAAGGTCTCGGCTCCGGCCTGCCGATCGGCATGGCTGTTGCGAAACGGTCGCTGATGGAGAAGTGGCAGCGCGGCTCCCACGGCAACACGTACGGCGGCAACCCGGTGTGTTGTGCGGCGGCTCTCGCGACGCTCGACCTCGTGTCGACCGAGTACTGCGCCAATGCCGCACGCGTCGGCGAGTACTTCATCGGCAAGTTGCGCGAGCTGCAGAAGAAGTACGAATGCATCGGCGAAGTGCGCGGCAAGGGCCTGATGCTCGGCATGGAGCTGGTCGAGGATCGCACCACGAAAGTGCCGGCGTCGAAGCTGACCGAGCAGCTGATCCGGCAGTGTTACCAGAACGGCATGTTGCTGCTGTCGTGCGGAGTGAGCACGATCCGCTTCATGCCGCCGCTCATGATCACGAAGGGCGACGTGGACGAAGCGATCACGATTCTCGACGCCAGTCTCGGCGAAACGCTGAACGCGTGAGCTTCACTCGCGCAGCGGCGATTTCGCTTGGCGTGCTCGGGCTGGCGGTTGCCGCTGCCGCCTTTGCCCAGCGCGAGCCGGTGCTGAAGCAGATCGATCTGCCGCACACCTATTATTTCCGCGAGATGTACCTGCCGCAGTTGACGAGCGGCCCGTCGAGCGTAGCGTGGTCGCCGGACGGGAAATCCCTCGTGTACAGCATGGCGGGATCGCTGTGGCGGCAGGAGATCGATAGCGACGAGGCGACCGAGCTCACGCACGGTCCGGGCTACGACTATCAGCCTGACTGGTCGCCGGACGGCAAGCGCATCGTCTTCGTCCGGCATCATGAGAATGCGATCGAGCTGTGGCAGCTCGAGGTCGCGTCGGGTGGGACCCGGCAGCTCACCGACAGCGGCGATGTCTACCTGGAGCCGCGCCATTCGCCGGACGGCACGCAGCTGGCGTTCGTCTCGACAACCGGCGAACGCCACTTCAATCTCTTCGTCGTACCGTTCGCCGGCGGCTCTTACGGCGGCACGCCGCGCATGGTCGTGGCGCCGCACGAAAGCAAGATCGCGCGCTACTACTATTCGAAGCACGATCACACGATCAATCCGTCGTGGACGCCCGACAGCAAGCGGCTGCTTTTCGTTTCCAATCGCGAGATCGCGTACGGCACCGGCGACCTCTGCAGCGCCGCCGTCGACGGCAGCGATTTCCGTTGCTTCGTGCACGAAGAAACCAGCTGGCGCGCGCGGCCTGAAGTCGCGCCCGATGGCAGGCGAGTGCTGTACAGCAGCTATCAGGGACGTCAGTGGCATCAGCTCTGGCTCACGACGCTCGCCGGAGATGCGCAACTGCCGCTGACGTTCGGCGACTTCGACGCGACGGCTGCGCGCTGGTCGCCGGACGGACGCCGTATCGCCTACGTCAGCAATGAAGACGGCAACACGTCGTTGTGGGTGCTCGAGGTCGTCGGTGGCGAGCGCAAGCGCATCGTCGCCCGCGAGCGGCAGTACTCGCGTCCGATGGCGACGGTGAAGGTTCAACTCTCTGCGGCGAGCCGGGTCAGCGTTGTCGGTTCCGACAACCGCTACTACGGCCCGAACGATCGCTGGATCCACGCGGACGACGGCTTCGATCCCGTGCGCGTCCCGTCCGAGGTGCGTTACTTTCATTGTCCGGGCGAGTGCGCGGTCACCGTTCCCGTCGGCGAAACGTACGTCACCGCGTGGCGCGGCATGGAGTCCTCTCCCATTCGCCAGAGGATCGAAGCGCGCGCAGACACAGGCGCCGTCAGCCTCGCGCTGCAGCCGCTGAAGTTGCCCGATTGGGCGCCGCGCAGCGTCAGTGCCGATCTGCACGTGCACATGAACTACGGCGGTCACTATCGGAACACGGAAGAGAACCTGATCGAGCAGGCGCGCGCCGAAGACCTCGACGTGGTCTACAACCTGATCGTCAACAAGGAGCAGCGCATTCCGGACATCGCGCGCTTCGACCCGACGCCGCGTCGTGACGCGAGCGGCATCACGATTTTCCGCAACCAGGAATATCACACGAGCTACTGGGGCCATCTCGGCCTGCTGCACACTCAGCGCTACCTGATGCCGGATTTCAGCGCGTATCAGTTCAGCGCGCTGACGTCGCCGTACCCGTACAACGGCGTGATCGCCGATCTCGTGCACGCGCAAGGCGGGCTCGTCGGCTACGTGCATCCATTCGACACCGTGCCCGTGCCGGAAACCGAGTCGCTGACGAACGCGATGCCGGTGGACGTCGCGCTCGGCAAAGCCGATTACATCGAGGTCGTCGGGTTCGCGGATCACAAGGCCACCGCCGAGGTCTGGTACAAGCTCTTGAACGTCGGCTTCCGCGTGCCCACCGGCTCCGGCACCGACGCGATGGCCAACTACGCGAGCCTGCGCGGCCCGGTCGGCATGAATCGCGTCTATCTCGCGACGGGCGGCAGCGTCGAGGCCGACGCTTTGAAGTCCGCGCTCAAGGAGGGACGAACCTTCGCGACCAACGGCCCGTTGCTCGCGCTCGACGTGGATGGCAAAGCGCCGGGCGAGACGGTAACGGTAGCGGCCGCCGGGCAGACGGTGCGCTATCGCGCCGCTTTGCGCTCGCCGGTCCCCGTCGATCATTTCGAAGTCGTGCAGAACGGCGTAGTCGTTGCCCGCCACAAGCTCGGCAAGGCGCGCACCGTGGCGGACGTGTCCGGTCAGCTGAAATTGCGCAGCAGTGGCTGGATCGTGCTGCGTGCCTGGAACGACGGCGCCGATCCGCTGATCCTGGACCTGTATCCGTACGCCACGACCAGTCCGGTGTACGTCAGCGTCGGCGGCGCCGCGACGAATTCGCCTGTCGACGCGAATTATTTCGTACACTGGCTCGACCGCACGATTGCGGCGGCCGCAGCCCGGACCGATTACAACGACGACCGCGAGCGCCAGGCGACGCTCGACTATCTGAACGCGGCTCGGGCCGTGTACGTCAAGAAGGCACAACAGCAGTAAATTTCATGAGCGAGCCCCAACAGACCTCGGCGCCGCCGCGCCAGCTGGGCTTCTGGATGTGCCTCGCTCTCGTCGTCGGCAACATGATCGGCTCGGGCGTGTTCCTGCTGCCGGCCTCGCTCGCACCCTACGGCCTGAACAGCGTCCTCGGCTGGATTTTCACCGCGAGCGGCGGCGTGTTGCTCGCCATCGTGTTCGCCGCGCTGGCACGCATCTACCCGCAGGCTGGCGGCCCCTATCTCTATCCGCGCGTCGCGTTCGGCGAATGCTGCGGCTTCGTGATGGCCTGGGGCTATTGGATGTCGGTGTGGGTCGGCAATGCCGCGATCGCCATCGGCAGCGTCGCGTATCTCGCGGAGCTGGTCCCGGCGATCAAGACGACGCAGGGCGCGCCCGCGCTGACCTCGGTCGCGATGATCTGGATCCTGACGTTCATCAACTGGCGCGGCGTGAAGCAGATGGGCGTGTTCCAGCTGGTGACGACGGTGCTCAAACTCTTGCCGCTGCTCGCCGTCATCGTGCTCGCCATCCTGCTGCTCGGTCGTGGCGACGCTTCAGTGATCAAAGTCGAGCCGCAACCGTTCACGATTTCTGCGATGACTGCCGCAGCGATCCTCACGCTCTGGCCGCTGCTCGGGCTCGAGTCCGCGACCGTGCCGGCGGAGAACGTCATCGATCCTCAGCGCAACATCCCGCGCTCGACGCTGTGGGGCACGATCGTCACTGCGCTGATCTACGTGATTGCATGCTCGGCGGTGATCGTGCTGATCCCCGGCTCGCAGCTGAAGGACTCGAGCGCGCCGTTCGCGGACGTGATGCGCCTGTTCTGGGGCGACTGGGCCGCGAGCGCACTCGCGCTGTTCGCGTTCATCAGCGGCTTCGGCGCGCTCAACGGCTGGATCCTGATCCAGGGCGAAATGCCGCGCGTGCTGGCGAAGGAAAAGATCTTCCCGCAGATTTTCGCGCACGAATCGCGCTACCAGACGCCGGACTATTCGCTGTTCATCACCAGCGTACTGGTCACGATCGTGATGCTGATGAACTACAGCGGCTCGATGGTCAGCGTGTTCACCTTCATCATCCTGGTCGCGACCTCCGCCTATCTCGTGATGTACCTGTGCTGCTCGCTCGCCGCCCTCAAGCTCGCGTTGCGCGGCGACCTGGGGCTCGCCGGCCGGCGGCTGAGCTGGCTGATCGTCGTGGCGATCCTCGGCGCGCTGTATTCCGCCTGGACGCTGTGGGGCGCAGGCAAGGAAGCGTTCTGGTGGGGCATGGGTCTGTTCGCGCTCGGCCTGCCGCTGTATTTCCTGATGAAGGAATGGCAGCGCCGCCAGTCGGCCGGCGCCGCCGTCTCACCTTCTCAGACTTGAGCCCTTCTTTCCTGCAGCTCGCCCATGCAACGTGATCCGCGTTACGACCTCCTGTTCGAGCCCGTCCGCATCGGTCCGGTGACGGCGAAGAACCGCTTTTTCCAGGTTCCTCATTGCAACGGCATGGGCTATGCGATGCCCGAAGCGCACGCGGCGATGCGCGAAGCGAAGGCCGAGGGCGGCTGGGCGGTCGTCAGCACCGAGGAATGCGAGATCCATCCGACGGGAGACGTGTCGCCGTACGTCGAAGCGCGGCTCTGGGACGATCACGACATTCCCGCGCTCGCATTGATGTGCGAGAAGGTGCACGCGCATGGCGCGCTCGCCGCGATCGAGCTCACGCACAACGGCCCGACTGCGTCGAACCTGTATTCGCGCGAGGTGGCGATCGCGCCTTCGCATCAACCGTTGAAGTACGGCTATCCCTCGCAGGCGCGCGCGATGACCTTGCGCGACATCCGCGAGTATCGCCGCTGGCATCGGGATGCAGCGATCCGCTCGAAGCGCGCCGGCTTCGACATCGTCTACATCTACGCCGCGCACGATCTGTCGCTCGCGATGCATTTCCTGCAGCGGCGCCGTAATCAGCGCAGCGATCAATACGGCGGCTCGCTGGAAAACCGCGTACGGCTGTTGCGCGAGCTGATCTCGGATACCAAAGAAGCGGTCGGCGACAAGTGCGCCGTCGCGGTGCGCTTCGCGACCGAGGAATTCGTCGGCGTCGAAGGCGTACGCGAAGTCGACGCGCGCGAGATCGTGCATCGGCTCGCGGACCTGCCGGACCTGTGGGACGTCAACATCGCCGCGTGGCACATGGACTCGCAGACTTCGCGTTTCGCGGACGAGGGCTACCAGGAGCCGTTCACGAGCTGGGTGAAAGGCGTCACCCGCAAGCCGGTGGTCGGCGTCGGCCGCTTCACCTCGCCGGACACGATGGTCGGGCAGATCCGCCGCGGCGTGCTCGACTTCATCGGTGCCGCGCGCCCATCGATTGCCGATCCGTTCCTGCCGCGCAAGATCGAGGAAGGCCGCATCGAGGACATTCGCGAGTGCATCGGCTGCAACATCTGCGTGACCGGCGACATGACCTCGACACCGATCCGCTGCACGCAGAACCCGACGATGGGGGAGGAGTGGCGCAAGGGCTGGCATCCCGAGCGCATCGCGCAAGGCAAGAGCACCCGGCGCGTACTCGTCGTCGGCGCTGGTCCTTCGGGACTGGAAGCCGCGCGTGCGCTCGGACAGCGGGGGTACGAAGTGCATCTCGCGGAAGCTTCGCGCGAGCTCGGCGGCCGTGTGAGTCTCGAAGCGCGCCTGCCCGGTCTTGCGCAATGGGCGCGCGTGCGCGATTGGCGCGTAACGCAGCTGCAGAAGATGGCGAACGTCGCGATCTATCGCGAGAACGACATCAGCGCGGCGGACGTACTGGAGTTCGGCGCGGAGCGCGTGGTGCTCGCGACGGGTTGTTACTGGCGGCGCGATGGTTTTGGCCGCAGCCACGGCGCGGCGATCCCGGGCCTCGATGCTGCTCGCGTGTTCACGCCGGACGATCTGATGCGCGGTCGGATTCCCGACGGTCCGGTGCTGCTGTTCGATGACGACTGCTTCTACATCGGCAGCGTCATGGCTGAGGTGTTGCGCGCGGCGGGACGCGAGGTGGTCTACGTGACCGCGGACGATGTGGTCGCTTCGTGGACAAGGTACACGCAGGAATACAAGCATGTGCAGAAGCGGATGCGCTCGCTCGGCATGCAGATCGTCACGGGACACAACATCGCCGCGCTCGACAGCGAGGGTGCGCAACTCGTCTGCGTATACAGCGGCCGCGAGCAGCGCGTGAGCTGTGCTTCGCTCGTCGCCGTGACGGCCCGGCTGCCGAACGATAAGCTGCAGACCGAATTGGAAGCGCTTTCATCCCGGTGGGAGGCCGCTGGCGTCGAGGCCGTGACGCCCATCGGCGATTGCTATGCTCCGGGCCTGATCGTGCACGCGGTGTATGCAGGCCACCGCTACGCGCGCGAGCTGGACGAGCCGGCCGAAGGTGAAGTTTGTTTTCGACGGCGCGCATCGCAAGCCGCGATGACGTAAAGTCCGGGCGGGGGAACGGGGGAAGCCATGGCGACAGATGAGAGCGCAGCCCAGGACCATTCCTACGATGCCATCGTCATCGGCACGGGCATCACCGGCGGCTGGGCCGCCAAAGAGCTGACCGAGAAGGGTCTGAAGACCCTGGTGCTCGACCGCGGCCGTGACGTGAAGCACGGCGACTATCCCACGGCGACCAAGGACATCTGGGAATTTCCTTACGGCGGTCGCGCCACCGACGAAGACCTGAAGAAGCAGGCCATCGCCGCGCGCAGCGGCTATGCGATCACGCAGGCGTCGAAACACTGGTTCGTCGACGACACCGAGAGCCCGTACACGGAGATCAAGCGCTTCGACTGGATCCGCGGCTATCACGTCGGCGGCCGCTCCATCATGTGGGGCCGGCAGAGCTATCGCTGGGGCGACCTGGACTTCGGCGCGAACGCGAAGGACGGCATCGGCGTCGACTGGCCGGTGCGTTACGCGGAGATGTCGCCGTGGTACGACCACGTCGAGAATTTCATCGGCGTGAGCGGCCGCGCCGAAGGACTGCCGCAGCTGCCCGACGGCAAGTTCCTGCCGCCGATGGATCTCAACTGCGTCGAGACTCATCTGCAGCAGTCGATGGTCGAGAAGTTCAAGCGGCGGATGACGATCGGCCGCGTCGCGCACCTGACTGCTCCGCTCGCACACAGCCCGCAGCGGGGCACCTGCCAGTACCGCAACCTGTGCATTCGCGGTTGTCCGTACGGCGCGTACTTCAGCAGCAACTCGAGCACGCTGCCGGCGGCGGAAGCGACGGGCAACATGACGTTGCGCCCGAACTCGATCGTGTACGAGATCGTCTATGACGAGAGCAAGCGCCGCGCGAGCGGCGTGCGCGTGCTGGACACGCTGACGAACGAGCACCTGGAGTTCACCGCGAAGGTGATCTTCCTGTGCGCTTCGACGTTCGGCTCGACGCACGTCATGCTGAACTCCGTGTCGAAGCGCTTTCCGAACGGCTTCGGCAACGACAGCGGCGAGCTCGGCTGCAACATCATGGATCACCATCTCGACGTCGGCGCGGGCGCGCTGGTCGAGGGCTACACCGACGAGTACTACACCGGCCGGCGGCCTAACGGTTTCTACATCCCGCGCTATCGCAATCTCGGCGGCGAGAAGCGCGACTACATCCGCGGCTTCGGCTACCAGGGCGGCGCGGGACGTCTGGGCTGGACGCGCCTGATGCTCGACACGGCGCTCGGCGCGGACCTGAAGCAGAAGGCCACGGCGCCCGGTCCGTGGTACATCCGCATGGGCGGTTTCGGCGAGATCCTGCCGAATCACGCCAATCGCGTGATGCTGGACCGCACGCGCAAGGACAAGTGGGGTCTGCCGGTGCTCGCGTTCGATGCGCAGCTGCGCGAGAACGAGATGAAGATGCGCAAGGACATGGCGAACGACGCCGCGGAGATGCTGGCGGCCGCGGGTTTCAAGGACGTGAAGACCTACGATCACGAGATCGGCGTCGGCCTCGGCATCCACGAGATGGGCACCGCGCGCATGGGTAAGGATCCCAAGACCTCGGTGCTCAACAAGTGGAACCAGGTGCACGCGTGCCCGAACGTGTACGTCACCGACGGCTCGTTCATGGCGTCGAGCGCGTGCCAGAACCCCTCGCTGACCTACATGGCGTTCACCGCTCGCGCGGCCGATCACGCTGTTGGCGAGCTCAAGCGGGGGAACATCTGATGACCGACACCCGCATGAACCGTCGCGAGCTGATCCAGCGCGTTGCATTGCTGATGGGCGGCGCGATCTCGGCGCCGGCGGTGCTCGGCGTGCTCAACGGCTGCTCGCCGAAGCCGGGCGCGAAGTGGCATCCCGCGTTCCTCAGCAACGAGGAGGGCGCGATCGTGGAAGAGGTCGCCGACCTGATCCTGCCGCGCACCGAGACCCCGGGTGCGCGCGAAGTCGGCGTGCCGGTCTTCATCGACTCGATCCTCAAGGAGGCGTATCCGGCCGACGACCAGGCGCGCTTCATCAGCAGCCTGAAGGATTTCGACTCCGAAGCGCAGCGCGCGCACGGTAAGCCATTCCTCGAGTTGGCTCAGGCGCAGCGACTCGCGTACCTGCAGCAGGTGCACGATGCAGCGGCGGCTGCCGAGAAAGAACAGGCGGACAACGATGTTGCAGCGGGCGAGCGCAAGCGACCCTTCGTGCTGATGATGAAGGAGCTGACCCTGCTGGGCTTCTTCACGTCGCAGGTCGGTGCGACGCAGGTGCTGCAGTACGTCGCGGTGCCCGGCGGCTACCAGGCGTGCATTCCGATCGCGAAAGCCGGCAACGGCAAGCAGTGGGCTACGGAGACGAGCCTGAGGTTCTGAAGCGGCGGCGGATGACGCCCGCCTCGTTGGTCGTCTCGTAGATCAGCAGCAGCACCAGGGCCACGCCCAGCGGGATCAACTCGTACACTGCGCGATACGCCAGCACCGCGCCAACCAGTTTCGCCGGCGGCAGGTGCGGCAACATCAGGAACAGCGCCGCTTCCAGCACTCCCAGCCCCGCAGGCACATTGCTCACCTGGCCGGCGACGAAGGCGATGCAATAGACGGCGACGAACGCGGGCCACGTCATGTTCAGCTCCGGCGGCATGAACAGGTAGAGAATCGTCGTCATCAGCGAGATCTGCACCAGGCCGAATCCGATCTGCACCAGCGCGTCGCGCAGCGAAGGCAGGCGGATCAGTTGGCCGCGCAGGGTGATCGGCTCCTTGCGGGTCGCGACGAATGCGAGCCAGCCGATGTCCTTCGCCAATCCGAGCACGGCGAACGCGGTCACGGCGGCGAACGGCAACTGAAACGCGCGGCTTGCTTCCTTCAGGTGCAGCAGCAGCGACAGATCGATCAGCCAGCCGACGCCGAAGACGTACGGCATCGCGACCAGCAGGATCACTGCGCCGATCTGCTTGAGCGACAGCCCTTCCGGCGCGTACATGCGATAGCGCAGCGCGCCGCCGCTGATCATCGCGACGCCGATGGCGCGCCCCAGCGGATTGGCGATCACCGCCGTGCGAAACGCCTGCCAGCGCAGGTTGCGATCGCTCGCGAGCTTCACGGCGATGCCTTCGTACAAGCCGACGGTCGTATAAACGCCGGCCGCGCAGCACAGCGCGGCGACGATGATCGGCAGCGGTACGGCGCCGAGATCCCGGGCGACGTCCGCGAAATCGATCTCCTGGATGCGCTCGACCAGCACCCACGCCGCGAGGCCGGCGATCGAGATCCACACCAGCGGCAGCAAGCGCCGCAGCGCTGATTTAGAGACTCCGGGCATACAATCGGGTCATGAGTCTTTTTGCAGACCTCGTCGCCGTCTCGAGGCGTGTAGGGACAACGTCCGCGCGCCTCGCGAAGGTCCGCGAGCTCGCCACGCATCTGCGCGCCGTCGAGCCTAGCGAGATCGACACTGCCGTGCATTATCTGTCCGGCGAAATCCCGCAAGGCCGCTTCGGCATCGGGTATGCAGTTTTGCGCAAAGCCAGCGAGGCGAGCGGTGTCGCCGCTGCGGCCGGGCTCACGATCGCAGACGTGGACCGGAGCCTGGCGGACATCGCGGCGATCCGCGGCTCGGGCTCCGCGACACGCCGCGCGCAAGCGTTGCAGGATCTGTTCGCGCGGGCGACCCACGACGAGCAGGAATTTCTCGTCCGGCTGCTGGCCGGTGAGCTGCGACAGGGGGCGCTGGAAGGCGTCATGGTCGAAGCCGTCGCTGCCGCTGCCGACATACCGGTAGAGCAAATCCGTCGCGCGGCGATGTATGCAAAGAATCTCGGCGCCGTTGCGCGCGCAGCGCTCACCGAAGGTGCTGCGTCGCTCGCACAGTTCCAGCTGAGCCCGCTGTCGCCGATCGCGCCGATGCTGGCGCAGACCGCCGCGGACGTGGGCGAGGCACTCGGGCAACTCGGCGGCGAAGTCGCCTTCGAATGGAAGATGGACGGTGCGCGCATCCAGCTGCACAAGGTTGGCGATTCGGTGCGCATCTACACGCGCAGCTCGAACGAAGTGACTGCGGCGGTGCCGGAGATCGTCGAGAGCGCGCAGGGTCTGCCCGCGCGCGAGATGATCCTCGACGGCGAGGCGATCTCGTTCACCGCCGCCGGCCGCCCGCAGCCGTTCCAGATCACCATGCGGCGCTTCGGCCGCAAGCTCGACGTCGAGAAACTGCGCGGCGAATTGCCGATGCAGGCTTTCTTCTTCGATTGCCTGCACTTCGAAGGCGAGAGTCTCACCGGCCGTCCCGCTCGCGAGCGCTTCGCTGCGCTGGCGCGCGCCGTGCCCGAAGCACTGATCATTCCGCGTCTCATGACCGCGTCCGTCAGCGAAGCCCAGGCGTTCTACGACGCCGCGATCGCGGCCGGACACGAAGGACTGATGGCGAAGTCGCTCGATGCGCCGTACGAAGCCGGCAATCGCGGCGCGAGCTGGCTCAAGATCAAGCGCGTCCACACGCTCGATCTCGTGGTGCTGGCAGCGGAGTGGGGTCACGGCCGGCGCACCGGCAAGCTCTCGAATCTGCATCTCGGCGCGCTCGATCCGGCGAGCGGCGAATACGTGATGCTCGGCAAGACCTTCAAGGGGCTCACCGATGCGCTGCTCGAGTGGCAGACGCAGGAGTTGCAGGCGCGCGAGATCCGCACCGACGGCTTCACCGTGTACGTGCGGCCGGAGCTGGTGGTGGAGATCGCTTTCAGCGATCTGCAGGCGAGCCCGCGCTATCCGGGCGGACTTGCGCTGCGACTCGCGCGCGTCAAGCGCTATCGCACGGACAAGCGCGTCGACGAAGCGGACACGATGACCTCGGTCCGGAAGATTTTCGCAGCCCAGCAGTAGGTGACCCGCGGTCCAGTTTCATGACTGGATGACCGCGCCCGCGGTGCGCGAGAGTTTGCGCACCATCAGGAGTCACCACATGACAACGCAACTTCATATTGCTGTCGCTGCGTGCGGCATGCTGCTCTCCACTGCTGCGCTGCCGTCCAGCGACCCGGTGCTCGAGTGGAATGCGATCATGGTCAGTACCACGGCCGGGCAGAATCCATTTTTCCAGGCGCGCACCGCTGCGATCACCCAGCTGGCGGTGTTCGAAGCGGTGAACGCGATCGATCGCGACTTCGATCCGTATCTTGGAACGATACGCGCGCCACGCGCTGCGTCAGACGACGCTGCGGCGGTTGCCGCTGCGCATACCGTACTGAAGAATTTGTTCCCCGCGAATGCAGATGCGCTCGACGCCGCCCGCGCGGCGTCGCTCGCCGCGATACCGGACGGCATCCGCAAAGAACAGGGAATTGCAGTGGGCGAGGCCGCTGCTGCGGCGATGATCGCGCTGCGTGCCGACGACGGCTCCACGCCGCCGCAGTTCTACAAACCGACGTCTTCGGAAGCAGGCGAATGGCAGCCGACGCCGAGCTGCCCGCCCGCCGGCGGGCTGCTCCTGCAGTGGCAGAACCTGCGTCCGTTTGCGATCGAAACGACGGCCCAGTTCCGGGCCGCGCCGCCGCCCGCGATCAAGAGCCTGCGTTATGCGCGCGACTTCTGGGAGCTGAGGCTCGTCGGCGACGTCAACAGCGCGTTCCGGCCGCAGGATCGCGCCGACGTCGCGCTGTTCTACGCCGCGACTGCGCCGGTTCCGGTGTGGAATGCGGCTGCGTCACAGGTCGCTGCAGAGCAGAGCCGCTCGATATCCGAGAGCGCCCGCGCGCTCGCGCTGGTGAACATGGCGATCAGCGACGCGCAGGCAACGGTGTTCGAGACCAAGTATCGCTATCGCTTGTGGCGCCCCGAGACGGCGATTCGCGCCGGCGATCAGGACGGCAATGTGCTCACGCGCGGCGATCCCAATTTCATGCCGTTCGTGATCACGCCGTGTTTCCCGAGCTACGCATCGGCGCACGGCAGCTCGAGTGGTGCTGCGCGCGAAGTGCTCGAGCGCCTGTTCGGCGCGCGTCATCACTTGATCACGCTCAGCAATCCGGCCGTTCCCGGCATCGTGCTTCAGTACGGCAGCTTCCGGCAGATCACGCAGGACGTCGACGACGCGCGCGTCTACGGCGGCATCCATTTCAGGTTTGATCAGGAGGCGGGCGGGAAGATAGGTCAGCAAGTGGGAGCGTATGTGCAGCGGCATGCGCTGAGGCGGAGATGAGCGGCTGCTTCTGCCAATACGTCAGCGATCTCCACACCCACTCGGCGGGGCCGAAGCGGAAGCGGCGCAGCCACAGCGGGCTCCAGATCAGCTGCACGATCCAGATCGCGGCGACCACGTAGTAGAGCTCGTGGCGCTCGAGCTGGCCGTAGAGCGCGAGGCCCGCGCCGGTGAACAGGAACATGCAGATCAGGCTCTGCGACAGGTAATTCGTCAGCGCCATCTGGCCGGTGGCCGCGAACGTGCGCATCACTCCCGCCAGCGCCGGCGCGCGGTACACCAGTCCGATCAGGCCGATGTGACCGAGCGTCATCGGAATGCGGCCGAGGTCGTAGGTGAGATACGAGGTCACGAGCGCATCGATGCTGAAGTGGGCGCGCGTGAGGTTCGTGGTCTCGAACAGGTTGACCGCGAGTCCGATCGCGTAGCCCGCGACCAGCATCGTCCCGTAGACGCGCCGCGATGCCGTGCCGTCGAGCACACCCAGTTTCAGCAGTGCCATGCCGAGCAGCATCATGCCGAGACTTTCACCCAGACCGTGCTGGAAGAAGAACACGGTCTCGAAATGCCAGCTCTCCTGCGCGATGTGAGCGAACGCGCTGCTGTAACTCTTGCGCACGGTGGCGATGGTCTTCTGCTGCTCCTCGCGCGAAGGCTTGAAGCCCTCGTGAATTCTCGCCATGCGCTCGATCGCCTCGTCTTGCTGCGGCGTCAGCACACTTCCCGCGTTGCGTGACTGCTGGGCAGCGGTGGCGGCGTGGCTGGCTTCGCGATAGTCATACCACTCGCTGACACTCACGGCGGTCTGCAGGATCATGATCACCGCCGACGCGACGATGAGCTTGCGCGGCGCGACGTTGCGAAACACGAACAGCAACAGCCCGACGACGCCGTAGTAGTAGAGAATGTCGCCCGACCACATCAGCACGTAGGCGTTCACGAGACCGAAGGCGATCAGCCACATCGTGCGCCGGAAGAACAGGTCCGCCGGCAACAGTCCCGGATTGCGGGCCGCATGCCGCTGCAGGAACAGCAGTGCGCCCGCACCGAACAGCAGCGTGAACATGCCCCGCATGGTTCCTTCGAAGAACAGCGCAGCGATGCGCCACACCGTCAGGTTGATGCCCTCGCTCCCGCCCCAGTTGGTCGGATTGTCGTAGGCGTTCGGCAAACCGAAGCCCGTGATATTCATGATCAGGATGCCGAGCACCGCGATGCCGCGCGTGCTGTCCAGCATTCCGATGCGCTCCTGGCGCTCGGTGGGGGCGAGGGGGGTACTCATTGGCCTGCGTGCCTTTGTGCTTTGTGTACCGCTACGGCCGGCAGTGTGCGCGCAGATGCGCCGGAAAGTCATCCTGTACGCAAGTCCGCCCGCGGACGAGCGCTGACATTGGGCGCGAAACAGCGCGCGTTCGCCGCGTTTCTTTGACGCCTCGTCGCAGCTTCCGCTTCACTGCGGCCATGAGTCGCTCCCTGTGTATTGCCATCGCGGCCCTTGCAATGGCAACCGCCAGCGCCGCGCGAGCCGCGGACACCTTCCAGTTTTCCGACGTCACCGGCTGGTGGTCGGCGGAGCCGCACTACGGCGGCGAGTCCTCGCGCGTGCTGCTGCACTTCCTCGAGGAGAACGGCAAGCAGGCCGTGCGCATCTCCCTGCTGGGCATCGGCGGCTACGACGTGCCGATCGGTACCGTGACGATCGATGGGATGACGCTCGACATGCAGCCGTATCCGTTCCCGCTGCGCTTCGATCCGCAGGCGGGCACGCTGAGCGGCGTGCTGGCCGAGGAGGCGGTGCCGGTCTACAAGATTCCGGTGGAGTTCCGGCGCATCGAGCCGGCGGCGAAACCGGCGCCGCGTACCTGGGACTTTCCGCGGCCTCGCGAGCGCTGGACGTTCGATACCGGCGCAGCCGTGTGGGCCGGTATCGAGCGCGATGCCGACAGCGGCCTGATCTTCGT
Organism: Steroidobacteraceae bacterium; assembly: GCA_035277305.1. GTDB lineage: Bacteria > Pseudomonadota > Gammaproteobacteria > Steroidobacterales > Steroidobacteraceae > Steroidobacter. Next base: position 17,029 of record DATEKT010000138.1, on the reverse strand, counting down.
CGCCAACGACTCCGGCACGCTGCACGCGCTCGATGCAAAAGGGACGCAGCGCTGGAAGTTTTCCACCGACAAACCGATCAAGGCGCGGCCGGCGGCGATCGGCGATTCCGTGTACCTCGCTTCCGATACGGGATTCCTCTACCGGCTCGACAAGCGCAGCGGCAAAGAGCGCTGGCGCGCGAAGATCGATCGCGGCAGTCCCGAGCGCATTTCGCCGTACAAGGAAGGTTCGCGCTGGGACCGCTACGGCTCGAGCGTGGTCGCGGACAGCAAGCGCGTCTACGTCGGCAGTCGCGACAACACGCTGTACGCGCTCGATCTCGCGAGCGGCAAGGAGCAATGGCGCGTAGAGACGAAGGACATGATGACCGCGACGCCCGCGCTCTATCGCGACACGGTGCTGTTCGCGGACTACAAGGGCATCGTGCAGGCAGTCGGGGCGAGCGATGGCAAGCCGCGGTGGACTTACGATGCGAAGCTGCCGGTCGCGGGCGACCTGGTCGTGGATGCAGACCGCGTGTTCGTCGGCAGTCGCACCTATGATTTGATCGCACTCGATGCTGCCAACGGCAAAGAGCTGTGGAAGCACTACTACTGGTTTTCGTGGATCGAATCGCCGCCGGTCGTGCGCAACGGAGTCGTTTATACCGGCTCATCCGACGGCGTCGGCGTATTCGCAATTGATGCACGCGATGGCAGTTTGCGGTGGAAGGCAGCGGTGCCGGGCTGGGCGTGGCCGCGCACCGCGGTGAGCGACGAGCTCGTTGTCGCGGCAACCGTAGGAGCGGGCGCGTATCCCGGCTCGCGGGCCGGCTCGCTCGTCGCCATCGATCGCGCAACCGGCGCCATCCGCTGGATGTATCTCGAGCCGCCGGGCGCCGACACGGTCGCAAAGAAAGCGGAATGGGGGTTCGCCGCCGCGCCCGCGATGGCGGATGGCGTGGTCTATGCGGCCGACCTGCAGGGCCGCGTTCACGCGATCGAGTGCGGGGGCCAAGCCTGCGGCAGTTGATTGCGGCACAATGCGGCTGCCCCGATCTTCGGGGCCGTCATCGGGCAGTCGCACTGTGGGTCTGCAAGTCTCGGCCGCACTCGTCATTTTCGTCGCCACCATCGTCATCAGCCTGATCGGGCTGTTCGGATCGCCGAAGCTCATCGATCGGAGCCTGTTCCGTCCGTACTGGCTGACCCGCCGCAAGGAATACGCCACCGTCGTCATGAGTGGCCTGGTGCACGCAGACCTGTGGCACCTGATCTTCAACATGATGACGTTCTATTTTTTTGCGTTCCGGCTCGAGGCTTACATCGGCACGGTGCTGTTCGTGGTGCTGTACCTGGCGGGCCTGCTGATCAGTCACGCGGGCACGTACTACAAGCAGCGGCGCAATCCGGAATACGCGAGTCTCGGTGCGTCCGGCGCGATTTCGGCGGTGCTGTTCGCCTCGATCGTGTACTTCCCGGACATGCGGCTGCTGATTCTGCCGATCCCGTATCCGATCCCCGCGCCGGTGTTCGCGCTGCTGTACCTGGCGTACACGTACTACGCGTCCAAGCATCCTCACGGGCGCATCAATCACGATGCGCACCTCGGAGGGGCGATCACGGGGTTGCTGTTCGTGGCGGTGGCGGAGCCGCGGGCCTACGGCTATCTGCTGCAGTCGATTCTCTGAGCAGAGAATTCTGGCGCGCAAAAAAGTGAAGCCCCGTCGCAGAAGGCGGGGCTTCGTGCCGCAGACCGATGCTTTAGAAAAAGCCTGGGCTGACGGCGTGGAAGAGCCTGGTTGGCGTCTTGCGACGATAACTTTGCTGCTTCCGGAAGCATGACGCGCGAGCATCCACGCGGGTTCCCGGTGCGCGCGGGCGCTTTTTTCCGCTTGCTCATGATTGCGCTGGGCCGGCGTTTCCCCGTTGTATTCCTGCATCAAAACGATTAATTCGCGGTCCCCCCGAGGGCCCCCGTCTTGCTTCTTTACAATATCGGGTGCTAGCGTCAGCGCCCTCTCTGGGAGGTCGTCATGGATATAAGAACGTTTCGTACCCTGGCCGGTAAGAATCGCCATGCCCTGTTCGCAGCGGCGTGTCTGATCCCTGCCACATGTATACAGACTGCGTGGGCCGCTGAGCAGCAGCCCGAAGAAGTCGTTGTCACCGGTTCGCGCATCCGGCAAAGCCCGGTCGAGCAAACCGCTCCGGTGCAGACCACGACATCCGCCGACATCGACCGCAGCGGCGAAATCTCGGTTGCGGATTACCTGCAGCGGCTGCCGATCTCCGGCTCCGCCATCAACCGCTCGAACAATGCGAGCGGCAACCTCGGCTTCCCGCCGGACGGCGGCGGCATCGGCGCGGGTGCGAGCGAAATCGATCTGCGCTACCTGACGTCGAAGCGCGTGCTGGTGCTGGTGGACGGCAAGCGCTGGGTGCGCGGCTCCTCCGCGAGCGGCGTGTCGGGCGCGGTCGACCTCAACACGATTCCCACGGCTGCGATCGAGCGCATCGAAGTGCTGCAGGACGGCGCATCGCCGATCTACGGCTCCGACGCGATCGCGGGCGTGGTCAACGTCATCACCAAGTCGGATGCGCAGGGTTTCGAGTTCGAGACGAACCAGGCCGCATACGACGAAGGCGACGGCTACACGCAGGACTACAACCTGTCGTGGGGCGCCAAGGGCGATCGCACGCGCACGTTCCTGAGCGCGGGCTACTCGCGCCAGGACCCCGTGATGTCGGGCGATCGTGACCTGTCGAAGTGCGTGGTCTTCGGCGCCAACCCGTGCAACTTCGGCGGCAGCGGCGGCGTGCCGCAGGGCCGCTTCATCTTCCTCGATCCGCGCGGCGACGGCCCTGATGCCGACACGGATCCGGACGTGCTCGACATCACGCTGAACAACGGCGCCACGGGCGCGAACTACGACCCGAACGACCCGACGGGCGGCGACTTCCACGCGTTCGGCGGTGCCGACCGGTTCAACTTCCGGCCGTTCAACTACCTGACCACGCCGAACCGGCGCATCAACATCTTCGGCAAGGCCGCCTACGACGTTGCCGACAACGTGGAGCTGACGTTCACGGCCTCGTTCACGAACCGGCGCTCGCACAACCAGGCCGCGCCGAATCCGCTGTTCATGGGCTCCGACGCCGGCGCCGGCTTCTATCTCGACAACATCTTCATTCCGGCGGACCAGCAGTACAACCCGTTCGGCATCGACTTCGGACCAGGCTTCGGTCCCAACGGCAGCAACAACCTGATCACGATCGGGCGCCGGCCGCTGGAAGCCGGGCCGCGCATCTTCGATCAGAACGTGGACAGCTGGATGCTGTCGAGCGGACTGAACGGCAACTTCGACCTCGGCAGCCGCACCCACTACTGGGACGTGAGCCTGAACTGGGGTCGCAACGACGCCTCGCAGACCGGTCACAACATCTTCAACGCGCGCAAGCTGGCGCTCGCGCTCGGTCCCCCGGACGAGTGCGCCGCGGTGCCCGGCTGCGTGCCGTTCAACATCTTCGGCGGTCTCGGCACCATCACGCCCGAGATGCTGCAGTGGGCGACGTTCACGCAGAACGACCACAGCGACCAGGAGCTGAACGACATCGCGGCCAACCTCTCCGGCGAGCTGTTCGATCTGCCGGCAGGCGCGTTCTCGTATGCGTTCGGCTTCGAATACCGCAAGGAGCGCGGCTCGTTCACGCCGGACTCGATCGCCCAGGCGGGTGAAACCGCCGACGTGCCGGCCTCGCCGACCGTGGGTGAGGTGAAGGTCAGCGAAGAGTACCTGGAGCTGCGTGCACCACTCCTGGCGAACATTCCGGGCATCCAGCGCCTGGAGCTGTCGGGTGCCGTGCGCTCGTCGGACTACGACACGTTCGGTCGCGATGAGGTCTACAAGGCCGGTCTGTACTGGCGCGTGTTCAACGACCTGTCGTTCCGCGCGAACTGGGCGGAAGGCTTCCGTGCGCCGAACATCGGCGAGCTGTTCAACACCGGCTCGCGCTTCGACAGCGCGCTGGACGATCCCTGCAGCGACTACGTGAACCAGAACCCCGGCGCCACCGCTGCGTGCCAGGCTCTCGGCGTGCCCACGACGTTCGTGCAGCAAAATGCGCAGATCAGCGTGCAGACCGGCGGCAACCCGGACCTGACGCCGGAGACCTCCGAGACGTACACGTTCGGTCTGGGCTACAGCCCGGCGTGGGCGCGCAACGCCTCGTGGATCGATGAGCTCACGTTCGACGTGAACTACTACAACATCAAGCTCGACAACGCGATCCAGGCGCTCGATGCACAGGTTCAGCTCGACAGCTGCGTGAACACGCTGTCGCCGACGTTCTGCGGCGGCATCGTCCGCGGCGGCGGCGGCGCGGTGATCGCGTTCGCCAATCAGCTGACCAACATCGGCCGCATCGAGACGGACGGCATCGACTGGACGATCACGCTGTCGACGCCGGAGGCGAGCTTCGGCGCGCTGCGCTTCACCTGGGCGAACACGTACCTCGGCGGCTACAAGGAGTTCACGTTCGGCGAGGACGGCCTGGTCGGGCGCGAGCTCGCGGGCATCGAGCTCGGTTCGCCGATGCGCGGCTACGTGCGCTACAAGTCGACGCTGGCGACGGACTGGCAGTTCCGCGAGTTCGTCACTTCGCTGACGCTGCGCTACCTGAGCGCACTGGATGGCGGGTGTACGGCGAACGCGCGGGCGCAGAACCTGTGCAGCGATCCGGCGCGCAACATCGACGAGCTGGATGCACGCGTGTACGCGGATCTGCAGGTCGCGTGGACGCCGTCGTTCTTCGATCAGAAGATGCAGCTGGCACTCGGCATCAACAACATCCTGGACAAGGATCCGCCGCCGTGCCGTGCTTGCGATCTGAACAACTACGACGGAACGGTCTATCCGGTCCCGGGCCGCTACATCCACGCGCGCGCGGCGATCAAGTTCTGAATGGAGACGACTTCAGGCAAGGGGTAAATGCCGGAAAGGGGCGCGCTCGCGCCCCTTTCGCTTTTGCGATTCCAGGTTCGTGCTACATGGGGGATACGAGGACATGTTCAGAGAGAAGACAGTCACGAGAGGCTTTCTTGCATTGGCGCTGGCTGCGCCGACGCTGAGCTTCGCAGCAGCACCCAGCGACGAAAACATCATCGAGCAGATCATCGTGACCGCGCAGAAGCGCGCCACGGCTCTGCAGGACGTGCCGTTCTCGGTGGCCGCGCCGACCGGCGATCAGATCCGCAACGCCGGCGCGACCAGCCTGCCGGAGCTCGGCCGCATGGTGCCGGGCCTGGCGATCACGGATCTCGGACCCGGCCAGAGCCAGGTCGCCCTGCGCGGCATCAGCGCAGGCCAGGTCGTGCGCGACCAGCCGGGCGTCAAGGCGCAGGTCGGCGTGTATCTCGACGAATCGCCGATCTCGGTCGCGCTGTTCACACCCGACCTCGACCTGTTCGATCTGCAGCGCTTCGAAGTGCTGCGCGGACCGCAGGGCACGCTGTTCGGCTCCGGCTCGATCTCCGGCGTGCTTCGCTACATCACCGCGCAACCTGAGCTCGGCATGTTCGGCGGCACCGTCGAGGCAACGGCCTCGACCGGCACCGACAGCGAGTTCGGCGGATCGATCAAGGGCATGCTGAACGTGCCCGTCGGCGACACCTCCGCGCTGCGCATCGTCGGCTATCACGACGAGCTGCCGGGATTCATCGATTCCGTGTACCCGGGGCGCGGCAAGCGCGAGGACGTGAACGGCGGCCAGAAGAGCGGCGCGCGTCTTTCGTGGCTGATCCAGCCGACCGAGAATTTCTCGATCACGCCGCGCATCGTGTACCAGAAGCTCGAGACCGACGGCTATCCGCGCGTCGACGTCTACAACGTGCTCGGCAATCCGTTCACCACCACGGAGCCGCCGGTGAATCCGGGGCGTCGCGGCCAGGTGACACAGATTGGCGAAGGACTGACGGATGAGTTCCGCCTCGCCGACGTCAAGGTCGAGGCCAACGTGGGACCGGTGACGCTGTCGTATATCACCACCTACACCAACCGCGACGTGCTGGTGCTGCGCGACGCGAGTCAGTTGACCGGAAGTGTGACGATCGATATCGGCGGCACGGCCGAAGAGGCCCGCCTCGATTCGCCGCTGTTCGATCGCACGGCGCTGGAAGCGCACTCGCAGGAGTTCCGCGTCTCCTCGAATGGCAACGACGAGTTCCAGTGGCTGGTCGGCGCGTTCTTCGAGGACGTCGACCGCAACTACGGCCAGACACTGCCGACTCCGGGCTATGACGCGATCACAGAGCGGTTGTTCGGCGTGAGCAGCGAAGAGCTGCTGGCTCCGCCCGATACGCCGTTCTACTCGCGGCTGAGCTACAACCTGCAGCAGTTCGCGATCTTCGGCGAAGGCACGTGGCACTTCGCGGACGCGTGGGCCGCGACGGTCGGCGCGCGTTACTACGACTACGACGAGGACCGCGTGCTGAACTTCGGCGGCTTCTTCGCCGCGCCGCAGGCCAACGTGCCGGGCTCCGTGAGCTCGGACGGCTTCTCGCCGCGCTTCATCCTGTCGTACGACGTGAACCCGGACTTTCACGTCAACGCGCAGGTCGCGCGCGGCTTCCGTCTCGGCGGCATCAACGATCCGCTGAACGATCCCATCTGCAGTCCCACGGATCGCACGCTGTTCGGCAGCATCCGCAAGACCAACTGGGAAGACGAGAAGGCGTGGAACTACGAGGTCGGCGCGAAGACGCAGTGGAACGGCGGCCGCATCACGTTCAACAGCTCGGTGTTCTATTCGGATATCGAGAATCTGCAGGCGAACGTCGACGCGGGCAGCTGCTCGTCGCGCATCGTCGTGAACGTGCCGGAAGCGCATACGTTCGGCATCGAAGCCGAGCTGTTCGCGAAGCCGAACGACAACTGGGACTTCGGCATCGGCGCCACCTGGGTGGAAGCCGAGATCGACAGCAGCGTGACCGGCACGGGCACCACGCCGCTCGCCGGCATCCGCAAGGGCAACCGGCTGCCGACCTCTCCGGAGCTGCAGGCTTCGGCGAGCATCGGCTACACGCAGCCGGTGTTCAGCAACCTCGAGGGCTTCGGCGTCCTGTCGGTGCAATACGTCGGCTCGTCCTTCACGCAGCTGGCGGATCAGGAAGCGCCGTTCGGTCAGATCGGCGGAGCCGGCCCGGCGTTCATTCCGTTCGGCGATCCGACGATCGACAGCTTCACCTTCGATCCGGAGCTGCCCTCGTATGAAATCGGCAATCTGCGCGTCGGTGTGCGCTCCGAGTCGTGGGAAACTGCAGTGTTCATCAACAACCTGTGGGACGAGCGGGCGTTCCTGTCGCTCGATCGTGAGCGCGGCACGCGCGCGCGCGTCAGCTATCTGACGAACCAGCCGCGCACGTTCGGCGTGTCGTTCCGCATGAACTTCTGAGCACGCGGCCAAGTCGTTTTTTACACGTCTATTTTTCTTGGGTCGGGTCATCGCCCTCCCCCGTGTGGGGGAGGGCGAGTATCATTCGCGCCTTTCGTGCACTTCTTTCCCGTGAGGCTCTGCACATGGCGCATCTCCGCTCTCGTTATCCCTATCTCGTAACACTCGTTGCAGCGACGCTCGCGGCGCTGGCCGGGTGCAGCAAGTCGCCTTCGCCGGAACACAAGAGCGAAGTCCCGGCGCCGGCGGTCAACGTCGAGTGGACCAAGTTCGTCGACGAGTTCATCGAGGCGTACTTCGTCGCCAATCCGTCGTTCGCTGTCGCGAGCGGCCGTCACGAGTTCGACGGGCAGCTCCCCGACTGGACACCGGAAGGCATTCAGAAGGAAGTCGCGCGGCTGGAGCAGATGCGGCAGCGCGCCGTCGGCTTCCAGGACTCGACGCTCGCGCCCGAAGAGCGCTTTCAACGCGACTACCTCATCAGCCGCATCGACAACGATCTGTTCTGGGTGCGCGAAGCGCGCCAGCCGTTCACCAACCCGAGCTGGTACTTCAACACCGGTCTCGATCCGAGCACGTACGTCACCGTGCCGTACGCGCCGGCCGACCAGCGGCTGCGCGCGTTCATCAAGTACGCACAGCAGATCCCCGGAGCGGTGGCGCAGATCAAGAAGAACCTGCAGATGCCGCTGCCGAAGACGTTCCTAGATTTCAGCAGCAAGAGCTTCGGCGGCTTCGCCGAGTTCTATCGCAGCGACGTGCCGCAGGCGTTCGCCGAAGTGCAGGACGCGGAGCTGAAAAAGCAGCTGCAGGAAGTCAGCGAGCCGGCGGCGAAGGCAATGCAGGATTTCGGCAAGTGGCTGGCGGCGCAGAAGCCCGGCAAGAGCGACGCGTACGTGCTCGGGCCGGAGAGATTCGCCGCGATGGTGCGCATGACGGAGAACGTCACGACACCGATCGACAAGCTCGAAGAGATCGGTCGTGCCGACCTCGAGCGCAACCTCGCGGCTCTCGACGAGGCCTGCAAGAAGTTCGCGGCCGGCGCGTCGATCGACGCGTGCATCGAGAAGATGAACGCCGACAAGCCGACCGGCGGCGCAGTCGAAGGCGCGCGCGAACAGCTTGCACAGCTGCGGCAGTTCATCACCGATCATGAGGTCGTCACCATTCCCGGCCCGGAAGAAGCGAAGGTGATGGAGGCGCCGGCGTATCGCCGCCAGAACTTCGCGTACATCAACATTCCCGGCCCGTACGAGAAGAACCTGCCGTCGGTGTACTACATCGCACCGCCGGATCCGTCGTGGCCGAAGGCCGAGCAGGAAGCGTATGTGCCCGGCAAGGCTGATCTGCTGTTCACGTCCGTGCACGAAGTATGGCCGGGTCACTTCCTGCAGTTCCTGCATTCCAATCGCTCGTCGTGGCGCTTCGGACAGCTGTTCGTCGGCTACGCATACGCTGAGGGCTGGGCGCACTACGGCGAGGAGCTGATGATCGAGAAGGGTCTCGCGCAGGACGCGCCGGAGAAGCACATCGGCCAGCTGTTGAACGCGCTGCTGCGGAACGTGCGCTACATGTGCGCCATCGGCCTGCACACCAGAGGCATGACGGTCGAACAGTGCGAGCAGATGTTCAAAGAGAAGGGACATCAGGATGCCGGCAATGCGCGGCAGCAGGCTGCACGCGGCACGTACGATCCGGCGTACCTCAACTACACGATGGGCAAGCTGATGATCCGCAAGTTGCGCGCCGACTGGGCCGCGACGCGCGGCGGCGAGCAGTCGTGGAAACAGTTCAACGACGAATTCCTGTCGTACGGCGGTCCGCCTATTCCGCTGGTGCGCGCGCAGATGCTGAAGGGCCCGGCAGGCGAGTTGTTCTGAAGCAAGTCATCGTCGTCAACGAAGCGTTGAAGCTGCCGCGCGGCAAGCTGGCGGCGCAGGCAGCGCACGCGTCCGTTGCCGCGCTCCTCGCGGCGCCAGCCGATGCGCGCCGCGCGTGGCTGCAAGAGGGCATGCCGAAGGTCGTGCTTCGTTGCGAATCGGAACAGGAACTGCGCGCGCTCGAAGCGGCTGCCGGGCGCGCGGGACTACCGAACGCGCTCATCGAGGACGCGGGACACACTGTCGTCGCCGCAGGCACGGTGACGTGTCTCGGCATCGGACCGGCGCCGATCGAAGCGATCGACGCGCTGACCGGCGAGCTGAGACTGGTCTAGCTTAGTTGTGCTTCACGAGCCCGGCCGTCTTCGTGCCGGTGAGCTCGTTGAAGATCGTCTCGATGAACAGGTCGGTCGAGACGAACGGCCCGGAATATTTCTGCCACGGCGCCAGGACCTTCGCCTGCTGGATCTGCTGCAGGTTCTTGCCGGCTTTCACTTCCTTCTCCACCGCCGCGCGCGTGTCCTTCAGCATCTTCACGAACTCGCGCACGTCGGCGACCGTCGATAGCGCGCCGTGACCGGGAATGACTTTCACGTCCGCCGGCACGTGCTCCAGCGCGCCCTCGAGCGCGGCGATCATGCCCTTGCTGCTGCCGCCGCCGCCGATATCGATGAACGGAAAGCCGTAGCGCACGAAGTCATCGCCGGTGTGCAGAACGTTCGACTTCGCAAAGAACACCAGGCTGTCGCCGTCCGTGTGACCGCTCGGCGCATGCAGCGCGTGGATGTCTTCGCCGTTCACGTGCAGCGTGACGTCGTGCTGAAACGTGATCACTGGCAGCGCTTCCGGCGGGTTCGCCGGCTGCTCCATCTTCATCGAGCCGCCGTTGCCGAGCACGTTGTTCTGGGCGAGGCGCTTGCGCACGTTCTCGTGCGCGATGATCGTCGCGTCGTGCAACGGCAGATTGCCGCCCGTGTGATCGAAGTGATAGTGCGTGTTGATGATGAACCGCAGCGGCTTGTCGGTGATAGCCTTGAGCGCCGCGCGGATCTTGTCGGCCAGCGGCGCGAACTGATCGTCGACGATCACGATGCCGTCGTCGCCGACCGAGGCGGCGATGTTGCCACCCGCGCCTTCCAGCATGTAGACGCTGCCCGAGACCTTGGTGACCTTGATCTCGACCTTGCTGAGGTCCTGCTGCTGGGCGAGCGCAGTGCCGGCGACGGTGGCCAGCGCGCCGACCAGTGCGGCGCGGATCGCGTACTTCATCGAAGGCTCCCGAATTCTTCGTGCGTTTTTGGATGTTCTGGCGGGAGCGGATTCTAGCTCACGCCCAGCTGCTGCGCTTGGGCCGCGACTTGATCCACGCGCCGAGCATCAGGCCGAGCAGAACCAGCGCGCCGCCCGCGAGCAGCCACTTGAGCACGACGTTGCGATCGAGATCGCGCACGCGCGCGGTGAGCTCGGTGACCTGCTTCTGCAGCGCCTCGTTGGACGCCTTGAGCTGCTTGTTCTCTTCGTAGTTCGCGATCGAGGTCGCCGAGATGCGCCGGACTTCGGCCAGCTCGGCCTGGAGCTTCTCGGTTTGCTTGCTCAGATCGGTGACGCGGCCTTCGCTCTGGGAGCGGGCGCCGCGCGTCTCCGTATAGGTGTCGCGCAGCGATTTCAGCTGTTGCTCCAGCGACTCGACCCGCTTGTTCGCGGCCGCGAGCTTGTCGCGCGCGATCGGCTCGCCGGCGAGGTATTGCGTCGGCACCCAGCCCTCGGTGCCGTTCGGCGTGCGTACCTGGGTGAATCCCGCGGCAGTGTCCTCACCGAGGACTTCCAGCGCCGTGCCGCTGGGCAGGGCCGCGTTGATGATCTTGTGACCGTTGGAAGGCCCGCGCCGCAGCGGCACCGTCAGCTGGTCAGAGACGTACATCGTTGCGGCGGATGCCGGGACGCAGAGCAGGAACGAGATGAGGAGCAGCAGGCCCGGCACGAGGTTTCGCATAGGGCCGGGACTATAGCGAAACTCCCGATACGATGAAGCCCCGTCCTTACGGACGGGGCCTCAATGGGAAGTCCTCGATTTTCGGCTTAAACGGTGCGAGTCGAAGTTGCCTTCTCATCGCGCCGCATCACCCAAAACGTTGAGTCCTTCCATGGACGAAACGCAGCGGTTGCGCGGCGGGTTCCTGCAGGGCGCGGATCCCGCTGACAGCCCGATGCCTACATCACTGGTTGGCAGCCGTTTTCGTGACCTGCGCCGGCGTCGGCTTGCCCACTTCCTCGTCGAGGTAGCGGAAGCGAACGAAGCCGATGCCCATTTCCTCGAACGTCTGGTCGCCCCAGCGCACGGCCTTGGTCGGGTCCGGGTTGCCCGGGTTCTGGGTCGAGTTGTCCCAGTTGAAATTCCACACCAGCTTCGAGCCGGCCGGAATCTTCTTCGGCTCCTGGTACTCGTACACCGTCTGCCAGCTGAAGTCGTATTTCGGCACGTTCAGCAGGATTTCCTGCTTGCCGTCCGGGTACACGACGCTCATGGTTCCCGACTTGCCGCGCAGATGCGAGTGCGGCATGAAGTTGTAGATCAGCATGTCGCGCGAGACATCGCGTGAGACCGTCGTGCCGTATTCCTTCGCACCCGGCGGAATCTCGAAGCGGAAGTCGGTGAGCGCGGTCAGGTGCAGCGGAAACTTCGGCGGGTTGTCGAGCTCGCGGAAGTAGAAGCCGACCTTGCTGTGATCGGTCACAGCCTGGCCGTTCGGCGTGTAGTGCATCTGGAACACGAAGTCGCCGTTCTTCGGGAACAGCACGCCCGTGTCGGACGGATACACGATCGGCGACATGCCCGGAGCGAACCCGCCGAGATTGCCGCCCGCGTTATTGCGCTGCTCGCCGTTCACGAACACCGGCTCCTGCGCGATGATGTGGTGAATCGCCTGCCGCGCGCCGGGGTGGATCTCCACCGCTGTGATCCAGACATCGCGGCCGAGCGGGTTCTTCACGCGCGGATACTGGTACTCGATCACGCCGGTCGCCGGGATGTCGTACGCCGGGATCTCGACGACCAGGTCGGGCTTGCCGTGCTTCCACTCGTTCGTATCCGGCTTCACATTCAGCAGCGGATCCGGCCCGGTGCCGCGCGGCGCGCCGGCTTCGATCCAGTGCACCAGCGTCTTGCGCTGGTCATCCGTCAGTGCGCGCGTGTTCTGCCACACGCCGTAGTGCGGATCGGCATGCCACGGCGGCATGCGCTGCGTGCGCACGACTTCGCGGATCATCGGCGCGAAGCCCTTGACCATGTCGTAGCTCGTCATTGCCCACGGACCGACGCCGCCGGTCTGGTGGCAGGCCGTGCACTTGTCGACCAGCATCGGCGCGATCTCCTTGGAGTAGGAGATCTTGGCGTGCGACACCTTGCGGTCGCGCTCCGGGAAGTTGACCAGGCAGCCCACGCCGTCGGCCTTCGACACTTTCACCGGCTGGCCGGCGACCACCGCGTCGAGCGCGTCGGTCAGGTAGTGCTTGCTGGCCGGACGCTGTTTCTCGTACGAGAGCCGGTCGTCCATCGGGCCGCGGTACGCCAGCTTCCAGCCCTTCGGATCGATCACGAACACCTCGGAGGTGCGCACCACGCCGAGCGCTTCGCCGATGAGCTGGGCTTCATCGAGCAGGATCGGGAAGTCGACGTTGAATTCCTTCGCTTCCGCGGCGACAGCGTCGCGCTTGTCCTGCAGGTTCGAGTTCAGCAGCAGGAACTCGACGCCTTGCGCCTTGTACTGCTCGCGGATCTCGCGCAGCGCCGGCAGCGCCTGGCGCACGATCGGGCAACCGTTGCCGTGGACCATCAGCACCACGGCCTTCATGTCGGACGAGTAGTAGAGCTCGTGCGACTTGCCGTTCTGGTCCAGCAGCCGGAAGTTGTCGACGACCTCGCCGGGCTGGATGGCCCAGGCCTGCGAGGCGAGCCACAACGCGGGAAGAGCAAAGAACCAACGCGCCGTCTTCATCTGCGGAGTCCTCATGCGAAAACGCCCGGAGAATAGCTGCTCCGATGCCTTATCTACAGTGTTGTCAGCGGCTTGTTCCGTGGCGGAAGTCCTGCTGCGGGCAAAGAATTGTGAGCCCGCCATTCCGCAGACTGGAATACGCGAAGTCAGTAGTGGAGGGCAGCGCGGACGGGTGGCCGCTCCCAGCGGAAGGGCGGATCCAGCCCGATATCGAGCAGCACGATGCACTGGGAAACGGTGTAGCCGGCCCGCTCCGACAGCGCCGCGGTAGCGTGCAGGGTCCCGCCGGTTGCCAGCACGTCATCCACCAGCAGCAGCGAACCGCTCCCGGGCTGCATTTCCAGCACGCCCTCGCCGTACTCGAGCCCGTAGGGCAGCTCGACGACCGGGGGCGGGAGCTTGCCCTTCTTGCGCACGAGCACGAATCCTTTGCCCTGCCGCAGCGCCAGCGCGGACGCCAGGATGAAGCCGCGCGACTCGACGCCGGCGATCGCATCGACCCGCGCCCACTCGTCGGCGTCGAGCAGCGCGCTCAACGCATCGATGGTCTCGGCGAAGGCCTGGCGCAGGAGCGGGGAGATGTCGCGAAAGAGGATGCCGCGCCGGGGAAAGTCCGCGACATCGCGGATGTAGGACTTGAGGTCGACCATGAGGATAGTATTTCACCATGCCTACGCTTTTTCCGTCCGCGTTCCGCGCCCATCCGTGGCACGGCGTCGAACTCGGCGCCCAGGCGCCGCAAATCGTCACCGCCTACATCGAGATCGTCCCGACCGATACGGTCAAGTACGAGATCGACAAGGCCACCGGCCTGCTGAAGGTCGATCGGCCACAGCGGTTCTCCAACGTCTGTCCGTCGCTGTACGGTTTCTTGCCGCGCACGCTGTGCGCAGAACGCGTCGGCGCGTATTGCAGCGAGCGCACCGGCCGCGCGGGCATCGTCGGCGATGGCGACCCGATGGACGTGTGCGTGCTCACGGAGAAGTCGATTGGTCACGGCGACCTGCTCATGCAGGCCATCCCGATCGGCGGGCTGCGCATGATCGATAACAACGAAGCCGACGACAAGATCATCGCGGTGATGCGCGACGACGCGCTGTACGGCCAGCTGACGGACATCGCGCAGTGTCCGCCATCGGTGATCGAGCGTCTGCGCCACTACTTCCTCACCTACAAGCACGCCCCTGGCTCGCCGGAGCACAAGGTCGAGATCACGCACGTCTACGGCCGCGACGAAGCCTACGAGGCGATCCGTCGCAGCCAGTCCGACTACGTGGCGGCCTTCATGGGAGCCGGGATGCTGAGATAGCGTGCGCGCGCAGCGGCTCATTTCCATATTGATGGCTCTGCAACGCGGCCACCCGCTCACGGCGGGCGAGCTGGCGCAGCGCCTGGAAGTCTCGATTCGCACCATCTTTCGCGACATCGACGCGCTGTCCTCCATGGGTGTGCCGGTCTACACGGAAGCCGGCCGCGGCGGCGGCATTCGCCTGGTCGAGGGCTACAGCTCGGATCTCACCGGACTGTCGCCCGGCGAAGCGGAAGCGCTGGCGCTGATCGCGAGTCCGGCGTCGATCGGCGTACGCGAGCTGGCGATGCCGGCACACTCGGCGCTCGACAAGCTCGCCGCGGCGGTGCCTTCGATTCATCAGCTGCGCGCGCAGCACGCGCGCGGTCGCCTGCTGTTCGATACCAAGCCCTGGTTCCGCTCGCTCGATGACTCGCCGTTCCTCGACCAGCTGCGCACGCTGATCTGGAAAGACGCGTGCATCGATATGCGCTACGAGCGCAGCAATCACGAGCATCGCGACTATCGCGTCGAGCCGTATGCGCTGGTCGTCAAGGTCGACACCTGGTACCTGATCGGGCGCGTACAGCGCGAGATGCGCGTGTTCCGTGTTTCGCGCATGCAGACGCTGACGCCAACCGGCACGACGTTCACGCGCGACGTCGACTTCGATCTGCAGAAGTTCTGGAAAAAGTGGTGCGAGCGCTTCGAGAGCAATCCGCCGGCGCGCAAATTCCCGGTCGAGCTCAACATCAGCGCGCGCGGGCGCCGGCATCTGCTGGATGCTTTTGGCTCGTGGCTGCAGGCACGCCTCGAGCCGCTCGGCGACAACTTCCGCGGCCGCAAGCCCGTGACGCTGGAGTTCGAGCGCGAGGACACGGCGCTGCGCGTGCTGTTCGAGCTCGGCCCCGAAGGGGAGATCGTCAAACCGCGCGCCCTGCGGCAGAAGCTGCACCGGCAGGCCGCGAAGATCGTCGCCGCGGCACGGAACTGATCAACAGATTCTAATTTGTTATGGCGCACGGCTCTGTACGTGCGCAGCGAAACAGATCTGTATCTATGCCGCCCCGGGCGGCTGTGCCAATACTTCAGCATGGACGACGTCACCGCACAGACTTCGCGCCGCCAGCTGTACGCGCTGGTCTTCGCCGCGGCTGCGATCCTGCTGATCACGATGGGTGTGCGGCAGACTTCCGGCCTGTACCTCATTCCGATCACGCAAGCGACCGGCATTACCGTAGTCGCCATGAGCTTTGCGCTCGCCATCGGACAACTGATGTGGGGCGCGCTGCAACCGGTCTTCGGCGCGATTGCCGACAAGTACGGCGCGGTGAAGGTGATCATCTTCGGTGCGATCCTGCTGGCGCTGGGCAACGCACTGACGCCGTTTGCGGGATCCGGCGCGGGACTGGTGCTGACGATGGGCATCCTCTCCGCGTCGGGCGCCGCAGCCGGCAGTTTCTCGATTCTCATCGGCATCGCTGCTCAGCGCCTGCCGCCCGAGAAGCGCTCGTTCGCGGCGGGCGTCATCAATGCCGGCGGATCGATCGGTCAGTCCGTTTTCGCGCCGCTCGTGCAGTTGATCATCGGCGCGGCCGGATGGGCCAGTGCGATGTTCGCGACTGCATTCGCTGCGCTGCTGACGATTCCGCTGGTGTTGCCTCTGCGGCGTTCGAAGAGCGCAAGCGCTGCGGCGAGTCTCGCGCCGGTGCCGCATCTCACTCTCGGCGAGCAGTTGCGCGTCGCGCTGCGCGACCGAAGCTATCTTTTCCTGCACGCCGGCTTCTTCACCTGCGGCTTTCACATCGCGTTCCTCGTCACGCATCTGCCGAACGACTTGCGGCTGTGCGGTCTGCCGGCGAGTGTCGCGCCGGCCTCGCTCATGCTGATCGGCCTGTTCAACGTCGCGGGCAGTCTCGCGGCGGGCTGGCTCGGCCAGCGCTATCGCATGAAGTACCTGCTGGCGCTGATCTACGCGAGCCGCGCCGCGATCGTCGCCATCTACCTCGTGATGCCGAAGACGGCGCTCAACGTGTATCTCTTCGCCGGTGCGCTGGGTTTCACGTGGCTCGCGACCGTGCCGCCGACGTCCGGACTGGTCGGCAAATTGTTCGGCACGCGCTATCTCGCCACGCTGTTTGGCCTGACATTGTTGTCGCACCAGATCGGCGGCTTCCTGGGCGCGTGGCTTGGCGGTGTCGCACTGGCGCGTACCGGAAACTACGAATGGATCTGGTACGCGGATATCACGCTGGCCCTGCTCGCCGCCGCCGTGAATCTGCCGATTCGCGAGTCGCGACTGAGCGCTCAGCCCGCTACCGCTTGATGACGCCGCCGGCCGTTGGCCGGTACGTATCGGCCGTTCACCGATCCCGTCTCACGACACCCCCGGTCGCGTCGTAAACTCGCCGCCGCTGAAAAACATCGGCCAAGGT
>DATEKT010000137.1:0-26419 GCA_035277305.1 Steroidobacteraceae bacterium | reverse complement strand
CGCTGATCGGCACGATGCCGCGCAGCGCCGAGCGCGGCACTTTCATCTGATCCATCCACGCCAGATCGACGCCGATGTCGGCCGCGAGGATCGCGCCGGCGGAGTGGCCGCTGACATAGATCGCGTTGGGATTGCCGCCGTGCTTGGCGATGTTCTGGTAGATCCACGCGACGATCGCCCTGGCATCGTCCGGCTGCGCCGGGTGCGAGAAGGCGGGCGTGAGTCGATAGCTGGCCACGACCGTCAGGATGCCGTGCTTGGCAAATGGCTCAGCGACGTAGCCGTACTGCTTGCGGTCGCCTTCGCGAAAGCCGCCGCCGTGCAGGAACACCAGCACCGGCGCGTTGCTCGCCTGCTTCGCGGGGAAGTACAGATCGAGGCGCTGCTTCGGATCCTTGCCGTACGGCACGTCGAGCTGGGTGCGCAGCTGCTTGCGGACTTCCATCGTCTTCGCTTCGGCCGTTTGATAGAACTTGCCCCAGTCGATCTCGAAGTCCTTGGCGTGGACGACTGTGTAGTAGGTGTGCCAGTCCTGTGCGGATGCGAGCGGAGCCGCGGCGAGGGCGCCCGCGAGCAACAGAGCCTGCGTGAACATCCGATACCCACTTCTCACGACGCACCTCCTACAACACGGACCAGAAAATGATCAGGATCGCGATCGGCACCAGGTAACGCGTCGCCGCGTACCACAAGCGGAACGCGACGCCGTCGCCGAGCCCGAGCTCGTCGCGAACGGCGTTGCGCGACAAGGCCCAGCCGGCGATCAACGCCACCATCAGGCCGCCGAGCGGCATCATCAGGTTCGAGGTGAGATAGTCGATCACGTCGAACGGCGTGCGCTTGGAGTCGATGCCGATCCAGCGCAGCGGATGCACGTCGCTCCAGCGGTTGAACGACAGCACCGTGACGATGCCCATCAGCCAGATGATGAAACCGGTGCCGTAGGCCAGCGTGCGGCGCGACCACTTGGTGTATTCCTCCAGCGCCGCGACGATCGGCTCCTGGATGACGATCGTGGCGGTGAGGGCGGCGAACGACAGCAGCAGGAACAGCGCCGTGCCGAAGATCGCGCCGTACGGCATCTGGCCGAACGCGATCGGCAAGGTGACGAAGATCAGGCCCGGTCCCTGCGTCGGCTCCAGGCCGTAGCTGAACACCAGCGGGAAGATCGACAGGCCGGCGATCAGCGCCACTGCGCCTTGCGCCAGCGCCACCGTCAGCACGCCGCGCGTGATCGAGTATTCGCGCTTCATGTACGCGCCCATCATCATCAGCACGCCGACGCCCACGCCGAGCGAGAAGAAGGCCTGGCCGAAGGCCGTGACCACGACCGACGGCGTCAGCTTGCTCCAGTCGATGCTGAACAGGAACCGTGCCGCCGCGCCGAAATCGGCGAAGAACATCGAGTAGAACATCAGCAGGATCAGAATGACGAAGCGCAGCGGCGTCAGCACGCCGGAGACGCGCTCGATGCCCTTGTTGATGCCGCGCGCGATGATGAACGCGGTGAGCGCGATGATGATGCCGGAGAACAGCAGCATGCGCAGCGGATTGGACATCATCGCGTCGAAGGCGGCTTGCGCGCCCTTGGCGTCGATGCCGTTGAAGCCGCCGCGCAGCCCGAACACGAAGTAGTCGAGCATCCAGCCGCAGACCACGAAGTAGAAGCTGAGGATCAGGATGACGCTGGCGGTCGCGAGCACGCCGAACGATTTCCAGAATGGCGAGATGCAGTCACGCGTCACCAGCACCTGCATCGTGCCGGGCACGCTGCGCCCGCCGTGGCGGCCGATCAGCATCTCCGCCATCAGCGCGGGAATCGCGATCAGGAACAGCGCCAGGAAATACAGCGCGACGAACAGACCGCCGCCGTTGGCGCCGGCGAGATAGCTGAACTTCCAGACGTTGGCGATGCCGGCCTCGGTGCCGATCGCGATGATCAGGAACAGCAGGTTGGACGACCAGTGTCGTGAGCTCATTAAATTTTCTTTCCCCGCGTGCAGTCAGCTTGGCGCGTGCGCCGGATCGTTACAAGTCATCGGGCGGCTTCGACTCGTTGCGCTGGGTGCAACAAAGTCGGTGGCGCGATCTCAGCGGAGCGTCGGTTAGTATCGCAGCCCAGTCATGGTTGCCCGACGAGGACCGCACATGCGCTCGCCGCTCGTTTCCCGATTGCTGCGCTCGGTACTTACCGCGCTGGTGTTCGCCGTGCCGATGCTCCCTGCAGGCGCTGTGCCCACAGCGGTGTTCCTGCAGGCCGCCGCGCCGCCGGGACCGCCGATCGCGATCACCGGGGCCTCCGTCATCAACGTCGAGGACGGATCGGTCATCCAGAACGCAGTCGTGCTGATCGAGGGCGACCGGATCAAGGCGATCGGTCCGGCGGGTTCCGTGCAGATTCCGGCGGATGCTCGCAAGGTCGCGCTCGACGGCAAGTGGCTTGCGCCGGGCCTGCTCAACATGCACGTGCATTTCGGTCTGAAACTGCCAGGCGCAGCCGGAGCGGCGCTTGCCGACGAGAACGACATGCAGCTCGTGCTGCGCATGGCGGATAACGCGCGCAAATCGCTCTATGCCGGCGTCACGACAGTCCGTCTGACCGGCGAAGACCACGGCAGCGACTTTGCGTTGAAGGGCGCCATCGATGGCGGTTCCACACTGGGTCCCCGCATTCATACGGCGGGCGCGATCATCGCCGCGACCGGTGGTCACGGCGATCTCGAAGCCGACGGCGCCGCAGCGATGGCGAAGGCCGTGCGCGAGCAGATCAAACGCGGCGCGACCTGGATCAAGGTGGCGATCTCCGGCGGCATCTCCGATTCGCACGGCAGCATCGCCGCTTCATCGCTGCTGCCGGAGGAGATGCGCACGATCATCGAGGTCGCGCATCGCAACGGCGTGAAGGTCACCGCCCATAACGGTTCGCCAATCGCTGCAGATGAATCGATCGCGCTCGGCATCGACTGCTTCGAGCACGCATACCACCTCACGGAGAAGCAGCTCAAGGCGATGAAGGCCGCGGGCACGTGGCTCGTGCCGACGGCAGTCGTGACCGACGAAGGTGCGATGGAGTTCTACAAGAAGATTGGTTCCCCGCCCTGGTACCTCGATCGGGTACGCAGCACGCGCGTCGACCATCACAAGATGCTGCAGACGGCGATCAAGCTCGGCGTCAACATCGCTCTCGGCACGGATCAGTTCCCGTTCGAGCCCAACGCTGGCACGACCGCGACCGTGCATGAAGCGGAGCTGTACGTGGCAGCCGGTATGTCGCCGCTGGACGCGCTGCGGGCCGCGACGATGAATCCAGCCCGCATGCTCGGCGTCGAGAAAGAAGTAGGCTCGCTGGCAGTGGGCAAATACGCCGACCTCATCGCGATCGACGGCAATCCGGCACAGGACATCGCGACCCTGCGCACGATCAAGTTCGTGATGAAAGGCGGTCAGATCGTTCGCGACGAGGTGACGAAGTAAGGTATTCGCTCGCCCGCTCGATGGACACGACGTCGCCGTAGCGGGCTTCGATGTCGAGCAGGTTGGCTTCGTTAGCGAGCAGCGAGCGATCGCCGACTGCTTCGCGAACGACCAGCGGCCGAAAGCCGTACTGGGACGCATCGACCGCGCTCGCACGAACGCAGCCGCTCGTGACGCACCCGGCAATCAGCAGGGTATCGATCTGCATCTTCGACAGGCGTGCTGCAAGGTCGGTGCCGAAGAAGGCTGAGCCGTGCTTCTTCGAAATGACGACATCGCTCGGATGGCGCGGCAGCCGCTGATCGACGCGTGTCCACTCGGAGCCCCGCTCGAGAGCCGCCACGCGTGGAGCCTTGCGGATCAGCAGATTGTCTTCGCGGTCACTCGCATCGAACTCGACGGTAGTGAACAGGACCGGCA
This sequence comes from Steroidobacteraceae bacterium, assembly GCA_035277305.1. Lineage (GTDB taxonomy): Bacteria > Pseudomonadota > Gammaproteobacteria > Steroidobacterales > Steroidobacteraceae > Steroidobacter. Next base: position 22,525 of record DATEKT010000137.1, on the reverse strand, counting down.
CGTTGCGCCTGTGCGCCAGGACCAGAAGTTCGGCTGTACGTTCGATGGCGACATCCCACGGTCCGGCGAAAGGCGAGGCGGGATTGGTGAAGCCCGCGATGAAATCGACGATGAGCAACGCGGGCCGCTGGCCGAAACCCAGGGCCGGCGCTTGCTGAGGGAGATAGTTGAGCCGCAGCTGACGCAGCAGCTCATCGGTGTCCTGCGTCATTGCATGGTCACGGACGTCCGCTCGATCTCATGCGGGACGCCATCCTTGACGACGAGCACCAGGCGATGCTCGATCACTGACACGTCCTGCAACGGATCGCCGTCGACGACCACCAGATCGGCCAGCTTGCCCGGCGTGAGCGTGCCGAGCTTGTCGAGCACGCCCTGCATCTGCGCCGGGCGCAGCGTCGCAGCCTGAATCGCTTCCATCGGCGACAGTCCAGCTTCGCGCAGATTGCGGATCTCCCGCAACACCGCGGGGTGCACGTTGAGCGGCGAGCCGGCGTCTGTGCCGGCGACGATCTGCTCACGGCCGCCGGCGGCGATGAATTTCGCAAGCTTCTCCTTGGCGACCTTGACGCGCTCGATGGCGCCGATGCCCCAGGGAATCGACGCGGGATTGCTCCAGGTATCACGCAGATGCTCATAGACATCGGGTGGCAGCTGCTGCGCGAAGCGCGGATGCTGGAGGAGTTCCGGGAAGCTGGCTGCGCGCGCATAAGCCTGGCGCATTTCTATCGTCGGCACGATGTACGGTCCGCGCAGGATGTTGGCCATCGGACCGGTGCCGGTGGGGCGCTCGCCGCGCACCAGCAGGCGAATATCTTCGTCCGAATAGTCCGAAAGCGCATCGGCCGTGAACACGTGATGCAACCGATCGACGCCAGCCTCCACCGCGGTCCGATACGCGACGATGTGCCGAACGTCAGCATCGACGCCGATGTTGTGGGCGTGCGCCGTTGCCGTGACCTCACGCAGGATGTCGAGGTCCCAGAAACCGTACACCTTGATCTGATCGACGCCGCGCTTGATCAGCGCCTCGACCGCGGCGTGCGCCTCTTTGGGCGACGCGATCATGTTCGGCTGATCGGGATAGTGCTTGAAGTTCTTCGGCTCGCGTGGGTCGGGACGCGCCTGGTGGAGGATCGGCCCGGCGATGAACAGGCGAGGGCCGAGCGCGCGACCCGCTTCGATGTCGGCCCGCAGCGCGAGTTGCTCGTCGAGCGGCCCGCCGGTGTCGCGGAACGTGGTAATGCCGGACAGCAGCGTGAGCCGGGCGATCGCTCCCATGACCTCTTTGGCCTTGGACGCGTAGTTGGCCGGGAACTGGTCTGGGTCGCCCTCGCCGACGTGCATGAGGTGACCATGCGATTCCCACAATCCGGGCAGCACCGTCATACCATTGACATCGACAGTGCGGGCGCCGGCGGGAATGGCCACCGACGCTGCGGGGCCGACTGCTTCGATCTTGTTGCCGCGGATCACGACCACGCCGTTCTCGATCGGCGTCCCGCCCCAGCCGTCGATGACGCGGCCGCCGGAAAACGCGAGCAGGGCCGCAGTCGGGGGGTCCTGCGCCTGCGCCCACAAGGGCAGCAGCAGCGCGAGCGCGCAATGCCAGACACGAACCTGCATTCGGGCACCTTATGTCGTGGACAGCAGTGGCAGAGCGTAGTCGCGTTGCGTGCCGGCGCGGCGGCAGCCTGCGCCTGACTTCGTTGCGCCGTTCGCAACCAAATGGGGCGGATGGGTATATTGAATCGGCCTGCCATCTTTCTTAGCGTGTGCGGCGGCGCAGATCAAAAGAAGGTCAAGCAAGGATATGGACAGGAATTCAGTGCAGTGGCGCGGGTATATCCCCGCGATCACTACCCCGTTCACGCGCGACGGGGCACTTGACCTCGAAGCCATGGAGCGGCTGCTGCAATGGCTGTCGGACGAGGGGATGCACGGCATCATCATCGGCGGTACGCAGGGCGAGTGGTTCACGATCACGGCGCCGGAGCGCAAGCAGCTGATGCAGCTCGTCGGGCGCAAGCTGGCCGGCAAGATGCCGCTCATCGCCGGATGCAGCGGATATACGAGCGGCGAGGTTGCCGCGAACGCCAAGCTGGCCGCGGAGCACGGTTTCGACGGCATCCTGGTGACGCCGCCACCGTACATGGTGCCCACCGATCGCGAGATCCTCGGCTTCTACCGCGAAGTGAACGCGGCAGTGTCGCTGCCGATCTGCGCTTACAACTGGCCGCCCGGCACGAACGTGGACATGTCTCTGGAACTGCTGCGCTCCATTGCCGAGCTGTCGAACGTGGTGGCGATCAAGAACTCGACCGCGGACCTGCGGCACTTCATCGATGTCTTCTTCGCGCTCAAGGATCAGGTGAGAGTTTTCGGCGTGCCGATGAACGAGGTCGGCATCATGCTGTGCCAGCAGCACGGAGCCGACGGCACGATGGGCGCCGGCGCGGTGCTCGGCCGTGAGCTGCCCGACTATTTCAACGCGATCTGGGCCAACGATCTGCCCCGCGCGCGCCGTCTCGGCGAGCGCAACGACATCCTGATGCGCGACTGGTTCAACAGCGATTACACCGGGCGCTTCGGCGCAGGACAGGCGATCTTCAAGGCGGCGCTCAACGAGCTCGGTTTGCCCGGCGGCTATCCGCGCAGGCCGCTGTTGCCGCTGGAGGAAGACGGCCTGAAAATCGTGCGTAAGACGCTCGCCGCGCTCGGCAAGCTCAAACCGCAGGACAAGAAGGTGAGCCATGGCTCAAGTCGCTAAGACCACGCTGGCGGAGTTGGCGGCGGGCATCATCGGTGGCGGCATCCGTGTCGTCGATCTCACCGTGCCGCTGGAGCCGGCGACACCTACGATCCAGCTGCCGCCGCAATTCGCGCCGTCCAAACCGTTTGCGCTTGAGGAGATCTCGCGTTACGACGAGCGCGGTCCGGCCTGGTACTGGAACAACATCGCGTGCGGCGAACACACGGGCACGCACTTCGACGCGCCGATTCATTGGGTGTCGGGTAAGGACTATCCGAACAACGCGACCCACAACATTCCGGTGCAGCGGTTCATCGGGCCGGCATGCGTCATTGACGTCACAGACCGGGTGCGCGAGAACGTCGACTTCCTCGTCACCGTCGACGTCGTGAAGGCCTGGGAGCAGCGGCACGGGGAGATCCCCAAGGGCGCGTGGGTGCTGATCCGCACCGATTGGTCCAAGCGCACCGGCGCCGAGCGCTTCCTCAACATTCGGGAAGACGGACCGCATACGCCGGGCTTTCATCCGCAATGCGTGCCGTTCCTGGCGAAGGAGCGCGACATCCTCGGCGTCGGCGTCGAGACCGTCGGCACCGATGCCGGGCAGGCCGCGACCTTCGATCCGATGTTCCCGTGCCACACGATCATGCACGGCTCGAACCGCTTCGGCCTCGCGAGCCTCATGAACCTCGATCAGCTGCCGCCGACCGGCGCAGTGGTGATTGCGCCGCCGCTCAAGATCGTCAACGGATCTGGCAGCCCACTGCGCGTCCTCGCGCTGGTCCCGGGGTGAGATGAGAAGATTCAGCAGTCCCAGTGCCGCCAAGATGTGGTCATCCGCCGAGCTGAAGCAGCTGCGCAACCTCACCGACGCGGGCATCGGCGTCGAGATTATCGCAGCACGCCTCAAGCGCACGGTCTCCGCCGTGCGCAACAAGGCTTGCATGCACGGCTTTTCGCTGAGCGCCGCCTCGCGGCAAGAGCAAACCAGGAGCTACGAATGAACACAGCAGCTCGTCCCGACTTCGTCGCCGTCGATCACGTGTCGTGGACCGTGCCCGACCTTGCCGCCGCCATCGACTTCTATAGCGGGACGTTCGGCGCAAAGGTGCTGTACCAGATCGGGCCGATCGATTCCGCCGACATTCCCAAGGACGAGCAGGGGCGCGACTGGATGGAGACGCACGTCGGCGTCAAAGGCGCGCGCCTGACGCTCGCGATGCTGCAGCTCGCGCCGAATCTGAAATTCCAGCTGGTGCAGTACGACAAGCCCGCTGACCGCCGCCAGGAAGTGCCTCGCAATTGCGATCGCGGCGGTCACCACATCGCCTTCCTGGTGAAGGACGTGAACGGCGCGGCCGCCTGGCTGAAGCAGCGCGGCTGCAGGGTGTTCGAGAGCATCGCGATGGACTACGGTCCGCTCGCCGGCAAGACCAACATCTACGTGTCGGATCCATGGGGCCATACGCTCGAACTGGTCGACTGAAATTCGGAGACATCCATGAGCATCGAACGCGTCAATCCCAAGCAACTCTACGACAGCCTGAAGTTCGGCTTCTCGCACGCGACGCTGCAGAAGGGCGGCAAGACACTGCACCTCGCCGGCCAGGTTGCCTGGGATGCTCAGACCAACGTGATTGGCGCCGGCGACTACGCGGCTCAGACACGCCAAGCGCTCGCGAATCTCGCCACGGTGCTGACGGCAGCCGGCTGCACACCCGCCAACGTGACGCGACTGCGCACGTACGTCGTGAATCACTCGCCCGACAAGCTCGGCCCCATCCTGGGCGAGATCGGCGCCTTCTACGGCAGCGCCACGCCCGCACCCAACACTTTCATCGGCGTCGCTGCGCTCGCACTGCCCGACTTCCTGGTCGAGATCGAGGCGGACGCGGCGGTACCGGAGTAAGAGTTCGGGCGCAAGCGGGTCTGCGGCGCTATGAACTGCGTGCGACTTCGCCCTGACTTCTATCCAGCAGCGCGAACAGCACGAAGAACGCGAGCAGCGGGATGGCGCCCGCTGCGATGAACACCGGCGGGTAGCCGTAGCGGTCGAGTGTCCATCCGACCAGCATCGTGAAGAGCATGCCGCCGACGCCGGCTCCCATGCCGCTGAGTCCGACGACGGAGCCGACGGCGTTGCGCGGGAATGCATCCGCGCAAAGCGACATCATGTTGGGCGCCCAGAAGCCGAAGCCGAACATCGCGGAGCTGATGCCCGCGAAGATGATCACGATGTCGAGCTCGAACGCCGCGAGGATGCCCGGCACCATGAGCAGCATGCCGACGAGCATGATGCTGAGCCGCGCGCGGATCGGGCGGACGCCCCGTCGTAGCAGGACATCGGAAAGGTAGCCGCCGGTCACGATGCCGATGCCCTGCGCGAGGAACGGGATCCACCCGTACTTGCCGACATCCGCCGCTGTGAAGCCGGCGCTGCGCGTCAGGTACTCCGGAATCCAGAAGTAGTAGAACCACACCCACGGGTCCGCGAGCAGCCGTGCCGCGATCACGGCCCATACATTGCGGGAGCGCAGCAGGCTCGGATAGGGAATGCGCGCCGTCTGCGTGTCTGCAGCGGTCGCATCTTCGGTGATGTAGCGCAGCTCCGCGGGCGTGACCCGGGGATGCGCCTGCGGCAGGCGATAGACCCACAGCCACACCGCGAGCCAGATAAAGCCACTGATGCCCGTGAGGATGAATGCCCATTGCCAGCCCAAGGTCAGGCTGACCCACGCTACAACGGGCACCGATACGACCAGCCCGGCTGACACACCGGCGCTCCACAGTCCCGTCGCCAGCCCACGCTCGCGGCGAGGAAACCACTCGGAAACGGCTTTGACGCACGCTGACCAGCTGCCCGCTTCGCCCATGCCGAGCAGGAAGCGGCACGCGGCGAATGTCACGACGCTCGTGCCGAACGCGTGCAGGATCGCGGCGGCCGACCACCAGCCCATGATCAATGCGAAGCCGAGGCGCGTGCCGACGCGATCGATGAGCCAGCCGGTGACCGGCTGCATGAATGTATAAGCGAGCAGGAACGCCGTCAGGATCGAGGCGTAACCCGTGTTGCTGATGCCGAGATGATCGCGCAGCGTCGGCGCGAGTACCGTCAGCACCTGACGATCGACGTAACTGATCGCCGTCGCGGCGAACAGCAGCAGAACGATCGTCCAGCGGAAATTGGCGCCGAGCTTCACTTCTCCGGGTTGATCAGGTGCTTCAGGTGCGCCTCGATCCTCAGCATGAGCCGATAGACACCGCTCGGCAGCTGCCGCCCCGTTCGCGTGATCAGGCTGATGCGCGTGGAGTTCATCACCGCATTGTCGATCGGAATCGCAATCAGCTTGCCCTCGCTCAGCTGCGGCTGTGCCAGGAACTCCGGCAGGAACGTCAGCCCGCGGCCGCATTTGGCGAAGTCCTTGAGCAGCATCATCGAGTTCGCGATCAGGCCCGGTTCGAGGAAGATGCCTTCGGCGTGCTCCGCCTCCCGCACGATCTGGCGGATGCGGAACGAATCCTCGGGCAGACCGATGCTGTACTTGCCCAGATCGCCGAGCTTGATGCTCTTGCGGCTCGCCAGCTCGTGCTGCGGGTGAACGATGACCTTCAGCGGCTGTGACAGCGTGAGGCGCGCGCGCACCTTCGGGTCGCGCGGCACGTCGAAGATGAGCCCGAAATGAGCTTCGTCGTCACGCACCAGCTCCACCGCGTTGTTGCTGCCGCTCATCTTCACGCGCACGATGATGCCCGGAAAGCGGCGCATGAACGCCTGCAGCACTTCGCTGAAATCGTCGCTGATGAATGCCTCGCCCACTGCGAGATTGATGGTGCCGGTGCGGATGCTGCGCAGCTCCTCGACCCTGGAGAGGAAGACTTCCTCCTGCGCGCGCATCTCCCGGTAGTACTCGAACGCGGCGTCACCCGCTTCCGTAAGCTTGATCTTGCGCCGGCCACCCTCGATCAACCGCATGCCCAGGTCCTTCTCGAGCGCGGCAATCTGCCGGCTGATGGATGAAGTGGCGACATTGAGCTCCTCGCTGGCAGCTCGCATCGTCCCCAGTCGCGCCGCCTCGTAGAGATAGCGCAGTCGAATTTCCCCGTGCATGCGTAGGCCCCCCGGCACTTTGCAGTAAACGCAACGAAGTCGAGTCTATGTTGAGGCCCTGAATCATTTCAACGTGCGGAACGCGACGGGCGCATACCGCCGCGGGACGGCCATTCAGTAACTTGCGCCGGCTGCGTTGCCCCGGACGCAACGAACTTTGGTGTGCGCCGCATTGAAGTTGCACGGCCGTTGCAGGCACTGTCCACGCCCATGCAGATTGCAGACCTGTACCCCTATTGGGAGCGCGAGCGTGACCAGCTCTTCGACGGGCTCGGTCAGATCGTCAGGACGTTGCGCACGGTGCGCCCCGCAGAGGAAGTCGAGCAGATCTTCCATTGGCTGCCGCCGGGCGGCAAACGGAGTATCAGCGATACCTTGCGCCACATCGCATATGTCGAGCATTACATTGCCGAGAAGCTCGTGCTCGACCGTGAGCCGAAGACGATCATCCCGGGAGCGCTCTTCGCGCGGGAGGACTATCCCACCTTCGACGACGTCATCCGGCTCATGCACGAGGTCCATGCCACCACGATCCTCGCGTACGAGCAGCTGACCCCCGCCGATCTCAAGCGTGAGATTCCCGCCTTCAGGCGCATGCTGACAATCGAAAGGCTGCTGTGGAGCATCGTTCAGGAAGAGGCGCACCACCGCGGACAGGTCTACCTGCTGCTGCGCATGCAGGGAATTCCACCTCCGCAGCGGACCGATTGATCACACCGGCTTCAGCCTCAGCTGGGCGAGGGGATCGTCCACCAGGAGCGCCTGCCGGATGCGATAGGACTCTGCAAACCGGACTCCGCCGCGCAATCCGCAAGCGCGGGCCGCGCACATCAGGCGCGAGTAGACGTCATCGCCCAGCGCGTCGATTGGCTGCGCGGGCATTTCATCGAACTGTGACCGATACGCAGCGACGGCCCGCAGCTTACGCTCCATCTGCGCCGTGATGTCGATGTAGAAGGACGGCTCCTGACGTTCATCCGCAACCGCGTACAGGACCTGCGCCGGCCGATGCGCCGCGCCTTCGACCGGAAATTTGCCGACGCCAGCGGCAAAAATGCCGGCGTAGCCGATGGCACAGGCCGCATTGTGATCCGGATGCCGCTGCCCATCGCACGGGAGGATGACGAGCGTCGGGCACAACCTGCGGATGCACGCGGCGACCGCCGCGCGGCTCGCGTCATCGAGTGTCAACCGGCTGTCTGGAAGATCGGCGTTGCCGCGCCACTGCAGTCCCATGATCTTCGCCGCCTCGGCAGCCTCGCGGCTTCTGATCTCGGCGGAGCCGCGCGTTCCGAGCTCCCCGCGCGTGAGGTCCAGCACGCCGGTGCGGTAGCCGAGATCGCCCATGCGGATGAGCAGCCCCCCGCAGGTGAGCTCCACGTCGTCGGGGTGCGCGGCGATGGCCAGGATGTCGACAGTGCTCATGCGAGCGTCCGCGTGTACAGATCCTCATAGAGCGGCACGATGATCTCTGCGTCGAAACGCGCCGCGCGTGCACGCGCCGCGGCGCGCTGCAACTCCAGCGTAGCTGGATCCGCCGCAATATCCAGCACTCTCGCCGCCATTGCATCGATATCGCCGACCGCCACCGTGTAGCCGCCCTGGCCGTTCTCGATCAACTCGGGCAGCGCACCGGCATCGGAAGTCACGGCAGGCACGCCACAGGCCATCGCCTCCAACGCTGCGAGGCCAAAACCTTCCGCCTCAGAGGGCAACAGGAACACGTCGCAGGGAGACAGCAGCGTCTGCACGTCCATCTGATTGCCGACTCGCCGCACGCGATCGCGCAAACCCAGTCGCTCCATCTCGCTCAACACCGATGGCATCTGCGGACCGTCGCCGATGAGCAGCAGCCGGGCGGGCCGAACGGTGTTGACGGCAGCGAGGATCCGCACTGTATCGACCGGCCTCTTCACCGATCTGAAGTTCGATAGATGCACGAGCAGCAGTTCCTGGGCCGCTTCCAGCCGCTGCTCGCGCGAGGCGGCGCAATCCACGAAGTTGGGGATCACGTCCATGTGCGGACCACCGGGGAAATGTGTGGTAGCAGTCTTCTTCATGAATTGCGACACGGTCGTGACTGCATGCGAAGCGCGGATGCACAGAGAAGTCGCCTCGTACAACGACGGGTCGGACCCGACCAGCGTGACGTCGGTCCCATGCAGAGTGGTGATCAGCCGCGGTCGTTGCGGATTGCCGAGTATCGAGCGTGCGAGCAGGGCGGCGGCAGTGTGCGGCAGCGCGTAATGAACATGCAGAATGTCCAGCGCAAAACGTCGCGACACCTCTGCCATCCTGGCCGCGAGCGCAAGTGTGTAGAGATGCCGGATCGGCGGATAGTCCGGAACCTTGACCGGGTGATAGCGAACGAGGTCCGCGAACTGGGGAAAGCGAAACGGCGGCGCGTCGGCGATGAAATGAACGCAGTGTCCGCGACGCGCCAGGTGCCGCCCGAGCTCGCCGGCGAGAACTCCCGAGCCGCCAGGGCTGGCGAAGCCCGTCATGCCGATATTGAGCGGCTGCATGGTCACGCCGCAGCGATCTCGCGCAGCAAAGGTCCGCGCTGGCCGATCGGCCAACGCCGATGGAGCTCATCGAGGAACTCCTGCCCATGGCGCGCCCAGTAGTAAGCGATGTTGAAGCAACGCTCCTGCAGAGCGCCGTCCGGGAAAAGATGCAGCCCCGCAGCTCTGATCTGCACCTGTGCTTGCTGTGCCCGCCGCCGATGCGAGGCATGAGCCTTGGCGGTAACGATTTCCACCTGCCGGCGCGCACGCGCCGCCGCGGCTTGCGCCGTCCTGAGCAACATCGGGTCCAACGTATCCAGGCGCGAGCCGACGGCTTCGAAGGTGGCCGAGATCGTTTGCGCAGCGGCCCGCAGCTCAGCATCGAGAGCCGGGGGGAAGCGAGCGTCGAGCACGCGGGCCACTTCGCGATCGACATCGTTCCTGAGACCTTCGAGATCGACGCCGTAGCTTCGCAGTCGCTGCAGCGTGTTGCGCTCGACCAGAGTCACACTGGTCCGCGGCAGCACCGCCGGACGGGGCACGCCAAAGTAGTCGTGCAGTCCGCCGATCTGCGCGTAGTAGGCGACCTCCGCCGGCCCGAGCACGACCCCGAGTGTCGGGAACAGGGAATTCTGCACGACTGGTCGCAGCAGCACGTTGGGCGAGAAATGATCGGGATGCTCGATGCACAGCCTCTGCAACTCTTCGGCACTGATTGGCTGTGCACCCTGCCATCCGAATCCGCTGCCCGCGACGCGACGCACGGCATGGCGAGCGCCGTGCTGCTGGAACAGAAACGTTTGCGCCGGCGTCCTCATGACCTGCCGGGGGTAACCCCCGGCTTCCAAGCGTCGCGAAGCGTCCTCATAGGCTGAAAAAAGCTCTGCGGTGCCCGCGACCGACCTTGCCAGCAGCGGGGCCGCGAGTTGTCTCAGCAGCGGATGATCGGGAGAGACAAACAGCAGCGCACTGCTCGGAAACATGCGATACCACATGCGCGCGAAGGCGCTCGGCAGGCTGACGCCCGCGGCATAGCATTGCCGGATACCGTCGATGACAGCCGTCGCTCGACTCGAGGCAGGCAGGCAGGCCGCGAGCCGATCCGTGACCGATTCGATTCCCGCGTCCAGCGCAAGCCGCCCGAGCGGCGCGCCGTTCGGGCCATGCGCCGGAACGTACCGGAGCGTTTCCAGCCGGCCGGCAACGGGCAGCTGCACGTGATCGACCTCGGCGAAGTCGTGATCGTCGCTGCCGAGCCAGAAGCAGGAGATGACGCGCCCGCCCAGCATCCGCGAAAGATCTGCTGCCCAGCGTTCGACTGTGAGTGCCTTGTACAAGGTGTACAAAGGGCCGGTATACAGACCGGGCTGTTGGCCGGTGAAGACGACGAGCGAGTCCGGTTGCCGGAGCGATTCGAGCTGCGCCCGCGCGGCCTGCGGCGCGCCGATCTCGTTTGCAAGATCTCCCAGCGCGCTCGCCAGTGCGTTGCGCTCGTATTCACCGCTGCGCAATCGCGCGGCGAGCTGCACGATCGAGGCGTCATCATCGAACGCCGGGCCGAGATAGCTCGCGAGCCTCTCGCGCGCGAACAGAAAATCGCGATACAGCAGCGTCGCGTCGCCCAGCATTGATGCTGGAGCAGGCCGGTACGGCGAGGAACCGCTGGCATCGAACGCGCTGCTGCCCATCGGGTTCGAGTGTATCGTGTGACCGCGCTCAGTTGGCGCACCGGGCGTTGCCGCCGGTGCAACGAGGTTTCGCTTTATCCACATTCCGGCAACGTGCAGAGTAAGGGGATGGTGCCCAGGACGCGCTTCGATGTCGTGGTGCTCGGCGGCGGCCTCGTCGGCTGCGCCGCTGCGTACTATCTCGCGCGCAGCGGGGTCCGCGTGCTGCTCATCGAGCAGGCAGATCTCAATCGGCAAGCGTCCGGCCGCAATGCCGGCTCGCTGCATTTCCAGCTCGAGTACCGACTGATCCGCTACGGCGAGCAGCAGGCCCGGCAATTCGCGCAGATCATTCCGCTCAGCCTCGTCGCCATCAGCGACTGGCGCGGCCTGCAAGCCGAGCTGGGCGCGCCGTTGGAGATGGAGATGGGCGGCGGCCTCATCGTCGCCGAATCCGCCGCGGACGTCGCGATGCTCGAGCAGCGTCAGGCCTTGCAGGACAAGTGGGACCTCGGCTCGAAGCTGCTGACCACCGCCGAGATCCGGCGCATGGCGCCGTATCTGGCGCAGTCCGTGATCGCGGCCGGCTATCTGGATTGCGAAGGCCACGCCAACCCGCGCCTGGTCGCTCCAGCCTTCGCCCGCAGCGCCGTTGCGCGCGGCGCAGAGATTCGCTGCTACACACGCGTAGCGGGGCTCGAGCGTGACGGCGCCGAATGGCAGGTCGCCACCGTCGACCGCGAGGGCCGCGGCGCTGAGATCAGCGCTCGCGCCGTTCTGAACGCTGCGGGGACCTGGGCGGGCGAGATCGCCGCGATGGCGCATCTGCATCTGCCGATCTACGCAGTGCCGCTGACGATGAACGTGACAGAGCGTGCAGCGCCGCTCATTCCGCACCTCGTGCAGCACGCCAGCAAGCGGCTCACGTTGAAGCAGGTCGAAGCCGGCAACTTCCTCGTCGGCGGCGGCTGGCCCAGCCGGCTCGCCCGCAGCGGCGCATCCATGACCCTGCAGCAGCGCGCGGAACCGGTGATGCAGAACGCGATCGAGAATCTCGCGCTCGCGACACGACTGGTGCCGGCGCTCGGGCGTCTGCATTGGCTACGATCATGGACCGGAATCACCGGTGTGACCGCAGACCAGATGCCGCTGCTCGGCGCGGTGCCCGAAGCGCCGGGCTTCTATGTCGCGGCGGGAGGCGCAGCCTTCACGCATGGGCCGACGTACGCGCGCCTGATCAGCGAGTTGATCGTGCAGGGCCGGACCTCGAGCCCGATCGATCTGTACAGTCCGGCTCGCTTCAGTCACGTGAACAACTTCATGGCTTCGGTCTGATGAGTCTGCGAGTTACTACGAACGTTGCGCGGCCGCCGGCGGTCACAGTCCTGGTCAATGGCAAGGAAGTCAGCGCATACGAAGGCGAGACGGTCGCGACCGCTCTGATTGCCGCCGGTGTGCTCACGATGTCGCGCGAGGACACAGCGCACGACGGAAAGCGCCGGTCGCGCAGCCCATACTGCAACATGGGTGTGTGCTTCGATTGCCTGGTCGAGATTGCAGAGAGCGCGACGGCCGATGCGCCGCTACGTTTGCGAGCGTGCCTCGTGCCCGTTCGGGCCGGCCTGCGCATCACGGTTCCAGAATGAATCGCGAGTCCGCGAGCGAGCAGTTCGATGTGGCGATCGTCGGCGCGGGCCCGGCGGGACTCGGCGCTGCCGCGATCCTGCGCGAGCACGCAGTCAGGGTAACAATCATCGACGAACAGCCTCGTGCCGGCGGGCAGATCCTGCGACAGCCGCCGCGGAGTTTCTCCGTCCAGCGCTGGCTACCCGGCAAACTGTACGACCGTGTCAAGCACGCGCTGCGCTCGGTCGAAGAACGCACGGACATCGACTGGCGCATGAGCTCGTCCGTGCTCGGCATCCTGCGGCCCTCGGCGTTTCGCGTGCGCGCCGAGCGCAGCGGACATGAGGTATGGATTCAAGGTCCCGCGGGCACATCGTTCCTGCGAGCGAAGATCGTGCTCATTGCAGCCGGCTGCTACGAGCGGCCCCTGGCGTTTCCCGGCTGGACACTGCCGGGCGTGCTCGGGGCGGGCGCGATCCAGGCATTCGTGAAGAGTCAGCAGTTCGTGCCGGGCGATCGGTTCGTGCTCGCGGGAAGTCACCCGCTGCAGCTCGTCGTTGCGGATCAGTTGCTGAGCGCAGGCGCGAAGGTTGCCGCGGTTGTGTTCACTCAGCAGAAGCGGCTTGCCATGCGCGCTCTGGCTCATCCGATGGTCCTGCTCGGTCACAGCGCTCAATTCCTGGAAACTGCGCGGATCCTGCGTCGTCTACGGCGTGCGCAGGTGCCGGTGATCTTCGGCTCCAGCGTTCTGCGCGCGGAAGGGCACGAGGCCGTCGAACGCGCCACCATCGCGATGTTGCGCGCCGACGGCACGCCGGACCCGCAGCGCACACAGACCTTCGACTGCGATCGCATCGGCGTCTGCCACGGCTTTCTCGCTTCGACCGAGCTGCCGCGACAGGCTGGCGCCGCGGTTCACTGGCGCGATGAGGCAGGCGGTTGGCTGGTCGATCACGACGAGTGGTTCGAATCCAGCGTCGAGAACCTGTTCGTCGCCGGCGAAGTGACCGGCGTGGCGGGCGCCGATGCGGCGCTGGAGAAGGGGCGCATCGCGGCTGTCGGAATCCTGCGTCGTCTGGGGCGGTTCGACGATGCGTCCGCCGCGCGACTCGCAAAGCCGGTGCGTCGTCGTCTGAATCGCATCCATTGGTTCGCCGGGCTGCTGCATCAGCTCGCAAGTCCGCCGCCGCAGCTGGCGAACGCAACGATGACCGACGACTCGACGCTGTGCCGCTGCGAATCGATCAGCCGCGGTGAGTTCGAGCGTCGGCTGCGGGAGAACCCGCACGTCGCCTCGAGCGATGCGGCGAAGCTGCTGACGCGGGTCGGCATGGGTATGTGTCAGGGTCGGATGTGCGGCGACAACGCCGCCCGGGTACTCGCCGCGGCCCGGGCGATGTCGCAGGCGGAAGTCGGTCCGCTGCAGGCTCAGCCACCCGTGAAACCGGTTCTGCTCGGCATTCTCGCCCGCGATCGTTGCAGTTGACGCAACGAACACTCGCAGCCCCTGTAATTGAATTCATGCATCTGTTGCAGCACTGTGACTGCAGCACAAAGCGCGCGTCTGCGCGCCAATTACCGGGGGTTCCGAATCGTGAACAGAGCACATCTGGGCCGGCTGTTTTCCAGGCTCGCCGTCGTCTGCTTTGCGGCCGCCGCAATCAGCGCGATGGCCAGCGCAACGGACAAGGCCGAAGCCGTCAAGTCCGTCGAGGGGTTGTGGGCTTACACGGCGCTGCAGCCGGGCGGTAAGGGCGAGTCCATGCCGTTGCATGGCGTGATCCTGTTCAAGGATGGCGTGTTCGCGCAGCAATCGATCTTCGACGGGGAGCCGTTTGCGACCCAGGGCGCGATGGCGCACGCCGGTCCCTACGGCTCGGGTCCGATGGGTGTCCATCTCGTGGCGGAGCAGACCATCAGCATCGCACCGGAAAAGCCGGCGCCGCTGAGTTTTCGGCCGTCCACGCTGCACGATATTTCCGTAGATCGTAGCGGCGACACGATGAAGATCGTGTTCGACAGCGGCACGGTGCAGACCTTCAAGCGTATCGGCCCCGGCAAAGGCCAGATCCACAAGCTGGAGAAGGGCGTGTTCGCGCTCGTCGACGGCCACTTCGTGCTCGTCGACGGCGACGAGAAGGGCGTAGTCAGCGGGTACGGCACCTACAAGAACAGCGGCACCTCCTACGACCTGAACGTCGAGCGGTGGGCCGAGTCGACCCCGGGCAAGGCAATCAACAAGCGGGACTTCGCCGCCAAGGCGACGTTCGATGGCAAGACGCTGAAGCTCGCCGACGGGCGCAGCTTCGCTGTCGTCGCCGGCAAATAGACACTTAGCGGAGGCAGGTCATGTCATCGAGTCGGACGGGAGCGGGCCGCGCACGGCTCGCATTGCTATCGGGTTGCGCCTTGTGCTCGACACTGGGCGTGCTGTCCAGCAACGAGGCTCACGCCCAGCAGGCGGGCGGGCAGAGCGCCGAGGGACGCGCGACCCTCGAAGAAGTTGTCGTGACCTCGCGGCGCCGCGAGGAATCGCTCCAGGACGTGCCGATCGCGGTGTCGGCGTTCTCCGCGGAGAGCATCGAGCGCAACCGGATCGAGGGCGTCGATGACGTCTTCTCGCGCACGCCGAACGTCAGCTACACGACCGAAGGCTCGCGCGATCGCAAGCGGTTGTCGATCCGCGGCGTCACCGAGTTCATCACCGAGGCGGGCGAGGCGACCGTGCCGGCCAACACCTTCGGCATCTACATCGACGATTTCAGCGTCGCCACGGCGACCTCCAATCCCGGTGTGATGGACATCGAGCGCATCGAAGTGCTGCGCGGTCCGCAAGGTACGTACTTCGGCCGCAACGCGGTCGGCGGCGCGCTCAATATCACGACCAAGAAGCCGGACAACGAGTTCTTCAGCGAGGTGACGGCCGACGTTTCGCGTTACGACACCTACGAGCTCGGCGGCACGCTGAACCTGCCGCTGATCACGGACAAGCTCGCCCTCCGCGCGAACGTGAAGTACCAGGAGAGCGACGGCTATATCAAGAACATCAACCCGATCGGCGGCGGCAACGACTCGGAGTACAAGTACGGGCGCCTGAGCCTGCGCTACACGCCGAATGAGCAGTTCACGCTCGACGTGGTCGCCAGCGCTTCGGACGAGCTGGTCGGCATGCGCGAAGGTGTGCCTTCCGGCGTCCTGTCCGCGTTCACCGAAAGCCTGTATGGCACGGTAACGCCGGACAGCATTGGCTATTGGCCGCAGAACACCAATCGCGTCAACTTCAACCGGCCGCAGGAAGTCGGCTCGAAGTACTCTTACATCACTGCGCGCGGCGAGTATCGCTGGGACAACGTGCGGCTCACGAGCGTCTCGGGCTACCTCGAGTCGAAGACGTTCCTGCGCGGCGACGTCGACGGCGGCAGCCAGGACCTGTTCTACGAGCACAAGCCCTACGATCGCGACGCGTTGAGCCAGGAATTCCGGCTCGGCTCGATCGAAGGCGAGAAGTGGGACTGGACGGTCGGCGCGATCTACAGCCGCGACCGCGGCAACATCGACCAGGCCACGCTGGTCGGCGAAGACCGGCCGTTCGGTCTGCCGGTCAACTTCGAAGTGACGCGCAACACGGCGGACAACGAGACCACCGGCATGGCGGTGTTCGGCGAGGCCGTCTGGCACGCGACCGATCGCCTCGACCTGCTGCTCGGCGTGCGCGCGACGCGCGACAAGGTGGACATCTCCGAAGTGACGTTCACGGCGGGCAACGCGCGCCTGACGATCTCCGACGAGGATACGTTCAACGACATCTCTCCGAAGTTCACCGCGAGCTACGCGCTGAACGACACGTCGAAGGTCTACGCCACGATCTCCAAGGGATTCAAGTCCGGCGGCGTGCAGATCGCGCAGAACGACGTGATCAGCGACAGCTACGATCCGGAGACGATCTGGAACTACGAGCTCGGCATCAAGTCGGAATTCCTCGACGGCCGCGCCCGCGTGAACGCGGCGGCGTTCCTGATGGAGTGGAGCGATCTGCAGGCCTCCTTCGCAGTTGCCGACATCGACGACGAAGGCACGATCGTCTTCACCAGCGGCATCCAGAACGCGGCGGAAGCAACCAACTACGGTGTCGAAGCCGAGCTGTCGCTGCTGCCGACCGAGCGGCTGCTGATGAACGTCTCTCTTGGCTATCTGCATGGCGAGTTCGACAAGTTCACGAACGCGTTCATCGATGGCGGGATCGTGGACCTGAGCCACCAGCCCATGCCGAATGCGCCGCGCTGGACGGCGAGCGCGGATGCCCAGTACACGTTCCCGCTCGGCGCCACGTGGGAAGGCTTCGTGCGTGGCGAATGGTTCTATCGCGACGATACCTACAGCGACCTGACGGCGCTCGCGCGGCGCGACGAAGGATTCCCGTTCCTGGTGCCCAGCTACGACCACACCAACCTGCGAGCGGGTGTACAGTCGGACCACTTCAGCATCGTCGCGTACATCGAGAACCTGTTCGACGAGAAGTACTTCACCAACGTCTACGAGAAGGCGTTCGTCTCGGGCATGGCGCTGCAACCGTCGTATCAGACCTACGGAGTGCGCTTCACCTGGCGAACGAAGTGACGTGATGAGCAGGAAGCATCTGCAGCGCGCCTCGGTAGTCGTAGCGGCGATCGTCGTGCTCGCGGGCGGTCTTGCTGCATGCGACAAGAAACAGCAACAGGAGCCGGCGGCTGCGCCGCCGGGTCCGTCGGCTGCCTCGCTGGCGCTGCAACCGCTGATCGAGCAGTACGCCAAGTTCGAGCAGCCGGACGATGATGAGGCCGGTGCGCTGCAGGATGTCACGCTGGAAGGCTTCCAGCGGCAGATTCAGACGCGCAAGGAGTTGCTCGACAAGGTCCGGCAGATCGATGCGAGCGGCCTGTCGCGCGAGGAGGACATCGATCGGCGCCTGATGATCGGCTTGCTCGAATCGACGATTCACACCGCCGAAGCGCGTCGTATCTGGGAGAACGATGCGTCGCTGTACGTGCCCGCTGGCGAAATCGGACGGGCGCTCGAACCGACTGCACCCGGCACGCCGCAGGAACGTGCCGCCGCGTTGACGAAACTGCTGGAGCAGGTGCCGGCTCGCATCGAGCAGGGCCGCAAGAACCTGCTGAAGCCGCCGCGCAGCTACACCGAATCCGCGATCTTCAAGGTCGAGGGCACCATCAAGCTGATGCACGGGGGCGTTCCCACTCTTGCAAAAGAGGCGGGTGACTCCGGCAAAGCGCTGAGCGCCGCTTCCGAGACTGCACTCAAGGCGCTCGCCGACTACGGCAAGTTCCTGCACAAGGACCTCCTGCCGCGCTCGACCGGCACCTGGGTGCTCGGCAAGGAAAATTACGACTACATCCTGAAGCACCGCTGGTTCCTGGACGCCGACGCCGATTCGATCCTCGAGCGCGGCAAGAAAGCTTTCGCGGAGACCGAGGCGCAGGCGCAGGAAGTGGCGCAGCGCATCCAGCCCGGCGCGAAGCACTGGACCGAGGTGTACGAGAAGATCAAGGACGATCATCCGCGCGCCGACGGCATCAAGCAGGCGTACCAGGCGCAGATCGACGCCGCGCGCGCCTTCGTCATCGAGCACGAGATCGTCACGCTGCCGCCCGGCGAGCGCGTCGTGACCATCGATACGCCGCCCGCGATGCGCCGGTCCTCGCCGTTCGGCACGTTCCAGTCGGTCGATCCGTTCGGCGACAGTCTCGAAGGCAAGCTCGTGCTCACGCCGATCGAGGACTGGATGACGCCGAAGCAGCGCAACGACCGGCTGCGCTCGCACCACAACGCGTGGATCCCCATCATCGCCGTGCACGAGGCCTATCCGGGTCATCATGTGGACGGCTTGAAGCGCAAGCAGAACCCGCGTCTGCTGCGCAAGGTCGTGCGCGAGTCGGTGATGTCGGAGGGCTGGGGCCTGTTCACCGAGGAGATGATGTACGAGCAGGGCTTCCTGCAGGGCGACGACGTTCGTCTCACCCAGTTGCGCAATCGTCTGTGGCGCGCGGCTCGCGTCATCCTCGATTCGAGTCTGCACACCGGCAAGATGAGCTATGACGATGCCGTGACGTTCCTGGCTGACAAGGTGCGCTTCGACCGCTACGCAGCGGCGCTCGATGTCGATATGTACACCGAGCGGCCCACTTACGTGCTCGGCTACCTGATCGGCATGCAGGAGATCGACGCCATGCGCAAGGACTACATCGCGAAGTACGGTGAGCCTGCGCCGCCGAGCGAGCTCTACGATCGCATCCTGGCGCCGGGCGCCATCCCGCCGGCCCTGGTGCGCGAGTCGCTGTTTGCGCAGAAGGCCGAGGAAGTTGCCGCTGCCAGCAAGGCGGAAGGCAAGCGATGAGAAACCTGCTGGTGGCCGCGACACTCGCGCTCGCGTCTGCCGGCGCGTCAGGCGCCGATAGCGCTGCGCCTGCGCTGAAGGCCATTGTCGGCGGTACCGTCGTGAACATAGACGGTGGAGCTGCGCTGCAAGATGCAGTCGTGTTGATCGAAGGCGAAAAGATCAAGGCGATCGGCCCGGCGGGGACCGCCATTCCCGCCAACGCGCAGGTGATCCGCGCCAAGGGCACGTGGCTGATTCCGGGCCTCATGAACATGCACGTGCACTTCGGTCTGAAACTGCCCGGACGGGATCGCGCGGAGCTCGCCGAGGAATCCACGGCCGCGCTGACGTTGCGCATGATGGTCAACGCCCGCCAGTCTCTGTACGCCGGAGTCACGACAGTGCGCATGACGGGCTCCGAAGGCAACACAGGCGTCGCGGTGCGAGACGCAATCGCCCGCGGCGACTACGAAGGGCCAAGGGTCTACACGGCCGGCGGCGTCACGATGACCGGCGGCCACGGCAGCCGCCCCGGCCAGACGTACAACGACGGTCCGTACGAGATGATGAAGACCGCGCGCATGAAGATTCGCGAGGGGCAGGACTGGATCAAGATCGCGATCTCCGGCGGTGTCGCGACCGACGGCGACGGCGGAATTTCCGAGGCGTTGATGACGCCTGAAGAAATTCGCGCCGTCATCGACGCCTCGCACCGTTTCGGCGTCAAAGTCGCGGCACACTCCGGCTCTACGCCGGCGACCAACACGGCGGTCGACGCGGGTCTCGACAGTGTCGAGCACGGCTACGACCTCGATCGTGCGCTGCTCAGGAAGATGGCGAAGCAGGGCACCTGGTACGTGCCGACGATCATGGTCACGCATCCCGGCGGCCGAGAATACTTCGAGCGGATCGGCTCGCCGCCCTGGTACCTGGAGCGACGCGAGTCGGTCGGCAAGCAGCACTGGGTCACGTTGAAGACGGCGATCGAGGAAGGCGTGAAGATCGCGCTTGGCACGGATCAAATGCCGTTCGAGCCGAACGACGGCACTTCTTCGACGGTGCGCGAGGCCGAGGCGTACGTGGAAGCGGGCATGACGCCGTTGCAGGCGCTGCGCGCGGCGACCATTGCACCGGCGACCATGCTGGGCGCGCAGGCGAAGATCGGCTCGCTCGAGTCAGGCAAGTACGCGGACATCCTCGCTCTCGATGCGGATCCGGTCCGCGACATCTCGGCATTGCGCAGGATCTCGATGATCATGAAGGGCGGCACGGTCTACCGTAACGACCTGGCGAGCACGCCGCAGGAGACTGGGCCATGAAAATTGCGGCGCTGGCGCTAGGGTTGATATCGCTCGCAGGTCTACCTGCTGTCGCATCTGCCAAGCAGGCTCAATCACCGGGCTACACGCGCGCCGTGGCTGGCGACGTCGATCAGCTGCAGTTCGTGCAGCTGAACGGCGTGAAGCTGGCATATCGAGTCGCCGGCAACGGCACGCCCGTCGTTTTCGTGCACGGTGAGGGCTACTCGCACGAGCTGTGGACGAAGCAGCTCGAACCATTCAGCAAGAGCCATCTCGCGATCACCTACGATCGCCGCGGGCACGGCATGTCCGACGATCCGCTCACCGGTTACTCCGAGACCGCGCATGCCGAGGACCTGAATGCACTGCTGATGTTCTTCGGCATTCGCGAAGCGCACTTCGTCGCGAACTCGCGCGGCGGCGCCATCATCGTGCAGTTCCTGAAGCTCTATCCGCAAAAGGTGCGCAGCATTACTTTCGCGGATTGCACGATCGCGCTCGCGCCGATCACGCAGGAGAGCGCCTTCTACAACGCGCCGAAGGCCATGGCCGGTCCGCCGCCGACGCTGGAGCAGGCGCTGGCCGGACGCGAATCGGCGAAGAAGTCTTCGTTCACGAAGGTGGCGCAGGCGCGCCCCGAGCTCGCGGCGATCCAGAGCCGCATGGCCGACCAGTTCAGCCCGCGCGTGGCGATGGACCCGCAGCGCTCCGACTCGGCCTCGCCGATGCACATCGGCCCGTGGAACAACCGCGATTTCCCCGACATGTCGCAGATGCCGCAGCCGATGCTGCTGCTGGTCGGCGAGCTGACCGACGTGTTCTTCAAGGAAGGCGCCAAGGAAGCCCATCGCCTGTGGCCGAATACGCGCCATCAGGTGCTGGCCGGGACCGATCACCTGATGATGCTCGAGGATCCGGAGACCTTTAATCGCGTCGTGCTCGGCTTCCTCGATGAAGTCGATACGCAGGTGGCCGGGCGCGAGAAGTGGGTCGGCCAGGTGCCGATCCGTTGAGACGAGAGGTAGAGAGATGACGCTGTCGATGAAACTGCGGGCGGCGCTCGCGATGTGCGTGCTCGCGGCTCCTGCAGTTCTGCATGCGCAGGATTACACCAAGTACGACACCGTCAACAATCCGAAGCGCTATGGCACGATCTGGGCGCCGTTCTATCAGAAGGCCAACGAGCTCACCGCGCAGACGCGCAAGGATTTTCCGCAACACCTCGACATCCCGTTCGGCGAGTCGCCGAAACAGGCGCTCGACGTGTATCTGCCGAAGAAGCCGGTGAAGAATGCGCCGGTGCTGCTGTTTCTGCACGGCGGCGGCTTCATGGAAGGCGATCGCGCGCATTACGGCTACGTCGCGCGGCCCTATGTGGAGAAGGGCATCGTCACTGTCGTGTCCGGTTATCGCATGGCCAAGCGCGGCGTGCCCTATCCGGCACAGAGCGACGACACCAAGGCAGCAATCGTCTGGATCCACAAGAACATCGCGAAGTTTGGCGGCGACCCGAACAGGATCTTCCTCAGTGGCCACTCGGTAGGCGCCACGCTCAGCGCGGATGTGAGCTTCGATCGGGGCTGGATGAAACAGGCTGGCGTGCCGCGCGATGCCATCAAGGGCATCGCGTTGATCAGCGGAGACTACGATCTGAGCCCGGGTGAGAACGCAGACTATGCGCCGACCGCCGAGCTCGAGGAGCGCGCGAGTCCCGACCGACACCTGGTCGATCCGGCGCCGGTCGCCGTGGTCGCAGCCGGGACGAACGAAGGGAAGATGCGTGCGTCTGCCGAAGACATCGAGCAGCGCCTGATCGCTAAAGGCGTGAAGGGCAATCTGCTCATCCTGGAAGGCGCCGATCACAAGGATACGGTGCTGGCGTTCGGCGAGCCGGGTTCGACGCTGTCAGCCGCCGTGCTGGAGATGATCGGCCGGAAGTGATGCCGGACTGAGATGGCTGAACGCTCCTTTTCCCACGAAGTCGGCAAACTTCGCCTCGGCGCCGGCCAGGAGTTCCGCGGCGAGGGCATCCTGGCGGTTACCAAGGCGTTGCTGCAGTCCGGCGTCGGTTATGTCGGCGGTTACCAGGGCGCGCCGATTTCGCATCTCATGGACGTGCTGTCCGACGCCCAGGAGCTGCTGAAAGAACTCGGCATCCACTTCGAGGCCAGCGCTTCCGAGGCCGCCGCTG
>DATEKT010000136.1:0-19653 GCA_035277305.1 Steroidobacteraceae bacterium | reverse complement strand
GTCGATAGCGACATCGCAGTCGTCGGCGGCACGCTGAAGCGCGATCCAAATGCGGTCGTCCACGGCCACACCGAGGTCACAGCGGGCTGGGGCGGCTTCGAAGGCGTGCGGCTGTGGATCGAGAAGTGCCTGCTCTACGGACGTACGCTCGCGTTCGAGCCGGGCCTCGGCTGGGCCTGGGTCGTCGCGTTCGGGTTCCTGCTGTTCTACGTCGTGATCGCGCTGATGTTCGATCGCAGCGTCACGCGTTGCGTCGAGACGCTGGAAACGCAGCCCGGTCAGTCGGCAGTGGCTTCGATCATGACCGTGCTACTCGTGCCAGTACTGTTCGTGCTGCTCGTCATCACGGTCGTCGGCATCGTGGTCGTGCCGTTCGCCGGTATGGCGCTGTTCTGTGCATCACTGTTCGGCAAGGCTGTAGCGCTCGCAGCGCTCGGCCGCAGGATCACGCGGTTCACCGGCATCGCGCCGTTCAGTCACATCGCGTTCGCGACGCTCGTCGGCGGACTCATCGCGATGGGGCTGTACGTCATCCCGGTCATTGGTCTGATCGCGTACAAGCTGCTTGGCATCATCGGTCTGGGTGTCGTCGTGTACACGGTGCTGTTGTCGATGAGAGCGCGAAGCGCAGCTCGCGAGCCGGCCATTGCAGCAGCGGCTGCAGGAGCGACGACAGCAGACCCGTCCGCGCCTCAGGTCGAAGGCGCGCCGAGCGATCCGAATGCATCGCCCGCGTCACCTGCCGCCGCCGCCACTATCGCAGCGACAGCCGCACCGCGCGCCGGCTTCTGGATCCGCATGGGCGCGTTGTTCATCGACGCCGTGCTCGTGGGCATCATCGTCAGCGTCCTCGACAGGGGCGACTCGGACTCGCTCTGGGTCGTCGGGCTCGCGGTCTACGGCGCGGTCATGTGGAAGCTGAAGGGAACGACGATCGGCGGCATCGTATGCGGCCTGAAAGTCGTGCGTCGCGACGGCAGCGAGCTCAACTGGGACACGGCGATCGTCCGCGCGCTCGGCTGCTTCCTGTCGATGGTTGTCGCGGGCCTTGGCTTCCTGTGGATAGTCTTCGACGAAGATCGCCAGGCCTGGCACGACAAGATCGCCGGCACGCTGGTCGTGCGTGCACCGCGGCCGCAATCGCTGGTGTGATCACTCCGCCTGAGGCTGGTACGCCTCGGAGTCGCCGCCGCAGAACGTAGCGAACAGGAAGTCCGTTGTTCGCTCCTTTCCGGATCAGTTCACCTGCCGCTGCCGGCCTTGCCAATACGGCGCGCGCAGCTCGCGCCGCAAGATCTTCCCCGACGGATTTCTTGGCAGGATCGAAATGAAGTCGACGCTCTTCGGCACCTTGTACGCGGCGATGCGCTCGCGCGCCCACGCGATGATCGAGCCCGAATCCTGCGGCGCGCCCGGCTTGGTGGCGACGATCGCCTTCACTTCCTCGCCCCACTTGTCGCTCGGGATGCCGATGACCGCGACTTCCGAAACGTCGGGGTGGCCGTAGATCGCGTTCTCCACTTCGGCCGGATAGATGTTCTCGCCGCCGGAGATGATCATGTCCTTCACGCGATCGTGGATATACAGATAGCCGTCGGTGTCCAGGTAGCCCGCATCGCCGGTGCGCAGCCAGTTGTCGGCGCCGATCGTGCGCGCGGTTTCCTGCGGCAATTTCCAGTAGCCCTGCATGTTCGTCATCGAACGCACGGCAACTTCGCCGACGGTGCCGACCGGCAGGCGCTCGCCCGCGGCATCGAGAATCGCGAGCTCGACGCCCGGCAACGGCTTGCCTGCCGAGCCCATCTTCGGATTGCCGGCGAGATCGTGATCTTCGGGACCGAGCGCGGTCACGGAGCCCGTCGTCTCCGTCATGCCGTAGAGCTGCACGAAGCCGCAGCCGAACACTTCCATGCATTCGCGCAGCAACGCGAGCGGCATCGGCGACGCGCCGTACATGATGTACTTCAGCTGCGAGTAGTCGACCGAGCGCGCACGCGGATTGCGCACCACGACCTGCAGCGCCGCCGGCACCATGAACAGCTTCGTGATGCGCCAGTGCTCGATGAAGTCGAGCACTTTGGACGGATCGAATTCGCGAGCGACCACGTTGAGCGCGCCGTGCATCAGGCCGAGGATCGCCCAGCCGGTGCCACCGATGTGAAAGCACGGCATGGCAAACAGGCTGACGTCGTCCGCCGTCCAGCGACTCCAGACATAGGTGTTCGACGATTGCGGCATGCCGACCAGGTTGCGATGAGACAGCACCGCGCCCTTCGGATGACCGGTCGTGCCGGAGGTGTAGAGCTGCACGCCCGCGCCGTCGCGCTTGATCAGCACTTGCGGATCGCGAGTCGGCTGCGCATCCCGCCACTCGACGAAGCTGCGGCCCTTGAACGGCGCTTCGACGCCGATGATCTCGCCGACACGCAGCGGCTCCGGCAGCGCTTCGAGAGCGGCGATGAACTCGGGCCCGACGAACAGTACCTTGGCGTCGCAATCGTCGACGATGTACGCGAACTCGCGGGGCGCGAGCCGCCAGTTGACGGGCGTCATCACCGCGCCGGCTTTCGCCGCGCCGAGCAGCAGCTCGAGATAGAAATCCGTGTTCTTGCCGAGGTGCGCGACGCGATCGCCGGGACGCACGCCGAGCGCGATCAGGCCCTGCGCTACCTGGCTGGCGCGCGTGTCGAGCTGCTCGTAGGTGGTGGTGCGTCCTTCGAACGCGAGAGCGGGACGCTGCGGCGTGAGACGCGAGTGCACGCGCGAAATGTCGGCCAGCGAATGTATGCCCTCGAGCGGCGCCTCCGCCGGGCCTGCTTGCAACGCCATCGCCGTCTCCCTCTGGGTCGGGCTTCAGCCCGACTCTTCTTCAGTTACATCGATTGTCGAAGCTTCGGGCTCGCGACCCCGAGATCGCGCTCCAGCCGGATCGCATCTTCCACGCCGCTGTAGTAGCGGGCAGCCCGCGACGTCTCGCGATAGCCGCGCATCGTGTAGAAACGCAGCGCCTGGTAGTTGCCGGCGCGCACTTCGAGTTGCATCAGAAACAAGCCGGCCACGGAAGCGCTCTCCTCGACCCAGCTCATCAGCTGGCGGCCGAGCCCGCGCCGCTGATATTCGTGCGCGACGCCGAGCAGCGCCAGGTGTACGGCGCGATTGCCGAACTGCGCGAGCACGAAGCCGGCCAGCTCGCCGCCCTCGACCGCGATCACGGTGAGATGCTCGCGCGAGCGCATGTGCGCGGCGACTCGGCGGGGTGTCCAGCTCCACGGCAGGCCCGACTCGATCAGGGTGCGCGACAGGTTGGCGATGCGTGGGGCATCGCCGAGCCGGGCCAGGCGTAGAGCGATCTCAGACATGGGAGCTCCGCGGAGGAGCCGATTCTAGCGCGTGTGGCTCCGAATTCAGTACCCTGACGCCCCGTGAGCCGACTCCCGCATCCCCTGCGCAATGTATTCATGCTGGCCGGAGCCCAGATGCTGGGCTCCTCCGGCCTGACGGTGACCGTCATCCTCGGCGGCATCATCGCTGCGGACATCGCGCCGCGCCCGACGCTGGCGACGGTGCCGATCTCGCTGGCGATCGTCGCGACTGCGCTGACGACGATCCCGGCGGCCCTGCTCATGCGCCGCATCGGGCGGCGCGCCGGGTTCATCCTCGGCGCCTCCGTCGGCCTGATCGGCGGACTGGTCGCGGCGCAAGCGGTGATCCTCTCGAGCTTCCTGCTGTTCTGCATCGCTACGGTCCTGCTCGGCGGCAGCATGGCGTTTACCCAGCAATACCGCTTCGCTGCGGCGGAGAGCGCGCCTCCGGATCGCCTCAGCCAGGCGATCTCGTATGTGCTCATCGGCGGGCTCGGCGCCGCCCTGGTCAATCCGCAACTGGCGCTGGCTGCGCGCTGGCTGATTCCCGGCACCGAATACGCGGGCTCGTTCGTCGCCGTGAGCATCCTGTACGCCGCGACGATCGCGGTGCTCTCGCGTCTGAGCGTCCCGGCTCCATCGGTCCCACGCCCGAAAGCTGCCGGCGAGGCTGCTCATGCGCCGTTCGCTACTCCGCAATTCCGCATGGCTGTGTTTGCCGGCGCGTGCGCTTATGCAGTCATGAGCTTCGTCATGACGGCTGCTCCGATCAGCATGCATCACATCGATCATCACGACGTCGAGGCGACGACGTGGGTCGTGCAGAGTCACGTGCTCTCGATGTACCTGCCGTCGTTGTTCACCGGGCAGGTCATCGCGCGCTTCGGCGAGCGCAAGGTGATGATGTGGGGCGGCGCGCTGCTCGCGACCTGCGCGGCAGTCAGCCTGTTCGGTCATCAACTCATGCACTACTGGCTCGGGCTGGTCACGCTCGGTCTCGGCTGGAACCTGCTGTTCGTTTCCGGCACGACTCTGCTGTCGCGTAGCGTCGAACCTGCGAGCCGTCATCGCGCGCAGGCGCTGAACGACTTCACGGTGTTCGGCTCGCAGGCCTGCGCGTCCTTGCTCGCGGGACTCGCCGTGCAATCGATCGGCTGGCGCGCCTTGAATCTCGTGACTTTGCCGCTGCTCGCGGCGATGATCTTCACCGCTAGCCGCCTGCGCCAGGACGCGCAAGTCCCGGCGTCAGTGCGCACGGTTCCGTCCGAGTCACGATCGTGAGCGACATCGCGTTACAGGACATCCGCTCTCACGTCGAGCGTTACATCGGTCGCATCGGCGGGGTGTTTCCCGGCGATCCGGCGAGCGGCACTGCCGACGTGCTGCACGTGAAGCCGCTCGACTCGCGCCCGTATCACACGCTGGTCACCGCAGGCATGAGCGCCGTCGCGATGCCCGTGCCGCCCGAAGTGAGCGCGCCGCACCGGCTCGAATTGATGATCACGTTGCCGGAAGGCTGGAAGCCCGAAGGAAGCGTCGCTGACGATATCGCGCACTGGCCGACTCGCCTGCTGCAATCGTTGAGCCGCGTACCCCGAGAGCCGGAGCGCTGGCTGGGCTGGGGTCACACCATCCGCAACGGCGAGCCGCCGCAACCGTACGCGACCAGCACGGAGTTGTGCGGCGTGATCATCGCGCCCTCGCTGATCGTGCCGGTGGGGTTCTACGAGTTGAACGTCGAGGGCGAGCGCATCGCCTTTTACGCCGCGATCCCGCTATATCGCGAAGAGCTGGATCTGAAGCAGAGCAAGGGCATGGAAGTGCTGCTGGGCAAGCTGCTGGAGAAGGACATCAACGACATCGTCTGGCTCAAGCGGCGCAACGTCGCGAAGAAGAAACTGTTCGGATTGTTTTGAGTCAGTGCGGGCGCGCGGCCTGTTCGGCTGCGTTGCCCAGCGGCGCCGCCGCGGCCTGCGGATTCAGCGTTCCTTTCGCCAGATCGCCCAGCTCCGCATCGACTGCACGGTCGCGCTCGGCGAGCTGCGCGAACTGCCTGGCGTCTTCCTCGCGCCCGAGCGCTTTCGCGTACGAAGCAATCGCGCCGTAGCCGGCAATCTTGTAGTGGATGATGCGCTGAACCGACGCTGTGACCGCGGCATCCCGCACGTTCGCCGCGCAGACCCGCCACATCTTTTCCGTTTCATCGATCAGCGCCTGCATCGCATCGTCCTTGTGCGCGCGCACGTTCGCGCCGATACGCGACAACAGTCCCTCGACGTCGCCGCGGCGCACGTTCAGCTCGGTCGCGTACTCCTGCATGCGGAACGCGAGCTCGGAATGGCTCATGGTTCGCGCCAGATCGCCGGTGACCTGCGCGAGCTGTCCTTCGGCGTTGTGCAGCTCCTGCAATTCTGCTTCGTACATCGCATCCATGCTGTCGAGGCGTCCGGTATCGGAGAAATCGCCAAGCTCCTCCGAAGCGCGATCCGCGAGCGCGGCCTTCACCATGCAGTAGCCGGAAGCGCCCCGCGCCAGCAGCGAAAGTGCCAGGGCTCCGCGCGTCATGCGGCCGATTGCGCCGCCGCGCCCGGCGGTCAGCAGCAATCCGATTCCTCCGAGCAGCGACAACCACCGCTCGGTCGTTCCGAGGTTGGATTCGTGCAGCGTCATGGGACATTAACCTCCCGATGACGCGGCAGGTTCCGCCTACTCCATCCAGACGGCCTCGACATTGTTGCCGTCGGGATCGGTGAGGAACGCCGCGTAGTAGTTCGGGCTGTAATCGGTGCGCAGGCCGGGGCGGCCGTTGTCGCGTCCACCCGCCTTCAGGCCCTCCGCGTGAAACCGGTCCACCTGCGCGCGGCTGGTTGCCCGCAACGCGACATGCGCACCGGCCGCTTGTTTACCAGGGCTGGCGTAGAGCCAGAGGGCCGGCGCGCCGCGCGGGCCGAGCCCTGCACCGGATTCATCCCGCGACGCGAGCTCGTGGCCGAGTGCACCGAGCGCGGCGGCGTAGAAGCGCACGCTGGCATCGATGTCCTGCACTTTCAGACCGATATGATCGTACATGGGGGCCTCCTGAACTTTTCAGGAGACCGATGCTAGAGAGCGGTCGCGAGGCGATCTTGGAGAATCTTGCGATCGTCCGGCCCGGCCGCACGCGCGGCCTGGCGGAAGCCGCGCGGCGAGACGCCGGCAGCGCGATGGAAGGTGCGCACGAAGTTCGACAGGTCCGCGAATCCGACATCCAGTGCGATATCGCTGACCGCACGATCGTCCTCGGCCAGGGCCCGGGCGGCGCGCCGCAACCGGGACCGCAGCAGGTATTGATGCGGAGTCACGCCGACGATGTTCGCGAACAACCGCAGGAAGTGGTACGGGCTCAAGCCTGCGCGCCGCGCGGCGCTCTCCAGGTCGACCGACTCATGTGCGTTTGCGTCCAGCCACAGTGCCGTTTCGACTGCACGGCGCCGATCGCGCGGCGACGCGCGGCGCAACTGCTGCGATCTCCCGCCGACTACGTCGGCGAGCCGCATGGCGAGCAGCATGGCGACCTCATCGACCCCGACGCCGCTTGCGCCCGTCGCCGCAGCCTGCGCCAGCTCGCCCAGCACCATGATCTGCGCGAGCGGCGGCAACGCGCCGCGCTTCCAGACCTTGTCATCGCTGCCGATGCTCTCTGCCACTTCCGGTGAAAGCCGGAATGACAGGCATTCGTCGCCGCACGCATGGTCGTGCGTGCAGATGAATTCATCGCCGGGGAAGCCGATGAGCACGGCGCCCGCGACCATCTCGAACTGCTCCCCACGCACCTGGTAGCCGAACGTGCCGTGCCGCACGTACGAGATCGAGAACGCCTGGTGGAGCTCGGGAAAGGCGGGGTCGCCGGGACCGGCGGCGCATCGAAAATCGACGACCGAGATCGGACCGCTGTGCAGGGTGGTTGCCGTCACCATTGTCGTCATGGTCGCGCAAGCAGCCGCCGACAACAAGAATTGCGTAGGATAGAGGGATAACGAGGGAGTCTTATGAAAACAGGCATCGCGCTGCTGTCAGTGGGGGCTTCATTGCTGTTGTTGGGTTGCAATTCCGGCTCGAAGCCAGAGGCTAAAGTTGCGGCCGCAGCCGCCCCCGCGCCTGCCCTGCCCGCGCCGAAGCAGTACGACGCAGAGGCCTTCTTCGCGACGACTTCGTACATCATGCCCGCTGGCTACGCGTGGTCGCCCGACGACAAGCGGCTGCTCGTCACCTCGGACGAGACGGGCATCTACAACGTGTACGGACTGCCCGCGGCCGGCGAAGGCAAGCAGGCGCTGACTTCGTCGACGACCGATTCGACGTTCGCGGTCTCCTGGTTTCCCGCGGACGAGCGCGCGCTGTTCACCGCGGACAGCGGCGGCAACGAGATCAATCATCTCTACGTGCGCGAAGCAGATGGCAAGACGCGCGACCTGACGCCGGGCGACAAGGCCAAAGCCGAGTTCGTCGGCTGGTCGAAGGACAAGCAGCATTTCTTCGTCACGACGAACGAGCGCAACGAGCAGGCGTTCGATCTGTACCGCTACGCGGTCAAGGATTACCAGCGCACGCTGGTGTTCAAGAACGACGCGGCGTGGCAACTCGCCGCACTGTCGCCGGACGATCGCTACCTCGCGCTCGTCAAGCCGCGCACCAGTGCAGACTCCGACGTGTACCTGGTCGATCTTTCCGTCAGGAAGCACGCGCCGCAACTCATCACCAAGCACGAAGGCAACGTGCAGAACGACGTGTACGCGTTCACGCGCGACAGCAAACAGCTCGTCTATGCGACCGACGAGTTCGGAGAGTTCAACGAAGCCTGGACGTACGACCTCGCCAGCGGCGCGAAGGCGCCGCTGGTCAAGGACAACTGGGACGTGCAGTTCCTGTTCTATTCCGAGTCCGGCCGCTATCGCATCTGGGGCGTCAACGACGACGCGCGCACGGCCGTGCACATCTTCGACAACACCAGCGGTAAGGAGGTGAAGCTGCCGGACCTGCCCGCGGGCGATCTTGCGCAGGTGCGTTTCTCGCGCGATGAATCGCGGCTCGCGCTGCTCCTGAGCTCCGACACTTCGCCGAGCGACGTGTACACGATCGATCTCGGCGCGGCGCGCAGCGCGCGACTCACGACTGCGCTGAATCCCCAGATCAAGGAAGCGGACCTGGTCGGGACCGAAGTCGTGCGTTATCCGAGCTTCGACGGCCTGAAGATTCCGTCGATCCTCTACAAGCCGCAAAACGCCTCGGCGGCGCACAAGGTGCCGGCCATGGTGTGGGTGCACGGCGGCCCCGGCGGACAGAGCCGGCGCGGCTACTCGCCGGCGATCCAGCATCTCGTGAATCATGGCTACGCCGTGCTCGCCGCCAACAATCGCGGCTCCGGCGGCTACGGCAAGACGTTCAACCACATGGACGATCGCAAGCACGGCGACGTCGATCTGAAGGACATCGTCGCCGCCAAGCAGTACCTGGCCGGCCTGGACTGGGTCGACAACGATCGCATCGGCATCATCGGCGGCTCGTACGGCGGCTATATGGTCGGCGCCGCGCTCGCGTTCTCGCCGGATACGTTCGACGTCGGCATCGACATCTTCGGCGTGATGAACTGGGTGCGGACGCTGGCGAGCATTCCGCCGTGGTGGGCCGCGCAGAAGGAAGCGCTCTACGACGAGATGGGCGACCCGGCGACGGACGGCGAGCGGCACCGCGCGATCTCGCCGCTGTTCCACACCAAGAACATCCGCGCGCCGCTGCTCGTGGTGCAAGGCGCGAACGATCCGCGCGTGCTGAAAGTCGAGAGCGACGAGATCGTCGAGGCGGTGCGCCAGAACGGCGTCGCTGTCGAGTACAAGGTCTTCCCCGACGAGGGCCACGGCTTCACCAAGCGCGCGAACAAGATCGAGGCCTCGAATGCCTACGTGGCATTCCTCGACAAATATCTGAAAGCCGGCGCGGAATGAGCCCGATGCGGTCCGTAGTCGCTGCAGCGTTGCTGCTCTCGATCTCTGCGGTCCATGCGGATCCGGCGTGCGACCTCGAGGCCGGAGAAGCGCCGGGCGACGCAGCCTGCGCACAGGCGTGGATGGACGAGAACCTGCACGTCAACGACCTGCTCAGCGTCGGAACTCACAACAGCTACAAGGCGGCGATCCCCGATGCCGAGATGGCGCAATTACGAGCGCGTTCCACGAAAGCAGGGACTGTGCTCGACTACGCCCATCGGCCGCTCACCGATGAGCTGAACGACGGCGCTCGCCAGCTCGAGCTCGACGTCTACTACGACCCGCAAGGCGGACGCTTCGCGGATCCCCTCGGCCCGCGCATGCTCGGCCAGCGTCTCGACGATGCCGCAGCCGCGGAGTTCGCGAAGCCGGGCTTCAAGGTGATGCACATTCCCGATTTCGATTTTCGCTCGACGTGCACGCGCTTCGTCGCCTGCCTGCAGTCGATCAAGGCGTGGAGCGACGCGCATCCGGATCACATCCCGGTGCTGATCCTGATCAACGCCAAGGACGACAGTCCGCTGGGCAATAGCGGCGCCGCGATCGCGAAGTTCGACGCCACGGCATTCGATGCGCTCGATGCCGAGGTCGCGAGCGTCTTCGCCGACGACGACCTGATCACGCCCGACCAGGTGCAAGGCAAGCAAGCAACTTTGCGCGCAGCGGTGCTCGCCGGCGGTTGGCCGAAGCTGGGCAAGGCGCGCGGCCGCGTGTTCTTCGCGCTCGACGAAGCGCCGGACAAAGTGGCGATCTATCGCGGCAAGCGTCACTCGCTCGAGGGGCGCAAGATGTTCGTCAACACCGACGAGTCATCCCCGGCTGCCGCGTACATGACTTTGAACGAGCCCTTGCAGGATGCGAAACGCATCCGCGCCGCGGTCGCAGCGGGATTCATCGTTCGCACTCGCGCCGATGCCGACACCCTCGAAGCGCGCGAGGGCAAGACCGAGCGACGCGAATCGGCACTCGGCTCCGGCGCGCAGTATGTATCGACTGACTACATGCAACCCGACCCGCGCTTCCCCGGATACTCGGCACGTCTGCCGAACGGCGCCACGACTGTCTGCAATCCGGTTCGCGCGCAGAAGCAGTGCGCAGGGCGTGCGGTCAAGTAGACGCCAGGCGCGCGATCGTGCTGTCGAGCTCGTCGTAGACATTCGCGAGCAGCTTCTGCGCGTGGCGCAGGCAGACGATCTCCGGGTCGCACGAGCGGCGCGCCTCGTCCTCCATTTCGTCGAGACTCTGCCATTGCTCCAGCGAGCGGACCGCGCACTCCAGCACGCAGCGTGCGTCATTGAAGCGGCCGAGAATCTGCCGCAGCGCCGCCACTTCGCTCTCCGACGCGAGCCCATCCGATTGCTTCGCCATGACGGATCGTCCCTATATCCCAATATAGGATAATACTGAAAGACCGGTGCTGGCGAGACCTCCATCTCCCGCGCGGCACGCATTCAGAGGGGGATATTTTCGGGGAGCGCGTCGAGCGATTGCTTCGTGCCGTCCTTGAGCAGTTCGACGACCGCGCCCGTGCGCAGGTCGACCTCGAACTGGCGGCCGTCCGCGGCGGAAACCTTGCCGCCTGCGAACTGGTTGTTACGGAACGTCCCTTGCGCCACGGTGCCGTCCGCAAGCTTCAGGGTGCCGACAGCTTCCATGCCGTCCTTGAATTCGCCCACGAGAATCGAGCCGTTGGTGTAGTACATGATGCCTCTGCCATTCGGCACGAGGCCACGCATGTTGAGGCCGCCGGCATAGCGGCCCGCGCCCGGAATGGTGATTTCGCCGGTGTTGCCAGCGGGCGCGCCGTTCTCGAACCGGCCCTTGAAGGTCGAGCCATCGATGAACGTGATCGTCCCGTGCCCATGCGCAGTGTTGTCGCGGAACTCGCCTTGGTAGGTCCCGTCTGCGGACTCGGACGCGCCCTTGACCAAGCGCCCTTGCTGGAAATCTCCGATCCACAGCGTGCGGGAGCCGTCGAGCAGCATGACTTCGCCGGGACCGGAAACCAGGCCGTCGACACATTTGCCGGTGAACACGAAAGTCGGTTGGGTGGTGTCGACGGGAGCCGTGCTCGCGAACTTGCAACCGTTTGCGTCCACGTCCCAGTAGACGGGGGGCGCGGCCGCGAAACCGGCCCCGCAACTTAAAACGACAGTGAAGCCCGCCAGCAGTGAAGCCTTCATCGTTATTCTCTCGCTACCTATCCTGGCGGCGAGAGAATAGCGCGTCAGAACGTTGCGCGCAGCGTCAGGCGGAAAGTACGCGGCTCGACCGGGTGAAAGTGGATGTCGTTCACCGGCTGCGCTTCGCCCGGCAACTGCGACTCATATAGATATGTAATGTCGTTGTCGCGGCTGTCGAAGACATTGAACAGCGCGGCGCTCAACTGGAGGTTATCGGTGATGTGGTAGCCGGCTTCCAGGTTGACGAGCGTGGTCGGGTTGGAGCGCACGCTGTCGTCCTCGATCAGCGGAGCCGCACCGAAATGCCGCAGGCGTGCGCCGCCGAACCAGCCGCTCGGATGATCGACTGCAAGGCCGACGGAAGCGACGCTCTCGACAGCGCCGGGAATGCGATCGCCGGCCGGATCACTTTCGCTGAAGCGCGAGCGCGACCACGCCAGGTCGGCATCGAGAATCAGCCACGACACCGGGTTCCAGATCGCGCCGGCTTCGATGCCGCGCCGTTCGCTTTCGCGGCTCGCTTCGGTGATGCCAGCATCACCGACGAACAACAACTCCGAATCGAGCTTGAGCGTCCACAGCGAAGCAGTCAGCTGCAGATTCGGCAGCACCGCGGTGCGCACACCGACGTCGGCGCCGAGCGCATCGACCAGCGGATCGACGCGATCGACCGGGGTCACGCCGTCGGTCGGATCGACGCGGATCGTCGTGCCGCGCGCATCGTTGCTGTGAAATCCTTTGCCGACGTTGAAGAAGAATTCCGTCTCGCGCCACGGACCGAGGATCAGCGAGAACTTCGGGCTGACGATCGAATCGTCCGCGCTGCCGGAGTTCGCAGCCAGGCTGCTGTCCACGTCGAACTCGAACAGGTCGGCGCGCAGACCGACTTCTGTCCGCACATGCTCGCTCCAAGGCGTCTTTACGCTCGAGTATGCTGAGTAGCTGCTCTGCGTGACGCTGTCCTCGCGCGTCGTGCCGATGCGTTGACGCGCGACGGTCTTGTACAGGCCGACGGTACCGATGTCGTCACGCCGCAGCTCGACTCCGAGGTTCAGCTCGTTCGACAGGCCCATCAGCTCCAGCGGCCGCGACCAGGTCAGCTGCCCGCCATACACGCGCCGATCGTCGAACTGCTCGAACTGATCGCTGTTCGCGGTGTCGGTCGCGTAAGTGAAGTTCGAGAACAGGTCGAGCTGATAGTCGACAGCGTAAGCCTGCGCGTGCAGGCGCCCGGCTCCCATCTGCCGATACCAGTCGGCCGAGAGACTGTAGCGATGCGACTCGCCTCCGTCGGTCGGATCGACGAAGCCGAAGCGATCGATCGCGCCGGACTGCACGGCGCGCAGCGGAATCTGATCGGTCGAACGCCACTCGCCGTCGTAGCCCTGCGCGGTCAGGGAGAAGCGCCCGTCCTCGGTATCGTACGTGTAACGCAGCAGAGCGTTCGTCTTGTGGAATCTTTCTTCGAGCAGCCACGGGCCGTTGTTCCCGGAGTGGTCCACTCCGATCAGCAGCGTGCCGCCGCCGATTTCGGGCGATGCCGCGAACAGACCGCGCATGTAGTCGTCGTCACCGCTTTCGAACGTTACGAACGGGGCGTCGACCGATGTGCGGTAGTGCATGTCGATTGCGCCCGCCGCGGAGAAGTTGCCGGTCCCGGCGTAGTACGTGCCCTTGCGATACTCGATCGAATCGATCAGCTCGGGGATGACGAAGTTGATGTCGGTGTAGCCCTGGCCGTGCGCGTGCGTCGGCATGTTCACCGGTACGCCGTCGACGCTGGTCGCAAGGTCGGTGCCGTGGTCGAGATTGAAGCCGCGCAGGAAGTACTGGTTCGCTTTGCCGCTGCCGCTGTGTTGCGTGACGATCAGACCGGGCACGACTTCCAGCAACTCACCGGTCCGCAACACGGGACGCAGGTCGAGCTGCTCCGAAGTCGCAACGCCCACGGTCGCCGACGACGGATCCCCTTCCAGCCGCTCCAGTTTGCCGGAGACGACGACCTCTTCGAGCCATCCAGTCGACGTCGGTATGCCGCCCGCCGGCGCGAGCGAGGGCAGAATTGTTACGAGGCTGAGGGCGGAAACATGTGACAACCGCATGACGTCATTGTCCTCAGAGCGTGTGACAGAGCTATTGGATTCTTTAGCTCCATACGTCACACACCCGGAGACGGATGCGGATATTCGCCGCGCAACAGAACGAGAACTCCGCTGCGCGTGGTTACCGGTTCGTGCCACGAACCGGCCGCCGCGATGTGCACGTCGCCCGCGACCAGCACGTGAGTGCCGATCTGACACTCGCCCTCCAGCACGATGAATTCTTCTTCGCGCAGGTGACGGTGCGCCGGCACCACGCCGCCCGGGCGCATGCGCATCAGGCTGGTGTGCGTGCCGGAAGCTTCGTCACGGCGCAGCTCGCGAACTTCGACGAACGGCGCAATTTCGATCCATGTGCCTTCGTCGGCGCGCAGCGTGCGCGTACCTTCCGGCGATTGCTCGCGCGCCTGTTCCATGACACGACGGCGCAGTCTCTCTCGTTGCTGGCTGCCGAGCTCCGCAGGCCGCAGGCCCGCAGCGATCGACTCCTGCAGATTCTTCGAACGACGACTCACAGAGACTCCAATGCATCGCGCAGTTGCGCCAGCGCGCGACGCACGTGGCTCTTGACGGTGCCGAGAGGCAAGCGGGTGACGTCCGCGATCTCCTGGTGCGACAGGCCTTGCAGGAACGCCAGCGACACCAGGTGACGTCGCTCCGGCGTGAGTTGCGCAAGGGCGGTGTGAACTCGGCTTCTTCGCTGCATCAGGGACAGAATGTCGTACGGCTGGTCGGAGCTGCTGCCGTCAGTCTCTCGCAGGGCAGCGAGCTCCAGTGCATTGGCGGTTGAGCGGCGTTGACGCAGCCTGTCGAGTGCGCGGCTACGACACAGCATCAGCAGCCAACCCAGCGCATTCGCGCGGCTCGCGTCGAAGCGCGCAGCATTCGCCCATGCGTACGCGTACGTCTCGCAGACGATCTCTTCGGAATCCTCGGCGCTGCGCAGGATCGCCGAAGCCAGGGCATAGAGCTTGCCGACCGTCGCCTCGTACAGCTCTTCGAGTGCCCGCTCCTGGCCGCCGCGCATGCGCTCGATGAGCGTCGCGAGGCTGTGCACCGCTGCCGCCTCCGACTGCGAAATCTCGGTTATCGCCGCCTGCACAACCATGGCGGGGAATCGTATCGCAGGGGCGCAAGGGGCTGCCATGCTCTCGCTACGGCGGCCGGGCCGCGCTGGATGCACGCGCCGCACTATTTTCTGCATCAGACCCCGAGCCGCAAGCCGACCCAGACGGCCGCCACGCAAGCGACCGATAGCGAGGCCAGCGGGACACCGACGCGCTCGCTGCGCAGACCGCGGAACAGCCACCAGATGAGCGGCACCGAAGCGGCCGCGATGGCGATCTGCGCCGTCTCGATGCCCACGTTGAAGGCCGCCAGCGCGAACAGATCGATCCTGCCGCTCGCCAGCTCGGCCAGCGCGCCCGCGAATCCAAGCCCATGCACCAGGCCGAACGCGAAGGCCAGCTTCCAGCCATGCTGAGAAGCGCCGCGCGAAAGATTCAGCAGCGCCGCGATCATGACCGACAGCGCGATGGCGACTTCGACAGGCTGCGAAGGCAGCCGGATGTGACCGGTCGCAGCGAGACCGAGCGTCAACGAGTGCGCGATCGTGAACGCCGTGATCACCGCGAACGCGCGTTTCAGCATCTGCGGCAACGACGACGACTCACCTGATCGACGCCGCCGCGCCAGCGCCAGCAACAGGACGCCGAGAAACGCCAGGTGATCGTAGCCAGTGACGAGGTGGTGCATGCCTTCGACGAGAAAGCGCACGAGATGCGCGGCACGCGTTTCAGTTGCGCGCCATTGTTTGGCGCTGCTTGCGAGGATCGCTTGCGTGCGCGCACCGTTCACAGCTTCGTATTCGAGCAGTGCACGATGGCCGGCGTCGAAGCCGAACCACCCGGAGTGATCGAGCAGCAACGGGCCGGGCGGACATGTGAAGGTCGCGATGAAGCGCAGATACGGTCCATCACCGTGCTCGGCGATCGCCGGAACGTCCGTCGACTGCAACGTGCATGCGCCGCCGTTCGAGCTGAGATGCGTCCGCGCAAGCACGAGCGATTGGATCTCGGGCCGAGCCGTGAGGATTTCCGCCCAGGTCACCGCGCCATCGCCGTCGGCGTCGAGTTGCAGCGACTGGTTCAGGTCACGAACGTCGAAATCCCAATCGGCGTGCACCGTCGAAGCGTCTTGCGAACGCAAAGCAAGGAAGCTGCTGCCGGACGTGTGCGCGAAGACAACGCTGCAGGCGAACGACAGAACGAGTGCGACGAGGATGCGCTTCATCGCACAGCTCCCAGAAGACTTTCGAGACGCACGTCCTCATAGCGATACCGTTGCTGCCACGCGCGGACTGTCTGCAGTGCTTGCCGATCGCGGGTCGATGCGGCGGCCGCAGCCAGGATCAATGCATCGTCGGCTTCGTTTCGATCCTGCAGACTTGCCCGCGCACTCGCGCTCGCCTTCGCCGGGTCGTGGAGCAATGTGAGCTCGAATCGAGCGCGGTCGCGCAGGTGCGCTCGTTCGCCACGCGCGTCGGCCTCCTGCCACGCGAGCTGCAAGCGTTGCGCTTCCACAGATCCACGATCACGACCGGCGAGCACGATGCGCGCACGATCGGCCAGCGATTGGCCGCGACCCGCGACTTGCAGCGCTTCGTCGAACCTGCCGGCGGAGAGCAACCAGTCGGCGTATGTGATGCGGGCGTAGTGACTGCGCGGATCGAGCTCGAAAGCCTCGCGATACCAGCGTCCCGCGGCATTCGTGTCGCCGAGACGAGTCGCGAACTCCGCGGCGACGCCGGCGCTCCAGCTGCGAGTCGCATCGTCGCCGCGCTGAAAATCCAGAACACCCAGCAGCAGCGTTTGCGCATGTTGCAGGTCGCCCAACGCAGCGCGCGCCTGGGCAATGCAGGTCGTCGAAGTCAGCAGATCGACGAGCGGCATCAGCGCCGTGCAATCGGCAAGCGCCCGCTGTGGTTCGTGCAAATGCAATCGAACTTGTGCGCGCATCAAGCGCGCTTCGCGGTCGCGGGCATCGAGACGAAGAATGTCGCCGAGCACGCGCTCGGCCTGCGCGAATTCATGCTTGTGCTGGAGCAGTCGCGCGCGCCGGATCGCGATCTCGCGATCGCGCGCGTCACCGGCGCTTTGCAGTACCTGCTCCGCGTAACCGTAGTAGCGCTCGTTGCCACTGCGCGCGCCGGCATCCACGAGCGCATCGACCTGGCGGACCACCGCACCAGGATCGCTTCCGTCCGCGATGTGCTCCGCGCGCACCTTCTCGAGCTTCAACACGACCTGCGACGGATCGTCGGGCCGGTAAACGCGGACCGCAGCTTCGGCATCCGAGCCGAAGACTGCGGCCGCCAGCAACGCCAGGGAGAGAAGGCGTCGCATGTCACTCACTGCAACAGCGCGTCGAACGCGGTCGGATCGTCGTCCGCGTCCTGCGTGAAGGTGAAGCCGCTCAGCGTGGGCTTGTCGGCGTTCTCATCGAGCGCGAACCAATCGTTCACGGTCGTCGTGAACGAGACGAACACGCCGTTGACGGTAACGCGGACCCCCTGCTGCGCGGCCAAGCCACCCGGATCGGTCGCACGGATCGTGATCGTCGCACTGCCGAACGCTTCCGGGGCCGGCGTGATCTGCAGCGTACGGTTTGCACCGCTGCCGCCGAGCACGACGCCCTCCGCGGGAATGATCGACGGATCGGACGAGGTCGCGGTCAGGGTCACGCTGCCGGCGCCCGAGTCGGTGTCATTCACCTGGAAGTTCAGCACCGGCGTGGTCGTGTCCTGAGGCAGCGACTGATCCGCAAGTCCGGCGATCGTCGGCGCTTGCGCCGCGGGCGCCGGCGGCGCGTCGTAGCCGCCGCCGCCGCACGCTGTCAGCAACCCCGCGCTCAGTGCACCGAGCACTGCGAGATTGAGTTTGCGATTGGAGTACATGATGGTTGCTCCTGGGCTCAATTCGTCGCGCCGGCGATCGGCGTGCGCAGGTACGGGAACGTCTCATCGAAGTCCGCCGCGCTGATCGGCGCGCCGTCGGTGAACGCAACGTTGCCGACCGGTGCATCCGTGGTCTTGCACAGGCCGAGATCCGTCGGCGTGCCGTTGACGGGCACCGGGTAGCAGAGGCGACCCATCACGACACGCAGCGCGAGATCGACGACGTCGTCGCCCGGACGGCGGCCGTTCGGGAAGCCGGCAAGATCGTTGCCCGCCACGCCGAAGGTGCTCTGCTGCGCGGCC
Organism: Steroidobacteraceae bacterium; assembly: GCA_035277305.1. GTDB lineage: Bacteria > Pseudomonadota > Gammaproteobacteria > Steroidobacterales > Steroidobacteraceae > Steroidobacter. The sequence goes on along the minus strand of DATEKT010000136.1, from coordinate 1,728 downwards.
GGCTTCGCGGCGATGCCGGTGTTGAGCCGCAGCATCTCCGCCTTCGTCACGGTTTTGAGCTGATTCACGCCGGGGAAGCCGGTGAGGAACGCAGCCTCGAGGTCCTTGCGCGGGAAGTTCTGCGGCGCCAGGTTCGGGATCGACGCGCCCAGGATGTCGTTCACCGGCTTGCGGAACAGCGCATCGAGCAGGAACGGCAGCGAAGGATTGTCGACGTACTTGAGGAACTGCCCGTCGTTCTTCGGCTCGCTCGAGCTGAAGCGATCCTTGTCCGGAATGCCGACCACCAGCTCATTGACGAGCGGCGTCGACAGCCGCGACACCTGCACGAGCGCGCCGCCGGACACTTCCGGCTTGGTGTACGTCGCAACCGGATTGAGGACGCGAACCTGGCGCATGCTCGCCGAGGTCCAGCCGCCGATCACGCCGTTGCCGTTGCCGGTGACGCACGCGGCCGGCAGCTCGAGTGCCAGCGTCGTGATGTTGGAATCCGAGATGATGTCGTTGGCTTTGTCCTGCTTGATGCCGACGCCGCCCGGCAGACCGCCCTGATCCGGCGGCACGTCGGCATCGACCGGCACGAAGTTCACCAGGTCGAACACCTTGCCCAGGTTCACGACGAAGCTCTCGTCACGCTGGCCGACGAACACGCGGCCCGTCTGCGAGCAGCCGGGAACCGAGATTTCGTGGATGAAGCTGTCGGCGTACTGCTTGTACGCAGCGACGCTGCCGAAAGTCTTGGTGCCGACGAAGTCGTACGGCTTGCCGAACTCGCTGCCGCCGCTCGAAGCCTTGGTCACCTGCGAAGACTGACCGCGACGGCGATCGCCGCGCACCAGCGTCAGTGTGTAGCTCTCGTTGAAGTTGAGATTCGACGCATCCATGCCCGTGCCGACCGTACCGATGTTCTTCAGCGGCACGGCAACGTTGACCTGGTTGCCCTGCGGACCGACCGGCACGGCGAGACCCTTGTTGTTGTCGCCGAGGCGGTTCTTGAAGCGGAACTGGAACGTCAGGTCTTCCTTCGCGTCGCCGTCGTTGTCGATGTGAATCTCGTAGACCGCGAACGGATCGAGCGCGAAGTAGTTCGGCCCGCCGTACGGATCCTGCAGCGGCACGTAGTTCGCGATGAGCGTGACGTAACCGCTGCGGCCGCTCTCGTACGAGTTGAACAGGTAGAAGTCGGTGGAATCGACGGTGGGCAGCCGCGCAACGTTCGGCGCTTCGCGATGGCTCGATGCATCCGCAACGATCGGGGCAAAGAGCAGTGGCAGCGTCGTGGCGCACAGCGCGCTCACGAGGCCAGACTTTCGAATCTTCATGATCGCACCTCCAGGTGGTTTAAGTACGGCGACTCTCGCGAGCCGTCTGGGGCGCTCTTACGCAAGCTTCCTGGAGGCGGATGCAACTCGTACGAGATCGATGCGATTGCAGCGACAGGTGCATCCGATCTTCTCGCGCGACAGTAGAGACGAGTTTGGGCGCCGATATGCCGCCCCTCTCACCGGCGCACCGAGTGCGCCGGTTTTTTTCCTCCGAACCTCAGAACTCGCTTCCTCTTTTCTTCCTTGGCGATCCTGGCGATCTTGGCGAGAGTATTTCTTCAGTTTGCGTCAGACGCCGGACGCACTTCCTCCGCAAACGCCGCTGGACTTGCACGCTCTGGGGAAAGCAACTTCTCCCCAAGATTTGCGGCGAAGAAAAAGATCGGAAGATCTCTCGCCAAGA
>DATEKT010000135.1:0-42436 GCA_035277305.1 Steroidobacteraceae bacterium | reverse complement strand
AATCCGCGTAGCGACACCCTACAACCCCTTAATCAACTCGTCCGCAAACTCCGAACACTTGATCTCCGTCGCCCCATCCATCAGGCGCGCGAAATCGTAGGTGACCGTCTTCGCCGAGATGGCGCCGTCCATCCCCTTGATGACGAGGTCGGCGGCCTCGCGCCACCCGAGGTGCCGGAGCATCATCTCGCCCGAAAGGACGACCGAGCCCGGGTTCACCTTGTCCAGGTTCGCGTACTTCGGCGCCGTGCCGTGCGTCGCTTCGAACACGGCGTGGCCGGTCATGTAGTTGACGTTGCCGCCCGGCGCAATGCCGATGCCGCCGACCTGCGCCGCCAGCGCGTCCGAAAGGTAGTCGCCGTTCAGGTTCATCGTGGCGATCACGTCGAACTCGTCGGGACGCGTCAGTACCTGCTGCAGCGTGATGTCGGCAATCGCATCCTTGATGATGACCTTGCCGGCCTTCTTCGCCGCATCCTGTTCTTCGTTGGCGGCCTTCTCGCCCTTCGCGGCCTTGGTGCGCTCCCACTGGTCCCAGGTGTACGTCTGGCCGCCGAACTCTTTCTCGGCGAGCGCGTACGACCAGTTCCGGAAGCCGCCTTCCGTGAACTTCATGATGTTGCCCTTGTGCACGATCGTCACGCTCTTGCGCTTGTTGACGATCGCGTACTCGATGGCGGCGCGGAACAGTCGCTCCGTGCCTTCCTGCGACACCGGCTTGATGCCGATGCCCGAGGTGTTCGGGAAGCGGATCTTGGCGTACTGCTTCGGGAACGCCTGCTGGAACAGCTCCAGGAATTTCTTGTTGTCGGGGCTGCCCGCCTCGAACTCGATGCCGGCGTAAATGTCTTCGGTGTTCTCGCGGAAGATCGTCATGTCGACCTTGTCCGGCGCCTTCACCGGCGAGGGTACGCCCTTGAACCAGCGCACCGGCCGCAGGCACACGTACAGGTCGAGCATCTGGCGCAGCGCGACGTTCAGCGAGCGGATGCCGCCGCCGATCGGCGTGGTCAGCGGACCCTTGATCGAGACCAGGTACTCGCGGCACGCGGCGACCGTCTCATCGGGCAGCCACGTGTTGAACAGATCGTTCGACTTCTGGCCCGCGTACACCTCCATCCAGTGGATCTTGCGCTTGCCGCCGTAGGCCTTCTGCACGGCCGCGTCCATGACGCGCACCGAGGCGCGCCAGATATCCGGGCCGGTGCCGTCGCCCTCGATGAACGGAACGATCGGTTGATCGGGCACCACGAGCTTGCCGTTGGCAATCGTGATCTTCTGTCCCTGAGGGGGAACGTTGAGCTTGAGAGCGGTCGACATCAAGGAGCTCCGTGAGGACGGAAAGGGGAATTCGTGGGTGGGGCATCCTAGCAGAGAGCGGCGGGTCCCTGTAGCGCACGGCCATCCAAGCCGCTGCTTCGGGTCACGCAAAGCCCACGCGGGCCGTGACTCCGGAGGGGCCGTTTTCCAGGCTGATATTCCAGCCGTAGCGCTCGCAGATTCGCCGTACCAGGTACAGGCCCATGCCGTGGCCGCCGGGGTGCGTGGTAAAGCGGCGCGCAGCCGTCGACAGGCTCGCCGTCGGCAATGTTCCGGCGTTGGTCACGAGCAATTCGTGGCCGTGCGAGCGGCACAGGACTTCGCCGCCGGTGCCGTGCTGGACGGCGTTGCGCACGAGGTTGCCGATGGTCATCGCGACCATGCTCTCGGGTGCGGCGACCCGCAGATGCCCGGCGCCTTCGATTTCCAGCACGATGCGCTTGCCCGGCGACACGCTGCGCTGATCCTCGACGACGCGTGCCAGCACTGCGTTCACATCGCAACTCGCGTCGCCAGCCGCGCCGCCTTGCTGCTCGCGCGAGAGCGCCAGCAACGCATCGGTGAACTCCGTCATCTCGCGCACGGCGCGTTGAATGCGAGCGAGCGCTTTGCTCGCTCCGGGCCGATCGGCCGCGGAGGTTTCCAGCAACTCGACTGCGCCGCGCATCACCGCGAGCGGTGTGCGCAACTCGTGGCTTGCCGTTGCCGTGAACGATTGCTCGCGCTCGACGAACCCGTCGAGGCGCTCCATGAACATGTCGACCGAGCGCGCGATCGGCTCGAGCTCGTTGCCGGCGAACTGCGCGCCGATGCGCACGTGACGCTCGCCCGGATCGATCTCGGTGAGACGCCCGGCCAGTGCAGTGACAGGCTCGACCAGCCGTCGGGAGATCGCCGCCGCGGCCAACGCAGCGACGATGACGATCGCGATCACGCCGATTCCGAGCACGAGCAGTGCGATCGCATCCTGCGTCGCGTAGGTCGTGACGTCGTAGGTGATGTACAGGCGGCCGAAGTCGCCGTCGCGCACCAGCACGTCGAGCAGACGACCGCCGGAGCGCACGCGGTGCATCTCGCCGGGCTTCAGCATCGCGATGTGTCGCGGCAGCTCGGCGAGATCGCTCGAGCGGTAAATGCTGAGGCGCGCGGAGCGCAGCGGCTCGGCGCCGCGATCGACGCGCATGCGCTGCTCGAAGTGCGTGAGCTCCTCGGACAGCAGGTCGAGCGTGATGTTGCGCTTGAGCTGCTCGTCGGCCAGGTACGCCCACGCGCTCAGCACGAGCCCGGCGCTCGCGACGAGCGCGATCATCGTGCCTGCGATGCGCGCGCGCAGGCTGAGGCGCGAGAACCAGTCGTTCAGTCTACGAACGTACCGGTTCTGCCGAAAGTCGATAGCCGGTGCCATGGATCGTGTGTAACAGCTTGACGGGGAAATTCTTGTCGATCGCTGTGCGCAGCGCGTGCATATGCGCGCGCAGGAAGTCGCCTTGCGGCGGCGCGTCGCCCCACAACTCGCGTTCGAGCTCCTGGCGCGTCACCACGCGATGCGAATTCTGCAGCAGGACGATCAGCAGACGGCGGGTCGTCGGATTGAGCTTGACCCGCTCGCCGCTGCGCTCGGCTTCGAGCGTGTCGAGATCGAAGCGCAGGTCCCCGACGCTGAGAATGCGCGGCGTCTCGGGCAGCCGCGTCCGGCGCACCAGCGCCTTGAGGCGGGCATCGAGCTCGGCGAGCGAGAACGGCTTCACCAGGTAGTCGTCGGCGCCGGCTTCGAAGCCTTCGATCTTGTCGGCCAGCAGGTCCTTCGCAGTGAGCATCAGCACCGGGACCTGGGTCCGGCCGGCGTGGCGCAATTGCCGGCACAGCGTCAGGCCATCGAGGCCCGGCAGCAGCAGGTCTAGAACGATCGCATCGAAAGGGTCGGCGAGCGCGCGCTGCAAGCCCGTAGCGCCGTCCACGACGTGCTCGACGGCGTCCCCGCGTCCCTCGAAGAACTCGGTGATGTTGGCCGCGATGTCGGCGTGATCTTCGATCAGCAGAAGGTTCAAATTGTCCACCGCAGGTGTGCTCTGGCTCGCAAATTCTGCTCCAAGTCGCTGAATCACAGAAGTGTCATACGCTCGTCATCCCCGTGCAGCGTCCCGCCCGAATAGTACGCACACGGAGCAAAACGTCATGAACGGCGTACGAACCGCAGAGCTGTTTCGGCGCGTGGATGCCTTCGAGCATGCATGGTGCCTGCGTCTCAACCGCGGCTGCAGCAGGCCTGCGGTCCGGGACATTTTCGCCGCGATCAGCAAGCTCGGCGACGGAATCTTCTGGTACGGTCTCATCCTGCTGCTGCCCGTCGTCTACGGCGAGACCGCAATCTACCCGGCCGTGCGCATGGCAATCGTCGGCTTCATCGGCGTCGCCCTCTACAAGTATCTCAAGTCGCGACTGGTCCGCGAGCGACCCTACATCTCGCTCGCGGGCATTACGGCAGGGACGCGCGCCCTCGACCGCTACAGCTTTCCTTCCGGCCATACCCTGCACGCGGTGAGCTTCACCACGCTCGCTGTCACGAGCTTCCCGGAGCTCGCCTGGCTGCTCGTGCCGTTCGCGGCGCTCGTCGCGGCGTCGCGAGTGGTGCTTGGTCTGCACTACCCGAGCGACGTCGCCGCCGGCGCCCTCATCGGAGCTGCGCTCGCAGTTCTCAGCATGGTGCTCATGCCGTAGATTTCCCTGCCAGGGAGGGCGGGGGACTCGCATGGCCAGCTTCGAAGTTGCCGATTTCGGAGTCGAGATCGATCACGTGTTCGTGAGCGTGTCCGTGGGCGCGCCGGAAGCGCAACGGCTGATCGATCTCGGCCTCGTCGAAGGCAGCTCCAATCGCCACCCGGGGCAGGGGACTGCGAACCGCCGGTTCTTTTTCGCGAACGCGATGCTCGAGCTGATCTGGGTCGAGAACGAGGCGGAAGCCCGCAGCGAGGACGAGCCCGCGCGCCGCTTGCATCTGTGGGAGCGCTGGTCGGGCCGCGGCACCGGCGCGTGTCCATTCGGCGTCTGCTTGCGTCCGCGTGAAGGGCAATTCGACGTCGCGCCGTTTCCGGCGTGGGAGTATCGACCCGTGTATGCGCCGGCCGGCATGCCGATCGCGAACAATTCGACGGTGGATGCGGAGCCGCTGGTGTTCTATATCCCGTTGCATCGACGCATGGACACGGCGCCGGCCGATCAACGACAGCCTTACGTGCACGCGTTGCCGATTCGCGAACTCACATCGTTGCGCATGTTCGCGCCCGGAGCAGCGACACCTTCGGCAGCGATGCTGGACGCGTTGCGCAACTGCGCGTTCTCATTCGAGCCCGCGGCGCGGCCGTTGCTCGAGCTCGGTTTCGACGGCGAGCGTCGCGGTCAGCGCGCGGATCTGCGCCCGGAGCTGCCTCTGGTGCTGCTCTGGTAAGCTCGGTTCATGCCCGAGAACAGCTCCCGGCCGCCTGACGGCCTCCCGACCTATCGCGTGCTGACCGGTCCCGACGACGCAGCCTTCTGTCATCGCGTGAGCGAGGCACTGGCGCTCGGGTACGAGCTGTACGGCTCGCCGGCGCTCACTTACAACGGCGAGCAGGTGATCGTCGCGCAGGCGATGGTCTGGTCGAAGGCGAGCGCCTCATGATCGCTCGCCATTGGCGCGGCCTCGTCAAGCGCGAGCGCGCCGACGCCTACGTCGAGCATCTGCAATCGCAGACGCTGCCGCAGCTCGTGCAACTCGCGGGCTTTCACGACGCCAAGGTACTGCGACGCGAGCTGCCGCAGGGCGTGGAATTCCTCGTGGTGACCATCTGGGAGTCGCTCGACTCGATCCGTGCTTTCGCGGGCACCGACGTCGAGAACGCCGTCGTGCCGCCCGAAGCCCGCGACATGATGGTCGAGTACGACCGCAGGGCGCGGCACTTCGAGGTAGTGGATTGAGAGGAGACCCGGAACCGGAAATTGACAGGATTAACAGGATCAACAGGATTAAGAGAGAGGAGACGCGGGCGGCTATTGCCGCTCCGAAATCCTGTTAATCCCGTTAATCCTGTCTATTCTTAATTCCTCTCCCTTCCTAAGATGCGCGGCGCAGCAGCGCCGGCTCGTGTTCGGCGGCGTGCCACAAGTGAATCAGCGCGTAGCCGCGCCATGGGCGCCACGCCTCCATGCGTGCGTCGAGCTCGCGGGCCGTGAGAGGTTTGCGCTGACTTCCGGCCATGCGGCGCACGATGAGATCGCCGCGAGGAAATGCATCGGGTTCGCCGAGTGCGCAGAGCGCGACGTATTGGGCGGCGGCGGCATCGAAGCCCGGCAGGGCCGCGAGCGCAGCGATGACTTCTTCGACCGGCGCAGTGAAATCGAGCTGATGCTCGTGAGTCGCGCACGCGAGTGCGCGAATGCCCGCGGCGCGGCCGGCAGCGAGACCGAGTCCGCTGAGATCTGCCGTTGCCAGCGCTTCCGGCGTCGGAAAGAAATGTGTCAGCCCTTCGCCCGCCTTCGAGATCGGCTCGCCGGCGCGCTCGACGATGCGTGCCGCCAGCGCGCGTGCGGTGGCGACATCGACATGTTCGCCGAGCAACGCGCGGACTGCGCACTCGAATGCATCCCACGCGCCTGGAATGCGCAGCCCGGGACTGCGCTTGACGAGCGGCGCGAGCAGATCGTCGCTCTTGAATGCCACCGCAATGCGCGCGGGCTCGGCTGCAAGATCGAACATGCGGCGTGCGGTGCTGGAGATCTGAAACAGCATCGTCGGCGCCGCCCCGCGGACGCGCAGCTCCAGCGCATCGTCGCGCTCCAGCGCGCGGACGCACACGATCGCCTGATCGGCGCCCGACTTCGCCGTGCGCGCGTAGCCGCGCTCATCGACACGCTCGACGCCAGGCACGGCCCGCGCAGCCAGAAACTCGCGCACCTGGTGCCAGTCATACGGCGGCCGGAACGACAGCTTGAGTACGACCTCGTCCGCGTCGGCGGCCGCGATACCGCCGCGACGCTGACGCCGGATGTCGCGCGGCGCGCGGTTGTAAGTCTGCTGGAAGGTGTAGTTGAAGCGGCGCAGGCTGCCGAATCCCGACGCGAGCGCGATCTGCGTGATGGGCAAGTCGGTCTCGTCCAGCAGGCGCTTGGCGAAGTGCAGGCGGCGGGTCTGCGCGACGGCGATCGGCGATGCGCCGACGTGCTTGGTGAACAGCCGATGCAGATGGCGCGGGCCGATACCGATGCGCGCGGCGAGCTGATCGACAGAGATCTCATCGAGCGCGCCTTCCTGGATCAATCGCAGCGCGCGTCGCACGACGGCCGAGGTGCCGAGCCAGCCCGGCGTGCCGGGCGCGGCTTCCGGCCGGCAGCGCAGACAGGGACGGAAGCCGGCTTCTGCGGCTGCAGCTGCAGTCGCGTAGTAGCGGACGTTCGTGTTCTTCGACGTCGGAGACGGGCAGATCGGCCGGCAATAGATGCCGGTCGACGTGACTGCGATGAAGAAGCGCCCGTCGAAGCGCGCGTCGCGGCTGAGGCGGGCCCGATCGAGCGCGCTACGGTCGAGGCCGAGGATCTCTTCCATGCATTCACGATACGCGTCGTGGTCGTTGTCGACTAGCCGTTTTCGGCTGCTGCCGCCGCGCCCTCGGGCGGCCCGTTATCATCGCGCGTCGTCAGGAGGTTCTATGGCTCGGTTGCGCGGGTTGCTGGGGATCGTCGCAATTTTCGGGATGTGCGGTGTCGCGCAGGCGGCCGTGCCCACGGCAGCCGAAATCGAGCTGCGCAGGATCACGCAGGAGATGCTCGACGCCGTGGCACCAGGGAACGCCGCAGTGTGGCGCCGCTACCTGCACGAGCGCGTGTTGCGCGTCGACGAGAACGGCGCGGTGCAGACCAAAGAGGAGCTGCTGAAGGATTTCGCGCCTCTGCCGCCCGGTCTGGTGGGCGAGGCCAGGGTCGATACCTTCAAGGTCGAGACGCACGGGGACATCGCAGTGGTGGCGTTCGAGATGCAGGAGCATCTCGATTATCACGGCCAGAGTCTGCGCAGCCGTTTCCGCGTGAGCGATACCTGGCTGCGGACCGGGCAAGGCTGGCAGTTGCTGGCCGAACAGGTCGCTGCCGTTCTGAAAGATCCGCCGCCAGTCAAGCTCACCCAGCAGCAGCTCTGCGAATACAACGGCTCGTACGCACTGACCGCCGAAATCGTGACGACTCTAAAGTGCACGGCGGAAGGTTTCTCGGCGGAACGGACCGGTCGGCCGGCGACGCAGTACCTGGCTGAAGTGCCCGATGTCTTCTTCGTCGCCGGCCAGCCGCGCACGCGTCGCATCTTCGTGCGCGACGCGCAGGGCAAAGTCGTTGCCTTCGTCGACCGGCGCGAAGGCGAAGACATCCGCTGGACGCGCAAGTCATAGAGGTCGCGATCATGAAATCGTCACTGGCCTTGCTGATCTTGTTGCTCGCGCTGCCGGCCGTGTCCGCGGAGCCCGATGCTGCTGCGCGCACGGAGATTGCGCATTTGCTGAAATACCTCGAGACCTCGGGCTGTCAGTTCCAGCGCAACGGCTCGTGGTTCGCGCCGGAGCGCGCGTCAGATCATCTGAACCAGAAATACGAATACCTGCTGAAGAAGGGCCTGGTCACGAGCGCCGAAACTTTCATCGAGCGTGCCGGGACGCAGAGCAGTCAGAGCGGCAAGCCTTACGCGGTGAAATGCGGCGATGCTGCGCCGGTCCCGAGCGGCGACTGGCTGCGTGAAGAGCTCCAGAGATTCAGGGCGAAAAAAGAGAACTAACCGATGTCCATCTCTCGCAAGGCACTGTGTGCCGTTTACGGTCTGATTGCGCTGCTCGCGCTCGTGGGCACGTGGGGCAACAACGCTGCGTACCTGTCGCTCGGGTTCGTGGGTGCAACCTCGATGTTCTGGCAGGAGACGCTGGTGAATCCCGCGAGCCGCTCGATCACCGTGGATCTGTTCTTCCTCGGTCTCGCGATGTTCGTGTGGATGGTGCTGGAAGCGCGCCGCCTGGGCATGCGTGGCGCGTGGCTCTATCTGCTGTTCGGCATGCTCATCGCGATCAGCGTGACGGTGCCGATCTTCCTGATCAACCGCGAACGCGCGCTCGCGAAGCGGGAGTCGTCGAGCGCCGCGGGCACGCTCGGTGTGTTCGACATCGCAGGGCTGGCAGCGGTGACGGTCGCAATCACGGCTTACACGGCCGTGACGCTGTTCAGTACTTAGCGTAGCTCTTTTCTTCGACGATCTTCGAGCCGAGCTTCGTGTTGATGTCGCGCTTGACTGCGGCGCGCTCGTCGTTGGTGACGTAGACCGCGCGCGCCAGCTCGATGAACTCCTGGTCGAACTTGCGGGCGCGCTCCTTGTCGCGGATGTCGTCTTCGATATCCCACAGCTTCTCGTTGATCTTGCGCAGCGAAGCCCACTGCGCCGTGACGTCCTGCGACGCGTAAGCGGACGTGCGCCACGTGTCCTGCAGCATCGTGAGCTCCGTTCGTACGTTGGCCAGCTTCGCGGCGTCGGTCATGCGCGCGGACTTGATCTCCAGGATCGTGATCTTGTCGACCAGCTCGCCCGGCGAGATCGGAACCTTGATTTCGGCAGTCATGCGAATCTCCTCACGCGCGGCCCCAGTAGCGGATGCGCCGCCGGATCTTCAGTTTGCGCCACCAGTTGCGAGGCTTCGGCCGCGGGTTGCGCGCGCCCGCCGCGATGAACTGATCGACGGCGTCCAGCACACGTTCGCTGGAACGGCCGTCGCGATACGGATGGATGGAGTCCGCGTACTCGCGGATCGAGCTCATCAGGTCCGCTGGCCGCGCCAGCGCGCGCTCGATCGAAGGCAGCAACAGCTCGGGCTTGTCGATGTCGATCAGCTGCGGGCCGGGCCGCCGGTTCTTGAACGTCACGACCGGCTTGTACGTCAGCAGGAATTCGTTGAGCGCAGAGGAGGTGTCCGAGATCATCATGTCCACCTGCGGAAACAGGTCGAGGATGTTGTCCTCGGTGGCGAACCGCAGGTGTTCGCCTTCCAGCGCGCGATAGCGTTCCACGGTTTCGCGCTCGGACTTCGGATGCAGCGTCACGATCCACTTCCAGCGGCCGCTGGCCGACATGTCGCGGATCGTCTCGTACAGGATCGGCGCGGCGCTCCACGACGGCGAGAACGTCGAGTGATACAGGATCGCCGGCTTCTCGCGCACCGGCGGCGGCCCGCCGCCGCCGTGCACGCGCATGAACGGATCGAGCTTCGGCCACCCGGTTTCGTGCACGGCGAAATGCCCGAGCTCGCGCGCCTTCGCTTCGAACGCGCGCGTGTCGCGCGGGCCGGTCGTGCAGTACAGGTCGAAGAAGCCGCGGATGTAGATGTGCCGTGGCTTGCCGGCGTCGAAGCCGTGAAAGACTTCCGTCTTTACCCCGGGAAAGAAATGCGGGACGGCGTTGCTGGACGTGAGCACCGCGATCGGCGCGAAGTCGCGAACCGCATCAGTCGAAGGCAGCAGCATTTCGCCGGGCTGCAGCTCTTCTCCGCCAGGCCCGTCGAAGAACCACGCTACCTCGTGGCCGCGTGCGCGGATCGCCTCCTGCAGCGGACGCAGGATTGCGAGCGCGTAGCGTTCCGAGCCGTAGAGAACATAGTGCTTCGCAGTCATCAGGGATCCAGTCCATAGCCGCGCAGCAGCTCGGCGGCGGCTTCGCGCGAGGCCGGGTTGCGCTTCATCTCGTAGTAACGCATGCGCTTGTAGACGGCGTAGGACGCTGCGACCTGCGATACGACATAGCCGCGCCAGCCGTCGAGGAACGCGAGCCGCAGCACGTAGTCCTTCAGAAATGCGGAGACGTGCACGAATGGCGTCAGCCACATTTGCGTCGGCTTGCCGCGATCGAACCAGTCGCGCGCCTTGAGCTCAGCGTAGCGCAGGGTCTTCAGGTGCTTGTGGACCAGCGTCGGATTGTTGAGGTGAAGGAACGGCCGCGCGAACGTCTCGGTCGCGCCATCGAAGCGCAGCGACTCGTGCACGCGCACGTCGGTCCAGCGCGCGCGGCCGCGATGGTAGAGGCGGCCGAGCCGCTCGCCCATCATCGGTCGATACCAGCGCATCGGTGCGCCCATGTACCAGGTCTGGCGACGCAGGATGGCGCCGGCGCTCTGCGATTGCATGAGCTGCGGCAGGCGTCGCTGCATCTCGTCGATGAGCTCGGGCGACAGGGCTTCGTCCGCGTCGAGCGCCAGGATCCAGTCGTGACTCGCCTGGGTGCTGCCGAAATTGCGTTGCGGCCCGAACCCGAGCCAGTCCTGGTGCACGACGCGCGCGCCGTGACGTGCGGCGATCTGCTGCGTGCCGTCGGTGCTGCCCGCATCGATCACCAGCTTCTCGGCTGCGAACGGCACGCTGTCGAGGCAGCGGCCGATGATCGGCGCCTCGTTGCGGGCGATGACGAGCAGAGTGAGGGGCAGGGCCGAAGCAGATGCCATGAGGCGAAGTGTACTCTGGCCTGCGTCCTATCTCTTCCTCGCGAGCGCCAGCATCACGCTGTGCAGCTTCTTGATCACGTCGTCCGGTGTGATCAGGTCCATCACACCCGGGCGCTCGATCTTCGTCGTCCACGGCAGATCGACCGCGGACTTGCCGAGCAGCCGGCGGGCCGCGAGATCGTACTTGTCGACGCACCACTGGCGGCTGAGATACGGACCCGAACGCTGCGGATTGGTCGCGGCATACAGCCCGATCACTGGCGTACCGACGGCGGTCGCCATGTGGGCGGGGCCCGAGTCCGGCGTGATGATCGCGATCGACCGTTCCAGCGTCGCGAGAAATTCGAGCAGCGTGTCCTGCCCGATGGTGTTCTCGCACGGCTGCGTCATGTTACGCATGATCGCGTCGCCCATGCGCTGCTCGAGGTCGCTGCGGCCGCCGCACAGCAGGACGCGCATGCCGAGCGCGCTGACCGCGTAGTCCGCGATCTGCGCGTAGTACTCCGCCCGCCAGTTGCGCAGCGGGTGACTGGAGCAGGGACTGATGATCAGCGTCTTCTTCTCATCCGGGATCACGCGTTGCGCATAGGCGCGCGCGGACTCCGGGATCGGAATGTCCCAGCGCAGGAGCTTCTCGTAGACGTGAAACTTCTCGGCGAAGCCGAACAGGGAGTCCAGCACGTGCTGCCGCTCCGCAGGGCGGACGCGATTGGTCGTGAACAGCCATTGCAGCTCGCGCGCCCGCTTGCGGTCGAAGCCGAGCTTGGTCCGCGCCGGGACGAGGGTCGAGAGCAGGCTGGCGCGCAGGGCCACCTGCATGTGCATGAGGACGTCGAAATACCGCCCGCGCATGGCCTCGCGCAGCGCGCGATAGGACCCCGTCAGGCTCTTCTTGTCGACGACGATGAACTCGATGTCCGGGATGTGGCCGAGGAGCTTGGCCTCGACGCGGCCGATGATCCAGGTGAACTTCGCGGCTGGCCAGGCGCGCTGCAGGGTCCGCACCACCGGCAAGACGTGGCAGGTATCGCCGATGGCGGAGAGCCGCAGGATGCAGACGCTGCCGGGCGGAGTGTCGAAGCGGCTAGAATTGTTGCGACGTAGGCTCAGACGGGGCTCGAGAGAGGTGTAGTGGAGCGATTCGAACGCGTCACCGGCGGCGGCATCCTATACGACGCTTCGCGCTTGCGTAAGCCGGCCCCCGAGTTGTTCGACACCGCATATTGGCGGGCGCAGGGCGGTTTGCAGGAGCTCGCGGGCGGTCGCGCTTCGGTTGCGATCATCACGACCGGCGCAGAGCGCTGGGTCCTGCGGCACTACCGGCGCGGCGGCTTCATGGCGCACATCTCCCATGACAGTTACTTCTGGCTCGGCGAATCGCACACGCGCTCGTTCGCCGAATGGCGGCTGCTGGCGGAACTGCGTCACCGCGGGTTGCCCGTTCCAGCGCCGATCGCTGCCCGCTACGTTCGGGGCCTGCTGACCTATCGGGCCGACCTCATCACCGAGCACTTGCCCGACTCGCGGACGCTGGCCGATGCGATCACCGGGGCGCAATTGCCGCGGGAGCAGTGGGCGGCGGTCGGGCAAACCCTCGCGGCCTTCCATCGCGAGGGCGTGCATCACGCGGATCTCAATGCGCACAACATCATGATCGAGCATGCCGTCGCGCCGCGCGTGTTCCTGCTCGATTTCGATCGCGGCCGGATCGAGCCCCGCGGGTCGTGGGAACAGGACGTGCTGGCTCGCCTGCGGCGGTCGCTGGAGAAGATCAAGGCGCAGCGAGGCGAAGTCGCTTTCGGCCAGGAGCAGTGGGACTGGTTGATAGCAGGTTACGGCTAGCGCTTGTAGTAGTTCGGATAGTCCGGCGTCAGTCCCTTGAACCGCCGGTGGATCCACAAGTACTGCGCGGGTACGTGCCGCACCTGCGCTTCGATCAGCTCGTTGAAGCGACGCGCGTCGGCGGCCGGATCGTCGGTCGGAAAATTCTCCAGCATCGGCTGGATCACCATGCGATAGCCGCGCGAGCCGGGCAGTCGCTCGGGGAAGTAGGGCAGCACCGCGGCGCCTGTCATGCGCGCGAGGCGCGACGTCGCGGTGTTCGTCGCAGCCGGCAGGTGGAAGAACTGCACCATCTCCGCGCCTTTCTTGCGATAGCTCTGATCCGGCGCGTACCACACGGGCTCGTTGTTCTTGAGCGCGGTGATCAACGTGCGGACGTCGTCGCGCGGAATCGCGCGCTTCGCCTGGCGAGCGCGGTTGCGACTCAGGAATCGTTCCAGCACGACGTTGCGTGTCGGGCGATACATGATGCTCGTCGCCACACGAGCGCACAGAGAGCGCGCGCCGATCTCCAGCGTCGTGAAGTGCGCGCTCAGCAGGATTGCTCCGCGGCCCCGTGCGAGCGCGGCGCGCAGATGCTCTTCGCCTTCGAGTTGCGTCAGCTTGCGAATGCGCGCGTCGGAGCTCCACCAGCTGATCGCGGTCTCGAACAAGCCGATGCCGAGGCTGCGGAAATGCTCGCGCAGGATCTGTTCGCGCTCGACGGCCCCGAGCTCCGGAAAACACAGCTCCAGATTGCGCCGCGCGATGCGCACGAAGCCGAGCGGCAGGCGCCCGAGCAGGCCGCCGATGCGTCTGCCGAGCCAGACCAGGAGTGGAAACGGCAGCGGCTCGAACATACGCAGGATGCCGAGTGCGAGCCAGGTCGGCCAGTAGCGGGGATGCACGCTCATCGGCGGTACGGATCTCCATCCGGTCCCGGCCGCCTGAAGCGCTTGTAGGTCCAGAGGTATTGCTCCGGATGATCGCGCACGTTCGCCTCGATCAGCTCATGAAAGCGCCGCGTGTCGGCGATGGGGTCGTCCGACGGAAAGTGGTCGAACGGCGCGAGGATCTGGACGACGTAGCCGCTGTTGTCGGCGCGCCGCTTCGGAAAGTACGGCAGCACCGGCGCGCCGGAGATTTTCGCGAGGCGCGAAGTCGCGACATTCGACGCCGCGGGCTGGCCGAAGAACGGCACGATCTCGCTGTTCTTGCCGGTGTAACGCTGATCCGGCGCATACCACACGGGCAGGTTGCTCTTCAGGCTCTGCAGCAGGTCGCGCACCCGGTCGTTGGCGATCGCGCTGACGGTGTGGCGGCTACGATTGCGCCGCGAGAGCTCGGCGATCAGCGGGTTCTTGGGCGTGAGGTACATGATGCTGGTCGGCCCGAGGAGCGTGAGCGCGCGGGCGCCCATCTCGAGCGTCGTGAAGTGTGCGCTCAGCATCAGGGCGCCGCGTCCTTTCTGCAGCGCCTCGCGCAGGTGCTCGACGCCTTCGAAGTCGACCAGCCGTTGCAGCCGGTCCGAAGTGGCCCACCACACCAGGCCGGTCTCCAGCAGCGCGCAGCCCAGCGACTCGAAGTGGCCCTTGACGAGATCGGCGCGCTCACGCCCGGTCAGTCCCGGCAGGCACATGCGGACGTTGATGTCGGCAATGCGACGGTCGCGGCGGCTGACGGCATAGGCGATGCGACCCAGGCCGCGGCCGACGGCCATCTGCCATCGCAGCGGCAACGTGTTGACCGTCCGCACCAGGCCCAGGCCCAGCCACAGCAGCCAGTACCGGGGACCCAGGAAGCGATAGAGCGGGACACGTTCGGGATCGTGCTCGTGTTCGAGTACCATCGGCGCGCATGTTAGACATCTATAAGAACATGGCAACATGCTGAGGCTCCTGTACTCAGCCCTCCTGTACGTCGTCGCGCCGCTGGCTCTCGTTGCAACTGCCCTGCGCGGGGTGCGCGATCCGTCGTATCGCGACCGCCTGGGCGAGCGCTTCGGCTACACGCAGCTGCGCTTCGCCACTCCGCCGCTGTGGATTCATACCGTTTCGGTCGGCGAAGTGCAGGCCGCGGCGGCGCTGGTGCGTGCGCTGGCGCAGAGCCACCCGCAAGAGCCGATTCTCCTCACGACCGCCACTCCGACCGGTGCGCAGCGGGTCCGGGCGCTGTTCGGCGATTCGGTTCGTCACGCCTATCTGCCGTACGACTTGCCCGGAGCCGTGCGCCGGTTTCTCACACGCACGACGCCGCGGGTCGCGATCGTCATGGAGCGCGAGATCTGGCCGAATCTGTTTCGCGCCTGCTTCGAGCGCCGCATTCCGATCCTGCTGGCGAGTGCGCGCATCTCGGAACGGTCCGGTCAGCGCCACGCGCGATTCGCTGGACTGTTTCGCGAAGCGCTGGCGTGCGACGTCACGATCGCCGCGCAGACGGCGGCAGACGCGGACCGGTTTCGCGCCATCGGCATTCCTGCGCAGTCCGTTCAGGTCACCGGAAACATCAAATTCGATTTCGAGGTTCCGGAAGAGGCGCGGCGGACAGGGACGCACATTCGCGCGGAGTTGGGCTCGCGTCCGGTGTGGATCGCGGGCAGCACCCACGAGCGCGAGGAAGACATCGTGCTCGATGCGCACGAGCGCGTGCGCGCTGCACGCAACGATGCATTGTTGTTACTGGTGCCGCGGCATCCGAATCGCTTCGACGCGGTGAAGTCGTGGCTACGCGCGCGCAATGTGCGCTTCGTTTCCCGCTCGACGCGCGAGGCGGTCGCGGCAGATACATCGGTGATGCTCGTCGATACGCTCGGCGAGCTGATGAGTTTCTACGCGGCGGCGAACGTCGCGTTCGTCGGTGGCAGCCTGGTGCCGATCGGCGGACATAACCTGCTCGAGCCCGCGGCGCTGAACCGGCCGATCGTCGTCGGCCCGTACAACTTCAACGCTGCGGACATCGCGCAGATGTTTCTCTCCAGCGGCGCCGCTGTGCAGGTTGAGTCAGCAACGCAGCTCGCGAGCGCCGTGCTGGATTTGCTGACGAGTGCCGCACGTCGCGACGAAATGATCGCGAAGGCGCACGCGATCCTGCAGGCGAACCGCGGCGCGCTCGCACGCGTGCTCGCTCTCATCGAGAACCTGCTGCGTCGTTAGGCAAGACCAGCAGCCGCGGAAATAGCAGTCCAAATATAGATGGGTAGACTTGGGTCTGCCAGCGCACACTGCGCGCGCTCGTTTTGGCAAACCCGTCGCGAGACGGGGACGCAAAGCCTCCGGTCCGAACGGTTCGTTGTGGATAGCGGGGTTGCCGGCAGATCCAACAGGCAAATACGAGCGCACGCGCGATCTGTCGAACCTCCTCGTCTCTTCGCAATCGCGCCCGACGGGAATGCCAATTCCGGGCGGGTCGATCGACACAAGCAACATCGAAGAGACTCGATAAGGGGTTTGCATATGGAAGCTCATCTTTTGCGGAGAGCCGTGTGGGCTGGCCTGGCCGCGGCCGCACTGGCAACGACAGCGCACGCGCAAGTGGATCCGGGAGTGCGCGGCGGTACGGCGGGCGCGGGCTCGCCGTTCAGCGATCTCACGACCAACGAGCGTTCGTTCTTCGAGGTCGGTCTGGAGGATTTCGAGGAAGCAGAGGGCGTCGGCGAGGGCATGGGCCCGCGCTTCAATCTGGACGGTTGCGCCGGCTGTCACATGCAGCCTGCCGTCGGCGGCACTTCGCCGGCAGTGAATCCGCAGGTCGCGGTGGCGACGGCGTTCGGCGCGCAGAACACGCTGCCTTCGTTCATCACGCTGAACGGGCCGGTGCGCGAAGCGCGTTTCAAGACGAACCCGGACGGCAGCCGCGACGGCGGAGTGCATGCGTTGTTCACGATCCGCGGTCGCGTCGACAGCACGGGTGACGCGAGCGGCTGCACGGCCGCGCAGGAAGACTTCGCGACGCAGGTCGCGCGCAACAACGTCATCTTCCGCATCCCCACGCCGACGTTCGGCGCAGGCCTGATGGAGATGATTCCCGACCAGACGCTGATCAACAACGTCAACGCCAGCCCGAACACCAAGGCGTCGTTCGGCATCAGCGGGCGTCTCAACCGCAACGGCAACGACGGCACGGTCTCGCGCTTCGGCTGGAAGGCGCAGAACGAATCGCTGCTGCTGTTCTCGGGCGAGGCGTACAACGTCGAGATGGGCATCTCGAACGAGTTGTTCCAGGTGGAGCGCGACGAGAACGCCACGTGTCAGTTCGCATCGCATCCGAACGACGTGACCAACGTCGACGGACCGCTGCCGACGGACACGGTCAGCGCCGTCGAGAAGTTCGCGTTCTTCATGCGCTTCCTGGCGCCGCCGACTGCGTCGACCAGCGCGCCCGGCGGATCCGCATCGATCGGCCGCGGCCGCAGCCTGTTCTCGGCCATCGGCTGCGCGTTGTGCCATACGCCGACGATGCGCACCGGCGCGAGCACGGTCGCGGCGCTGAGCAACAAGGACGCCAATCTGTTCTCCGACCTCGCGCTGCACGCGATGGGGCCGGGGCTGGCGGACAACGTCCTGCAAGGCGGCGCGCGCGGCGACGAGTTCCGGACGGCGCCGTTGTGGGGCCTGGGTCAGCGCATCTTCTTTCTGCACGATGGCCGCACGTCGGATCTGCGGGCGGCGATCGCCGCTCATCGCAGCAACGGCAATTCGCAATTCGGACCGTCCGAAGCGAACACGTCGGTCAACGTCTATAACGCGCTCGGTGCGGGAAACAAGCAGGATGTCCTGAACTTCCTGCGCTCGTTGTAAGAACGGCTCACGCAGCCCTTGGCGGCTGGCGAGCGGCGGTCAGTGCAGAAACCGCGTGTCGCCAGCCGCTTTCTTTTGTGCTTCCATACGCGCCCGATAAGAAGACGCCGCGGAGGCTCCTCATGCGAATCGTGCGCAGCGGACATTTGGTGCTCACATTGCTCGTCGCGGGCGCCGCGAGCGCTGCCGACAGCGGCGCGCAGCACGGCGTGCAAGCCGGCGACATCGATCGCAAAGCCGACCCCTGCGTGGACTTCTTCCAATACGCCAACGGCAAGTGGCGCGCCGCGAATCCGATTCCCGCTTCGATGCCGCGCTGGAGCCGGCGCTGGGCCGCGGGTGAGGCGAACAAGGATCAGCTGCGCGAGATTCTCGAGCAGGCAGCAGCCTCGAAGGCGCAGCGCGGCAGCATCGAGCAGCTGACCGGCGATTTCTACGCGGGCTGCATGAACGAGCAGCAGGCGAACAGCCTGGGCGCAAAGCCCATCGCGCCGCTCATCGCGCAAGTCGACGCGATCCGCAACGCCGCCGATCTGCAGAAGACGATCGCCGCGTTGCACGAGGTGCAGATCTCGGCGCCGTTCGTCGTGGTCGCCGATTCGGACGCGCACAATCCGTCGGTCACGATCGCGCAGTTCTACGCCAGCGCGCTCGCGATGCCCGATCGTGACTACTATTTGAAGGACGATGCACGCTTCAAGGAAGCGCGCGAGAAGTATCGCGCCTACCTGCAACGTCTGTTCTCGCTCGCGGGCAGCAACGCGGCTCAGGCGAAGGCTGCGGCCGAAACGGTCATGCGAATCGAGACGCGCTATGCGCAGGCATCGCTCGACAACGTCGCGCTGCGCGATCCGCAGCAGACCGACCACAAGACGACCTTTGCGCAGCTGCAGAAGCTCGCGCCGACATTCGACTGGAGCGCTTTCTACACCGCGACCGGGCTGACGCAGGGCGATCTGAACGTGCAGGAGCCGAAGCTCATGCAGGAATTCGATCGCCAGCTGCGCGAGACGCCGATCGCGGACTGGCAGACCTACCTGCGCTCGCGCGTGCTCGACTCCGCGGCGCCGTCGCTGTCCGCCGATTTCGTCAAGGCGGAGTTCGACTTTCGCGAGGCCTTCCTCAACGGCGCGCGCGAGATGAAGCCGCGCTGGAAGCGCTGCGCCGAAGCGACCGACGCGCTGCTCGGCGAGGCGCTCGGCCGCAAATACGTCGAGAAGTATTTTCCGCCGGAGGCGAAGGCCCGCATGCAGGAGCTGGTGAAGAACCTGCTGCTGGCGATGAAGGCCACGATCGAGGGGCTCGAGTGGATGAGCCCGCAGACCAAGGCGCGCGCGCTGGAGAAGCTCAGCACCTTCAACCCGAAGATCGGCTATCCCGACAAGTGGAAGGACTACAGCAAGGTCCAGGTGCGGCGCGATGCGTACTGGGAGTCGGTGCTCGCGGCGCGCCGCTTCGGCGTACAGGACGATCACAACATGATCAACAAGCCGACCGATCGCGGCCGCTGGCTGATCACGCCGCCGACGTCCGATGCGTACTACAACCCGACGCTGAACGAGATCGTGTTCCCGGCGGGCATCCTGCAGCCGCCGGCCTTCAGCATGCAGAACGTCGATGCAGTCAACTACGGCGCGATCGGCGTGGTGATCGGCCACGAGATCAGTCACGGCTTCGACGACCAGGGCGCGCAATACGACGCGCAGGGTCGCCTGAAGAACTGGTGGACGGACGCCGACCTGAAGAAATTCCAGGCGCGCGGCCAGTGCGTCGTGAACCAGTTCGAGAACTACTTCATCGAGCCCGGCGTGCACCACAACGGCAAGCTGGTGCTCGGCGAGAGCATCGGCGATCTCGCCGGCGCGAAGATCGCCTATCGCGCGTTCCACATCGCGCAGCAGGGCAAGCCGGCGGCGCCGACGATCGACGGCTTCACGCCCGATCAGCAGTTCTTCATCGCGTGGGGTCAGTTCCGCGGCGACGAGCTGCGCCCGGAGTTCGCGCGCACCATGGTCCAGGGCGACCCGCACCCCGTGGCCAAGTACCGCGTCATCGGCCCCGTCTCGAACCTGCCGGAATTCCAGAAAGCATTCGAGTGCAAAGCCGGCTCACCGATGGTCCGCAAGCCGGATGAGCGCTGCGAAGTCTGGTGATCCAGTCCTAATTGGGATTTCCCTTCCGGCCTTGGCGATCTTGGCGAGAGGTATTCCGGCTCCGATTCCGCTCCGCGGCGACGTTATGAGTTGGGGATCACCGCGTTGAACGTGGTCCGCGGCGAAGAGGAGAAGAGAAGAATTTCTCTCGCCAAGATCGCCAGGATCGCCAAGGAAGAATGGGGGAGTTCGAAGCTCGGAACTACTTCTTGCTGTTGATCCACCGGTCGATCTTGGCTTCGAGTACCGACAGCGGCAGAGAGCCGTCGCGCAGGACGACGCTGTGGAACTCGCGCACGTCGAAGCGTGGGCCGAGCGCCGCTTGCGCCTTGTTGCGCAGCTCGCTGATGCGCAGCTGGCCGATCTTGTAGCCGAGCGCCTGGCCAGGGATCGCGATGTAGCGTTCGACCTCGGACGTTGCGTCGCTTTCGGCCATCGATGAGTTGTCGAGCATGTACTTGATGGACTGCTCGCGGGTCCAGTTCTTGGTGTGCAGGCCCGTGTCCACCACGAGGCGCATCGCGCGCAGCATCTCGTCGCTCAGGCGGCCGTAGTACTGGTACGGATCGGTGAACATGCCGAGCTCCTTGCCGATCGACTCCGCGTACAGCGCCCAGCCTTCCTGGTACGCGACATAGCCGTTGCCGAAGCGGCGGAAGCGCGGCAGCTCCGACAGCTCCTGCTGGATGCTGACCTGGAAGTGATGGCCGGGCGATGCTTCGTGCAGCGACAGCGTCTCCATGCCGAACTTCGGCTGCGCCTTCAGGTTGAACGTGTTGACGTAGAAGATGCCGGGCCGCGAGCCGTCGGCGGAAGGCGGCTGATAGAAGCCGCCCGCCGATGATTGCGCGCGGAATGGCTCGACCGCGCGCACTTCGTAGTCCGCCTTCGGGAAGTCGCGGAACAGCGCCGGGAGCTTGGCGTCGATCTTCTTCTGCAGGTCGCGGAAGCCCTGGATCAGCGCGTCGCCGTTGTCGTAGTAGAACTGCGGATCGTCCTGCAGGAATTTGAAGAACGCGGCGAGATCGCCCTTGAAGCCGACCTGCTGCTTGACCTGTTCCATCTCGCCGCGGATGCGCGCGACTTCTTTGAGGCCGAGCTGATGGATCGCCTCGGGCGCGAGATTGGTGGTCGTCGACTGGCGTGCCAGGTACGCGTACCACTCGCGGCCGTTCGGCACGCTCGACATGCCGACCTGCGTGCGCGCGCCTTTGATGTACTCGTCGCGAACGTAGTCGTACAGCCGCTGATAGGCGGGATTGAACTCCTTCGTGATCGCGTCGCGATACGCGGTTTGCAGTCGCGCGCGGTCGGCTGCAGGAACGGCGTCGGGGAACTGCTTCAGCGGCGCGTAGAACAGGCTCGCCTCGGGATCGGCGACGATCATGTCCTGCAGCTGCGGCAGCACCTTTTCCATCAGCACGCGCGGATAGGTGACGTGCTCCTTGACGCCCTTGCGCATGTTCGTGATCGCCTGGTCCGACCACACGACGTAGTCGCGCATGCGGCCGAGCCAGTGCTCGTAGTCCGCGGTCGTCGCGAACGGCTGCGCGCTGGTGCCCGAGCCCAACACTGGCATCAGCGTCGGCAGGCTCTGGAACTGATTGATCGGCGCGAGCTCGCCGGGGAATTTCGCGCCGTCGATCGAGGCGCGCAGGTCGTACGCGAAGATCTCGAGGCTGAGCCGGTCGGCTTCCGACAGTTGCGTGGCGGCGAGCTTCTGCGCGTCCGCGAGCGCCTTGCGATCCACCTCCAGCGCCCTGGCGATGAACTCGGGCGAGATGTTATTCGTGAGCTTGTCGTCGTAGCGATGGTCGCCGATGAACGTGGCGAGCAGCGGATTGAGCTGCAACTGCTTTTCGAAGTAGTCCTCGAAGAGTTTGTTCAGCGCCGTGGACGTGGCGCTCGCGCCGATACCCGCGGCGGGCGTCTGTTCCGCGGCGAAGGAGGGATCCGACGTCAACCCGCTGGCGACCACAGCGGTCGCCAGCACGAAATATTTTCGCAGCACTGCCGTTGATCCTCAGGCCAGAAAGAGGCCGGCAGTTTCGGCAACGCGCGGGGCAAAAGAAAGCCCCCGCCGTGCTATTTCTCCACGTCGGTGCCGGCGCCGGTGCTGGCGACGACCTTGATGCTGCCACCCGAGGTGCGCGCGTAGATCGCGTTACCGCCGCCATTGAAGGTGCCCGTGAGCTTGTGCTCGCCCATCTCGGTCGTCGTGACGGGGATGTCGGTGCGGACACTTCCGCCGCTGGTCGATGCGTCGAGCGCGCCGGCCGTGTCCTTCGGCACGCGCACCACCAGGTCGCCGCCGGAGCTCGAGACCGAGATGCCGCGATTCGCGCCGATCAGCTCGGCCGTGACGTTGCCGCCGGACGTGTGCGCCGCGATCTTGCCGTCGATCGTGGCGCGGATGTCGCCGCCCGAGGTCTTCAGGTCCGAATCGCCGCGGATGCCGCTGGCGATGACGTTGCCGCTGGAAGTGCGCGCCACGACCTTGCCGGAGATGTCGCTCAGATGGATGTAGCCGCCGGAAGTCTTCGCATCGAGATCGCCGGTCAGGCGCGCCACGTCGACGTCGCCGCCCGAGGTGCCGAGCCGCGTGTTGCCTTCGATCTGCTCCGCGCGAATGTCGCCGCCGGAAGTCTGCATTTCCACGGGTCCGCGCAGCTCGGTGACCTTGATGTCGCCGCCTGAAGTCTTGCCGCGCGCATCGCCCTGCAGCTGACCGACGACGATGTCGCCGCCCGCCGTGCGGATATCGATGTTGTAGTTGTGCGGCACCTTCACTTCGACCCGGCCTTCCTGGCTCCAGCTGCCGAAGAAGTCCGTCCACTTGCCCGTGTTGCGTTTCGCCATGACCGACACGTCGTTGCCGCTCTGCTCGGCCGTCAGCTCCATGCGTTCCAGCACGCGATCCGAGCCTTTCACCAGGATGTGCACCTCGACCTGGTTGCCGGAGGTGCCCTCGACGCGCAGGTCGCTGCCGTCCGAATCGATAGTCAGTCGGCCGCCGGGCGAGACGCTGAAGGTGCGATCGAGCCGCTTTTCCGCGGCTTGTGCGGCGAAGGAGCTGGCCAGCAGGCAGAGCCCCAGAATGCCGACCTGGACTGACGCGAAACGTACGGACATGGAGCAGCCCCTCTGGCGAGATGTTGTGTGTTTTGGGACGCTAGCACGCTCCCAAAGGTTGCAAGCGGACACAAATCCGTCCGGTCGCCATGAACGAGCGCAATCCCCAGGCCGAGCAGATGGCCGACGAGTCGATGGTGCGGAACCTCGCGGCCCAGGCCGAGGCGATCTGGCCGCAGGAGCAGGCGCTGTTCGATCGCTATCGGCTGCCCGCGAAGGCGCGCATCGCGGACATAGGCTGCGGCAGCGGCGAGATCTCTTCTCGCCTTGCGGCGCGGTATCCGCAGGCCGAGCTCGTCGGCGTGGACATCCTGGAAGGCTCGGTCGCTTATGCGCGCAAGCGCTACGCGAGCCTGGCGCCCCGCGTGCGCTTCGAGCAAGGCGATGCTTTCGAGCTCGCGTTCGGCGACGCGCAGTTCGATCTCGTGGTGTGCCGGCACATGACCCAGTCCGTGCCTGAACCGCAGAAGGTGCTGGCAGAGCTGCACCGCATCTGCCGCCCCGGAGGCTGGGTCCACGTCCTCAGCGAGGACTACGGAATGATCCACGGAGCGGCCGGCACGCTCGATCCCGACCGGCTGTGGCACGACGGCGTGATTGCTTTTGCGCACGCGACCGGCTCGGACGCGAAAGTCGGGCGACGCACCTGGGCGCTGATGAAGCACGCCGGCTTCGAAGATCTGCACGTCGACTACATCGTTGTCGACACCATTCGCGTGCCGCGCGCGGTGTTCGGCGCGATCATCGCAGCATGGCGCGACGGCTATACGGAAGCGATCGCGCGCAACACCAGGCTCAAAGTCCAAGAAGTGCGCGCGCTGTTCGATCAGGTGGTCGATGCGATCGCGGATCCGGAGCAGTACGTGGTGTGGCACATACCGGTCGTGAGCGGGAGCAAAGGGAAGCCGCAGTGACTCTCGCCAGGATCGCCGAGGCAGAACAGCAGAATCCCATTTTTTAGAATTCCTTTTCCGGCCTTGGCGATCTTGGCGATCTTGGCGAGAGAAATTCTTCGTCGTCTTCTTCGCCGCAAACCACCTTCACCGCAGCGGTCCCCAGTTCACGACGTCGCAGCGGAGCGGAATGGGAGCCGGAAGATCTCTCGCGAAGATCGCCAGGATCGTCAAGGAGAATTCTAGATGGAGAGGGGTGGTTTGCCTTCGAGGAGCGTGCGTTCGAGTTGTGGGGTTTCGCCGCCTTTCCAGAGCTTCGCGCGATGCACGACGCGGTAGACGAGGGGGCCACCGTCGGGGGTGGTGCTGCGCTCGACGGGGCGGGGCAGGCAGACGAACTCGACTTCGAGGGCGTCGGCGCCGGCGCTGACTGCGGCGTAGCCGTGACCGCCGAAGTCGAGGAACTGGAGATGAGGCGACATCTCGCGGTTGGATAGCTTCACTGCGCGTTCGTAGTCGCCGCTTTTCGCGAACTCGAGGCACGAGCGCACGCCGTGCAGCAACAGCATGTTCACCATGCGCTGGTACGGTGCGTCCGGCGCTGTCCGGTGCAGGAACAACGGGCGCAGCGGATGATCCTTCGGGAAGTTGTACTCGAGGGACTCGGGAAAGCCGGGCGCGGAGACCGAGCCGGTGATGAATTCGACCGCGACGGGTTCGAAAGCACGCGGCGGCAAGGTCTTCGCGGTGCGGCCGGCCCAGAAGGAATGCCGATCGCCGCAGACGATCGCGAAGCCGCCGATGCGCTGCTCGCGCACGAAGTCGAAGATCTCCGCGCGCTCGGTGAGGTAGCCCGTCCAATCGCCGCCGCCGAGCGATGCGTAGCCGGCGCCGGGCCATGCGCTCTTGGCTATGCCTGCCGGCAGGTTCTGCGGATCGGCGCGGTAGTCGAGCGTGCCGAGTGAGTTACCCCAGATCTTCCAGGCGGCGGTCGAGCTCTTCAGCTGCTCTTTGAACCACTGCTTCTGTGCGACGCCGAGCATGCTCTGCGACGGGGCATCCTTGCGCGGGTTCGCAATCTCCTGCGTGCCGTAGCGGATCGTCGCGGGCGGACGGCCGTGTGCGTACTCGCGCCCCGCGTCCAGGATCTCGATGACTTCCTCCGGGACGAAATTCGGATGGTCGTTGCTGCCGAATGGATCAGACGCCGCCGTGTCCATCGCGTTTTCGGTCTGGAACGAACGCTGGTCGGTGAGGACGAGATCGAGGTTGCGGCCGAAGCGCAGGCGACGGTAGATGTGCAGGCTATCGATCGCGGCGAGGTTGTTCGGCTCCTGGCCGATGCCATTCTCGTCGAAGCGCGTGACCGGCGCATCGACGACCTTCGGCGGCGAGAATTGCAGCAGCTCGCCGCCATCCGGTTTGCGGATGCACGCCGGCTGGAACTCGAACCACACCTGGTTCGCGATGACCTTGCGCGTCGGCGACGGCTTGCCGTCCTCGACTGTTTTCACGAAGCTCTGAAAGCCGCGCCACGAGAACTCGTGGTTGTCCCAGATGCACACGAACGGCCAGCGCGCGCGGGCGTCCTGCAGGTCGGGATCCTGCAGGTACCCGCGATACAGCGTGCGGTAGTCATCGAGCGTCACGGGTACGTGGAAATCCTTGATCTTCTCGCCGGTCTTGAAGCGCACGATGTCGCGCAGACGGCGGTCGTACATCCCTTGCGGACGATCTTCCGGATACCAGGTGAGCTCGTAGATGAAATCGCCGAGGTGCAGCACGAAGTCGAGCTGGCGCTGTGCGGGCCGGCGCTCGTCCTCGAAAATCATGCGGCGATACGCGTTCTGCGCGCCCTGGCAGACGTTCTGGCAACTCACGAACGTGAAGTTCACCGGCCGCGCTTCGTTCTCGCCCGGCGCCGTCTTCGTGCGACCGATGCGGCTGCCTTGCCCGCGGTCGTCGATGAACCGATACCAGTAGACAGTCGCGGGCTCGAGACCTGCAGCGAGAATGCGCGCTGTCCAATCGCTCGCTTCGGACAACGTTGCGGTCGACGTCGAGATGACCTGTTTGAAGGCCTGATCGCGCGCGATTTCCACCGTGAGCTTTTTCGCGGCCGCGTCGTTCGCCGGCGGGCGGCGGGTCCACAGCAGCACACTGTCCGGATGCGGATCGCCGGACGCAACGCCTTGCGGGTACAGCTCGCGGTTTTCGGACCACGTCAGTCGCGACTCGCGGGTCTCGCCCCTGGTCCAGGCAAGCGTTGCGCCGATGGCGACGGACAGCTCCAGGAATTCACGACGGTTCATGAGAGCTCCCTGCGGGAGTAACATCGCGGCCAAGCATCGCACGACGCCGGATCCAGCACCATGACACAGCTTGCCGACATTGGTCTCATCGGGCTCGCCGTGATGGGCGAGAACTTCGCGCTCAACATGGAGAGCAAAGGCTTTCGGGTCGCGGTGTACAACCGCACCGCCTCGCGCGTGGACGAATTTGTGTCCGGTCGTGCGCGCGGCAAGAATTTCTTCGGCGCGCACACGCCGCAGGAGCTGGTTGCCGCGCTCAAGACACCGCGCAAGATCCTGATGCTCATCAAGGCCGGGCCCGCGGTCGATGCGGTGATCGACGAGTTGCTGCCGTTGCTCGATCGCGGCGACATCCTGATAGACGGCGGCAACAGCCTGTACACAGACACGACGCGGCGCACGCGCAAAGTCGAGCAGGCCGGCATGCTGTACGTGGGATCCGGTGTGTCCGGCGGCGAGGAAGGCGCGCTGACGGGTCCGTCATTGATGCCGGGCGGCAGCGCTGCCGCGTGGCCGCACATCAAGCCGATCTTTCAGGCTGTCTGTGCGCGCACGCCGGACGGCGAGCCGTGCTGCGACTGGATGGGCGAAGACGGCGCCGGACACTTCGTGAAGATGGTTCACAACGGCATCGAGTACGGCGACATGCAACTGATCGCCGAGACGTACGACGTGATGAAGCGCGTGCTCGGCATGAGCAACGCGCAGATGCACGAGGTGTTCGCCGAATGGAATTCGCGCGAGCTCGACAGCTACCTGGTCGAGATCACGCGCGACATTCTTGCGTACAGGAGCGAAGCGGGCGAGGAGACCATCGACGTGATCGTCGATGCCGCCGGCCAGAAAGGCACGGGCAAGTGGACGGTGATCGAAGCGCTCGACCAGGGCATTCCGCTCACGCTGATTGGCGAAGCGGTATTCGCGCGCTCGCTGTCGGCGGCGAAAGAGGAGCGCGTCGCTGCGTCGAAGCAGATCCGCTTCGAAGGCAGCGGACTAGAAGGCGAGCGGCGCACGCTGGTCGATGATCTGCGACAGGCGTTGTACGCGGCGAAAATCATCAGCTACGCGCAGGGCTATCAGTTGCTGCGCGCGGCGGCGCAGGCGAACAAGTGGAGTCTCAACTACGGCGGCATCGCGCTGGTCTGGCGCGGCGGCTGCATCATCCGCTCGGCCTTCCTCGGCGACATCAAGAAGGCGTTCGATCGCGAGCCCGGGCTCGTGAATCTATTGCTGGATCCGTTCTTCCGTAACGCAGTGACGAGTCGTCAGAGCGGGTGGCGGCGCGCCGTTGTTGCGGCCGTGCAGAGCGGCGTGCCGGTGCCATGCCTCGGCGCGGCGCTGGCGTACTTCGACGGTTACCGATCGGAGCGCTTGCCGGCGAACCTCGTGCAGGCACAGCGCGATTTCTTCGGCGCGCACACGTACGAGCGAGTCGACCAGCCGCGCGGCAAGTTCTTTCACACGAACTGGACGGGCCACGGCGGCACGACCACCTCGCGCTCGTACAACGTTTAGCTAGACCTTCAGTCGCTGCAGTACGCGCTCGACGAGCTGGTCGCAGCGCGCGCCGAGGAACGTGAACGTCTGGGGAATTGTCGCGTCGATGTTCTCGCTGAGGTACGTGCGCAGCAGATTGCGCGCGCGATGATCCCGCGTCTTCACCGTCGCCGACGGGATGCCGAGGTATTCGGCTGTTTCGTCCACAGACAATCCCTCGACCTCGCGCAGCACGAACGCGCTGCGGAACTGCTCGGGCAGACGCTGGATCGCGCGCTCGAGCAGGCGTCGCAAGTCCGCGTTCGCTGCGAGCGCCTGCGGATCGGTGAGTGCCTGCAGCGGATCATTGGCCACATTCGTCTCATTTTCCCCGGACTGACCGCCGAGGTCGGCTTCAAGTGCGACATGACTGCGGCGGCTGTCGCGCGAGCGCACGCGGTCGATCGCTTCGTTGCGCACGATGCGCGCAAGCCAGGCGCCGAGGCTGCCCGCGCCGCTGTAAGTCGCGAATGCGTAGAACGCGCGTACATAGCTTTCCTGCAGCACGTCTTCCGCTTCGCTCGCGTCGCCCATGACGCTCACCGCGAGGCGATACAGCCGCTGGTTGTAGCGCCGCATGATTTTCGCGAACGCGTCCTGGTCGCCCTGCGCGGCGCGACTCGCCAGCACCGAGTCGTCGCCGTTGGCGGCGACGACGTCGGCTGCCGCGAGTGCGGCGACGTTCCCGATGGACTCGGTTTCGTTCATGTCAGAACTTGTCCGGGAACTGCTTGGCGATGCCGCCGACCAGCGCATCGGCCAGCGTGTAGATGTGGCTCTTCATTGCATCCCAGGTGCGCGCCTCGCCGGCCATGTCGTGCGCCGCGAGCTGCTGGTTCTGCTGGACGTGATGGCCGCCGTGGGCCGCGAGCAGGCTCTTCAAGGTCGCTTCCGGAAGATTCGGATTGGCGCCGCTCAGAAACTTCGCGATCTCGTTGGCGTTGCCGGTGAGGTCGGCGATCGCCTTCTGCTGGCCCGCCGCATCGCCCGCGACAGTCGCCGTCGCATGCGCCTTGATCGCAGTGTAGTGACCGGCAAGCAGCTTGAACAATTGATCGGTGGCGGCCTTGCCGTAAAACGGCTCGATGGAGCCCGCGATCTGCTTCGCGTTCGCGACGACCTGCTTCTCGGCGAAATCCGCGGCAGCCTGGTTCTTCTCGGCGAGGCCGCGCACGACTTCGCGAACCCAGAAGATGTGACCGACCCACAAATCACGCTCGGCCGCCTGAGTCGCAGCGACCTTGGCGGGGACGGGGCCGCTCGGCGCGTCCGCGTAGACGGCGGGGGCGGTGAGAGAAACGACAGACGACAACAGTGAAGCAGCGAGGGCCGAACGTAGTGACTTCATGGACTTCTCCGCAACCAGGGTAGTTCCTGTTGCGAGTGACGGAACCCGGTTCGCGGAGGTTCCCGGCCCTCACTCCGGCCGGTTGCCGAACTGCATCTCCAGCGCGACGCCGATTTCGGGGCTCGGATCGCGGTCTTCGCTGAGCTTGCGGCGGGGCCAGGAGACGCCGCCGCGCAGCTCGAGGTACAGCCAGTTCTGCGTGAGCTGGCGGCGCAGGATCAGGCGTGCGGCATGCCGCGTGAGCTGCACCTCGTTGTCGGTCTCGCCTTCGGTCTGCCACTGGTACGCCAGGCCGGTGCGCTCGTTCAGGCTCTGGAACAGCGTGAGCTGCGTGAACCACTCCAGGCCGATCGTCTCTTCCGTGAACTTGCCGAGGTTCGCCCAGCGCAGCAGCAACGTGTCCGACAGCGCGCGGTCGAGGTACGTGCGCGTAGTGGTGCCGAAGCCTTCCGAGTTCTGCCAGAACACGGTCTCGCGCGCGGTGAACACCCAGTGCTCGCCGAACTCGCGCACGATCTCGTAGCGGGCGCGCGCATAAGGATCGAGCGGCAGATCGACGCGCACGCCGACGCCGAGATCGAAATCGTTGCCGGTGCGCTCGGGACTGGAGTAACCGAGCCCGACCAGCACGCTCTCGTCTTCCAGCGTGCCGAACTGCCGTGTCGGCAGCGCTTCGAAGTCGCCTTCGGTATCGCTGATGTAGTCGTCTTCGCCGACGCGCCCCGCGAACGCGGTGATGCGGTCGTCCCATTGCGGCAGCTGCAGGCGCACTCGGAAGCGCAGGCGCGGATCGAAGCCGTCGTAGTCGCTCCACAATCCGCCCGCCGAGATGGTGCCGTACGTCGAGCGATACTGGTCGTAACGGAATTGATCGCCGAACAGGCTGTCGAGCCACGCGGACGAAGCGCACGTCGTGACGGTCAGCCGGCGGCGCACTCGCTCCAGGACCGTGGCCTCCGGCCGGATGCGCTCGGCGCAGCCTTCCATCGGTGTGACCGTTGACTGCTCCGGCTGCGGCCCCTGGTCCGACTGATTCGGGTGCTCCTCTTCCTCCTGCGCGAGACAGGTGGCGGGCGCGACGAAGGCGCCGAGCAATAGCAGTGCGATGACGGCTGCTGCGCGGGAGTTCGACTCAATCCTTGGTACGAAGACGTCCATGACCCCTGTGGAGCTTCATATGACCTGAACGGCGAGCGTTCCGACCCGGTTCCCCGGTTTTATTTATTATGGAAGGGGACGAGGGGTCCGGGCAGTCGACTACGTCGAGTAAATGCACATGAAGTACCTGCATACAATGGTCCGGGTCACCGACCTGGCGGCTTCCCTGCGGTTCTACTGCGACGCGCTCGGATTGCGGGAAGTGCGGCGCAAGGACAATGAGAAAGGGCGGTTCACGCTGGTGTTTCTCGCCGCTCCGGGCGACGACGACGCTCAGGTGGAGCTGACCCACAACTGGGACCCGGAGAACTACGGGATCGGCCGCGCCTTCGGTCATCTCGCCTACCTGGTCGACGACATCTATGCGACTTGTCAGCGCCTGGCCGAGCATGGGGTGATCATCAACCGTCCGCCGCGCGATGGCCACATGGCGTTCGTGCGCTCGCCGGACCGCATCTCGGTCGAGCTGCTGCAGAAGGGCGGGGCGCTGCCACCGCGCGAGCCCTGGGCGTCGATGCCGAACACCGGCGAATGGTAAGCCCGGCCTACAGCAGAAGTTCGCGGACCAGCGCGCGCAGCCATTGCGAGCCCGGATCTGCGTCCACGTTGGCGTGCCAGTAGAGAAACATCTCCAGCGGCGGAATCTCCACGGGAAAAGGCAGCAGCTGCGTGCCGCTTTGTCGGCTGCCCAGCTGCGCCTGGCTGCGCGCCATCGTCGCGAGCAGGTCTGACTGCGCTACGACATCGCTCGCCGCCGCATAGTGCTGGCAACGAACGCGGATCCGGCGCGACATGCCGAGGCGGCCGAGCGCGATATCCTCGTAACCACCGCCGCGGCGACGCCCCGTGATCAGTACGTGCTCCATCGCGAGATAAGTCTCGGTCGTGAGCGCGCCGCGAATCGACGGATGATCGGCGCGCGCCAGCACCGCGAGCGGCTCCGCGGTCATGCGCTCGCGGCGCACGTCGTGCGAGAGCGGCAGCCCCACGTCGAACGCGACATCGATCTCACCGCTCTGCAGATCTTCTTCCAGGTCGCGCCGCTCGATCCGTACGACGGAGATGTCGATGTGCGGTGCTTCACGCTGCACGCGTGCGATCAGCAGGGGCAGGAACGGCAGCTCGTTGAACTGCCGCATCGCGATGGTGAACGAGCGTTGGCTGGTGGCGGGATCGAACCGGCCGGAGCGCTGCAGGAGGTGCTCCAGTCCGCTGAGCGAGTTTGCGACGTTCGCGGCGATCGAGCGCGCGAGCGGGGTCGGCACCATGTCATGGCCGCGCCGCTCGAACAGCGGATCGTCCAGCAGCTCGCGTAGCCGGGCGAGCGCATGGCTCACGGCGGGCTGCGACAGGTGCAGGCGCCTGCTGGCCGGCGTGATGCCGCCGTCGCGGTAGATCGCGTCGAAGATCGTGAACAGGTTCAGATCGACCCGGGAAAGTTGCATTGGCGCGCCCCCTGCAGGACTCTTGGTGTATGCACGGGGTCGATCCGGCGCGATGCAGTCGTTGCATTGGCGCCCGAATGACGTCCCACGCACTCTATACGCTTACAAATTATAGGCATCCGCCAGCAGGAGGCGGTCATGGACTTCGAATACACCCCGCGCGTGCGCTCGCTCCAGGCAAAGCTCCTCGCCTTCGTCGAGGAGCACATCTATCCGAACGAAGCGCGCTATTCCGCCGAGGTCGCCGAGAACCGCAACGCCGGCAACGCGTTCAAGCCGCTGAAGGTCATCGAGGACCTCAAGCCGCGGGCGCGGGATGCGCAGCTGTGGAACCTGTTCCTGCCGCGCTCGCCGCGCGCGCCGGAAGGCCTGTCGAACCTGGAGTACGCGCCGCTGTGCGAGATCATGGGCCGCGTGCCCTGGGCGCCGGAGGTGTTCAATTGCTCCGCGCCGGACACCGGCAACATGGAAACGATCGAGCGCTACGGCAGCGAAGCGCAGAAGGATCGATGGCTCGAGCCGCTGCTGGCCGGCCACATCCGCTCGGCGTTTCTGATGACGGAGCCGGCGGTCGCTTCCTCGGACGCGACGAACATCTCGTGCAGCATCAAGCGCGACGGCAATGACTACATCATCAACGGTCGCAAGTGGTGGTCGAGCGGCGCGAACGATCCGCGCTGCATGATCTTCATCCTGATGGGCAAGACCAACACGGAAGAGGATCGGCATCGCCAGCAGTCGATGATCCTCGTGCCGTCCGACACGCCCGGCGTGCGCATCCTGCGTCACCTGCCGGTGTTCGGTTACGACGACGCGCCGCACGGACACGCGGAAGTGCTGCTCGAGAACGTGCGCGTGCCGGCGAGCAACCTGCTGCTCGGCGAAGGCCGGGGCTTCGAGATCGCGCAGGGCCGGCTGGGCCCTGGCCGCATCCATCACTGCATGCGCTCGATCGGCGTCGCGGAGCGCGCGCTCGAGCTGATGTGCAAGCGTCTCACCGCGCGCGTCGCATTCGGCAAACCGATCTCGTCGCAGTCTGTCTGGCACGAGCGCATTGCCGAAGCGCGCTGCATGATCGACCAGGCGCGCCTCATGGTGCTCAACGCTGCGTATCTGATGGACACGGTCGGCAACAAAGTGGCGCGCAAGGAAATCGCGATGATCAAGGTCATCGTGCCGAACATGACGCTGCAAGTGATCGACTGGGCGATCCAGGCGCACGGCGCCGGCGGCGTGACGTCGGACTTTCCGCTAGCGCAGCTGTGGGCCGGACAGCGCACGCTGCGCATCGCGGACGGCCCCGACGAGGTCCATCGCAACGCCATCGCGAAGCTGGAGCTGGCGAAGTATCTGGGCAAGTCGGCGGACGACGTTGCCATGCCGGTCACCCGCGGCGGCTGACCGGCCAGTCGTTCCCTGCGCGGAGCACTGCGGCTCT
Organism: Steroidobacteraceae bacterium; assembly: GCA_035277305.1. Lineage (GTDB taxonomy): Bacteria > Pseudomonadota > Gammaproteobacteria > Steroidobacterales > Steroidobacteraceae > Steroidobacter. Next base: position 9,593 of record DATEKT010000135.1, on the reverse strand, counting down.
ATGATGGCTCCGGTTTCGATGACCGGAGCGTCAGATGCAGTTCTTCCTCGTCGTGCTCGTTTGGTGCCTGCTGTTCGTGATCGCGTGGCCGCTCGCGATCCTGCTGGTCTTCCTGCTGCCGCTGCTGTGGCTGCTGTCGATTCCGTTCCGCATCTTCGGAATCATGCTCGGCGCCGTGCTGGCATTCCTGAAGGCGTTGCTGTTCCTGCCTGCACGCCTGCTCGGCCATCGCGGTTGATCAGCGCATCGCTCCCATGATCGTGCGCCGCACGATCGTCTCCAGTACCTGCACCTTGTAGCCGTTCCGCTCGGTCGGCGTCGCGTCGCGCACAGCGAGGCGCGCTGACTCGGCGGCGAGTCGCTCATCGATCTCGCGGCCGAGCAGAAGGGTTTCGCCGGCGGTCAGCCGGCGCGGCACGGGCGCGACGGCTCCAGCCACGATCTTTGCCGCTGCGACTTTGCGATCCGTCGTCGTGAGCACGACCGCGACGTCGCAGATCGGCCAGTCGTAGCTGTCACGCTCCGTCTGCTTGTGATACGCCGCGCTCGTGTGAGCGGCAACCGCCGGCACGCTGACGTGAGTCAGCACTTCCTCGCTCGCCAGCGTCGTGTCCCGATCGCGATCGAAATCCGGCGGCAGCAGAAAATCGCCCAGTGCGATCGCGCGCGTCCGGCCCTGTTTGCCGGTGACGTGAACGCTTGCGCCGTATGCGAGCAGTGCCGTCGCCGGAGTCGACGCGTGCACCATCGTCGACTTCGCATTGTCGAAGATCGCACCGTATTGCGATTGATCCCGGCCCGCCTCTTCGCGTGCGTCATGAAACTGCTGATTGCGGAAGTACCAGCAGCGCGGTCGTTGCAGCAGGTTGCCGCCGATCGTCGCCGCATTGCGGATTTGTGGAGTGGCTGCGTGCGCTGCCGCTGCGGCCAGCGCGGGATAGTTGCGGCCGATCGCCGTATCGCTCGCGATTTCCGCGAGCGTCGTGAGCGCGCCCAGGCGCAGCCCTGCGGACTCAGTGAACTGAATTCCACGCAAAGCGTCGATCCGCTGCAGGTTCACGACGCGCGCGGGCGCGACGATGCCTTCCTTCATCAGGTCGAGCAGGTCGAGACCGCCGGCCTTGGCGATCGTGGCTCCGTGCGCGCCCGGCGTGGCCAGCAGCGCGACGGCTTCCTCCACGGACCGCGCATCGATCCACTGCAACGTGCTCATGCGATCTCCTGGTCGTCCGCGCGCAAGGCTGCGAGCACATTGGCAGGTGTCATCGGCAGGTTGCGAATGCGCTTGCCGGTCGCGTTGTAGAACGCGTTGGCGATCGCGGCCGCGGTCGCGACGTTTGCCGGCTCCGCGACGCCACGCGCATCGGTCGAAGACTGGCGGCCCAGCTGCTCGATGACGTGCACTTCGATGTCCGGCGTCTCGCGCGAGCCGACGATCTTGTATTGATCGATGTTGGCGTTGAGGTGCACGCCCGTGTCCGGATCGAGATGGCGCTCCTCGTACAGCGCGTAGCTCACGCCCTGGATGACGCCGCCGTAGATCTGACTCTCGATCAGCTTCGGATTGATCGGTCGCCCGCAGTCGTGCACGGCGACGACGCGCTCCACCTTCACGACGCCGGTTTCGGTATCGACGGCGATCTGCGCGAACTGCACGCCGCCGATCGCCTGCTTGCTGATGTGCAGATCGCCGATCTTCACGCGGTAACCGTCGTAGTCATCGCGGCGGTCGGCGCGATGCACGATCTCGTCGACGCCCGCTTTGCGCACGGCTTCGGCGAACGTGAACCCGCGGTCGGACTGGCCACGGACGAACACCCGGCCGTCCTGGAATACGATCTGCTCGGGTTGGGCCTCGAGGAGCGGCGCGACGCGTGCGGCGAGATCGCGCGCGGCGGCGTGCGTCGCGTTGCGCGCCGCCGGTGTGATCGAACTCGTGACGCGGCTGCCGCCCGCGGCAGGTCCGGCGGGATAGCGCGAATCGCCGATCCGGATCTCGATGTCCTCCGCGCGCAGGCCCAGCTCTTCCGCGACCGTTTGCGCCATGATCGTGCGGGTGCCGGTGCCGATGTCCGGAGCGCTCGTGATGGCAGCGACCGAGCCGTCGCCGCGAATGCGTATTTCGCAGGTGGTCGTGCCGTGCACGATGTAGACCCATTGCGATTGCGCCATGCCGAGGCCGCGCTTGACCGGGCCGGGGTCCGCAGCGGGCGGCCGGCGTTGCGCCCAGCCGGCGCGCTCGGCGCCGATGCGGCGTTCGACCTTGCGCGCACGCGCATCGTCGCCGTCATTCGTGTCGATCTTCTCGCGCAGCGCCAGCGGGTCCACGCCAAGAGCATGGGCCATCTCATCGAGCGCCTGCTCGAGCGCGAAAATGCCCTGCACCTGCCCGGGTGCGCGAAACGCGGCACTCGGCCCGGCGTCGGTGAACACGTCGTAGTGCTCGGTGAGGACGTTCGGAATCGGGTACATCGTGGTGTGACAGAAGCCGACACCAGCGCCCGCGGCCACGCCGCCGGTGCCGTAACTCTCGACTTGCAGCGCGGTCAGCGTGCCGTCGCGCTTAGCGCCGAGCTTGAGGCGCTGGATCGTGCCCGGCCGGTTGCCGACACTGACGTGCTCCTCGCGACGATCGAGCACGACGCGCACGGGCGCGCGCGCCTTGCGAGACAAGTGGATCGCCAGCGCGCCGTAGTTGCCGATGCCGAACTTCGCGCCGAACCCGCCGCCGGTGAACTCGCTGATCACGCGGATCTTGTCCTTCGGCAGGTTGAAGATGTCAGCCGCGTCGTCACGCACGCTGAGCACGAACTGCGTCGAGGCGTAGAGCGTCAGCTCGTCGTCGCGCCAGTCGGCGACCAGACCGTGAGTCTCCATCGGCACGTGTGTCTGAACCTGCGTGCAGTACTCGCGCGTGAGGATGCGGTCAGCTTGCGCGAAGCCCTGCTGCACGTCGCCCCGCGGACCGCCGCCGAGACCGCCGCGCGCGGGCCCGCGCAGATTTCCTTCCTGCGGCAAACCAGGCGCCGCACCGCCACCGCCTGCGGTCGCCGCTTGCTCTGTCGGTCCCGGAAAGACGATCGGCGCGTCCGCTTGCATCGCGGCTTCGAGCGACGTCACGTGCGGCAAACGTTCGTATTCGATGCGGACGAGTTTCGCCGCTGCCTTCGCGGCACGCATGCTCGTTGCCGCGACTGCAGCGAGCGGTTGTCCGTGGTAACGCACGAGCGGATAGCGCTCGTTCGCTTCGACGGAAGGATCGCGCAGCTGCGCAATCGAGAGGATTCGATCGAGGACGTGCACCGCGCGCACGCCGGGGCAGGACTCTGCCGCCGAAGTGTCGATCGACTTGATGCGCGCGTGCGGTACCGTGCTGCTGACGATGCGGCCGTACAGCATTCCGGGAAGCTGCACGTCGAAGGTGTAGCGCGCCTGGCCGGTCACCTTCGGCACGGCATCGATGCGATTGACGCGTTTGCCGATGACGCGCAGCTCCGAGTTCGGCGGCAGCTCCGGCGGCTCTTCCACCGGAACTTCGCGTGTTACTGAGAGCAGCGAGTCCCCGACGATGCCCGTGAGGCTCGTGCGGCCTTCGCGTGGATCTGATGCGCTCATGCGCCGCCTCGGCTCTTGCGCTGGCGTATCGCCGTTGCCGCGGCGAGCGTCGCTTTGAAGATGTTCGGGTATGCACCGCAGCGGCACAGGTGGCCGCCGATTGCGCCGCGCACGTCATCGAGCGTGCAGTCCGGATTGCGCTCCACGAGATGCGCGCAGCTCATCACCATGCCGGGCGTACAGAAACCGCATTGCAGAGCGTCGTGCTCGACGAATGCCTGCTGCACCGGATGCAGCTGGCCGTCCTGCGCGAGTCCTTCGATCGTCGTCACGTTTCTGCCGCGTGCGTCCAGCGCGAACGTCATGCAGCTCGCGACCACTTCGCCATCGAGCCACACGGTACACCCCGAGCAGGCGCCGCGGTCGCAGCCGATCTTCGTGCCGGTCAGGCCCAGATCGTCACGAAGGACTTCGACCAGTGTCGCTGCGGGATCGACCTGCACGGTGCAGGGGCGGCCGTTGACGGTCAAAGACAGAGAGATGGGCTCGGCAGTCGTGGAATCGTCCATCGAGGGCTCCGGCGGGCGATGCAGGGATGTCTACGCGTAGGGATGATACGCGCGACGCCGGCCAGAGTTCAGGCAGGGGCGCGGGTCGGCGGGGTCTGAGCGGGGGCTGCGCGCGCCAGCGGTTGCGGCCGGCCGAGGTGATAGCCCTGCACGAAATCGACGCCCATGCGCTTCGCTGCCTCGAAGGCGCCGGCGTCCTCGACCTGCTCGGCGATCACCTGGAAGTTCAGCGTGCGCGCCAGCTTGATCATCGCCGTGACCATCGCCTGGTTCACGGAGTCGACCGCGAGATTGCGAATGAACGTGCCATCGATCTTCAGGTAATCCAGCGACAGGTTCTTCAGGTTGCCGAACGAGGACAGGCCGCGGCCGAAGTCATCGAGCGCGAACTGGCAGCCCATGCCGTGCAGCACGCCGATGAAGCGCTGCGCGTGGTCGATGTTCGTGATCACGGAGTTCTCGGTGACCTCGAAGCACAGCTGCGTGGGCAGCACGCCGGTCCGGTCGAGCACGTCGACCACATATTCGAGGAAGGTCGGGTCGCCGAGCGTCTGGCCGGAGAGGTTGATCGCCAAGCTGCGGTTCGGCGGCAAGCGGATGCCGCCGCGGCCGAGCGCTGTCAGCGCTGTCTGCACGACCCAGCGGTCGACGTCGGACATCAGCCGGTAGCGCTCGGCGGCACGCAGGAATTCGGCCGGCGAGATGCCGCCGGGCACGCTGTCGTCCTGCAGGCGCAGCAGGATTTCGAGCGCCGGTCCCTCGCTTGCGTCCTGCGCCGTGGCGACGATCGTCTGCGCCATGAGCTCGAAGCGATTTTCCTTCAGCGCGGCCTGCAGGCGCTGCAGCCATTGGATCTCGCCGCGATGACGCGCCACGGCTTCGTCGCGCGCGGAGTACACATGCACATGATTGCCCTGCCGCTTCGCGACGTAACAGGCGGAGTCCGCGGCACTCATCACTTCTTCCGGCGCGCCGCTCTCGCGTGAGATCTCGATCAGGCCGACGCTCACGCCGATGTTGAAAATCTTGTCCTTCCACACGAAGCGGTAGTCGTTGACCTTGTTGACGACGTCGTCGGCAATCTGCCGCGCCTTCTCCAGCGGACAGCCGACCAGCAGCAGGCCGAATTCGTCGCCGCCGAGACGCGCGACCGTGTCGGAGTCGCGCACCGTTTCCTTGATGAGCGCGGCGACCTCTCGGAGCATGCCGTCGCCCGCCATGTGGCCGCAGCTGTCGTTGACGACCTTGAAGCGATCGAGGTCGAGGTAGCACAGCACGTGGCGCGCCTCGTTCGAGTGCGCGACCTCCAGCGCTTCTTCCAGGCGGCGCTCGAACTCGCGGCGGTTGACCAGGCCGGTGAGCGCATCGTGACTCGCCTGGTACGACATCTGGCGCGTGATGCCGCGCAGCTCGCTCACGTCGCGCACGACGATGACCGTGCCGATCAGGTCGCCCTTCTGCGAGCGCAGCGGCGTCACCGTCAGTTCGACCGAACGCTCCTCGCCGCCCCCGCGCGAGATCATCAACCCGCGCCGCCCGACGGTGACCTTCGACTGCGTCGTCAGGCAATGCCTCACAGGATCGCCGAGCGAGCGGCGGTCGCCCTCGTCGAGCAGGGTGATGATGTCGGTGATGCTCTTGCCGATCGCATCGACGGCGCTGACGCCGATCAGCTGCTCGCCGACCTGGTTGACGTAGTCGATGCGTCCGCTGACGTCGGTAGTGATCACGCCTTCGCCGAGCGAGTCGAGCGTTTCCCAGGCCGTCGGACGAGAGCGGGACGGCACCGGCACGGCTGCGGCGCGTGGGCCCATTTCCACGAGATTGAGCAGCAGGGCGGGGCCGCCCTGGTAGTCGATGCGCACGGCCGACAGCTCGGCGCGCGCGGTTTGCCCGGACTGCGGGTGCAGCTCGACTTCGAGCCGCTCGAGCCCCGGCTCCCCGGCCAGCGACCGCCGCAGGTGCTCGCGCACCAGATCGGTGTAATCGGGATGGACGAGCTCTGGCAGCGCTTTGCCTTGCAGGCGCAGCGGGTCGTTGCTGCCGACGAGCGATGCGAAGCGGTCGTTCGCGAACATGACGTGATCGCGATGCACCGCCAGCGCTTCGTGCAGGCCGCCGAGCAGGCCGACCAGCGAGCGCTCGCGCTCGTTGATCATCAGGTCTTTCATCGCCAGCTGCTCGAGCAGCCGATTGGCGTTGTCGGCAAGGCGGCCGGCGACACTGCCGGTGTGTACGCGCTCCGCGTAACGCCCGTCGCGCACGATGCCGGCGAGCTGGTCCGCAGCTCGCGCCAGCGCGGTGGCGCGGCGCTCGCGCCAGAAGAGCACGCCGAGCAGCACCAGAACCGCGAGAGCCAAAGCAGTAGCTAAAGTCCCTAGAAGGACGCCCACATTGAACCGCCGGTCTTGACCTTCATCCCCGTCGTTTGCGCGATGCGCAACGGTCTGGATTTGTCGTTTAAGGGAGCATAGCGAACGGCCCCGACGAAAGACGCAGGGATTGACCATATTGTACGGAATGGGAAACGGGGACATTCCTCATTTCGGTCGCTGCGCGCGGCGCGCATAGCCCCATTTCCCATGGTTGACCATAAGCTTGTATGACGTAATCAAAGCCCTTACCCTTTGCGGCCCCCGTTGCTACCGACGCCACTTCGGATAATTTGGCCGCATGAATCTTCAAGCCGCGCGCGAGCAGATGGTCGAGCAGCAGGTCCGTGCCTGGGACGTGCTCGATGAACGGGTTTTGCAGACGATGCTCCAGGTGCAGCGCGAGGAGTTCGCACCGCTCCGTTACCGCGACGTCGCGTTCGCGGACTCCCCGATCCCGCTCGCACACGGCCAGACGATGCTGCCGGCGAAAGTGCATGGCCGCATCCTGCAGGCGCTGGCGGTCGAGCCGGGCGATGTCGCCCTCGAAGTCGGCGCCGGCAGCGGCTACCTCACCGCGTGCCTCGGCAAGCTGGCCTCGCGCGTGCGCTCGCTGGAGATTTTTCCGGAGCTCGCCGAGCAGGCGCGCACCAACCTGCTCGCGGCGCGGATCAACAACGTTGCGGTCGAAGTCGCCGATGCTCTGACGCTGAACGAGCAGTCGAGCTACGACGTGATCGCCGTGACCGGCTCGCTGCCGCTTTACGACGAACGCTTCCAGCAGGCGCTGCGCATCGGCGGCCGCCTGTTCGTCATCGTCGGGCAATCGCCGATCATGGAAGCCTGGCGCGTGGTGCGGGTCGGCGAGCGCGAGTGGCAGCGCCAGGGTCTGTTCGAGACCGTGGTCGAGCCGCTGGTCAATGCGCCGCGGCCGTCGGCGTTCGTGTTCTGATCCTGTAACCTTTCGGCCCCCAGCCGGGTTCTTCGCACGAGTAATCGCCATGGCCGTTGCCGAAATCACTCCGACCGAGTTCGTTGCTCGCCGCTCGAGCGGCGAGTCGCTGACGTTGCTTGACGTCCGCGAAGACTGGGAGCTCGGCGTCGCCAGCGTGCCGGACGTCGTGCATATCCCGATGGGCGAGGTCGCCGATCGTCTCGGCGAGCTCGATCGCGGGCGCGAGGTGGTGGTGCTGTGCCGTTCGGGACGTCGCAGCTTGCAGGTCGCGAACTTCCTGCAACAAAACGGCTTCCGGGCGGTCAATCTGGCCGGCGGCATCCTGGCGTGGTCGCGCGAGCTCGATGCAACCATTCCGACGTATTGATGCGTCGAAGTGACGGCAGGGCGAGGTGTCCGCTGTGTCCGCGCAGCTGGGGTCGCCGGTAGCGGCTCGCTGTTCGCCGGTCGCTTCTAAAATTAAATCGCGGTCGTGTCATCATGGCGCGACCTTGCTTCAGGAACAGCGCCTGCGAGGCGCCGACGGGAACAACAAACATGATGCTACGCGTGCGGATCCTTGCGGCTTGCGGTTTCTCGCTGTTTGCCGGCGCGCTTCACGCCGCCGACCTGTTGAGCGTCTACGAGCGGGCGTTGCAGAACGATCCGCAGATCCGCGAAGCGGACGCCAACCGGCTCGCGAGCCGCGAGTCGAAGCCGCAGGCACTCGCTGCGCTGCTGCCGCAGTTCAACGCGAGCGGCGGGTACTCGAAGGATGAGCAGACAGTCGGCCAGACCACGCTCATCAACTCCGACCCCAACGACTCGACCAGCCCGCTGGTGCCGGCGAGCATCAGCCGCGATGCCGACGGGCACACCCGACAGTACGACCTCACGTTGCGGCAAACGCTGTTCCGCTGGGATCAATGGGCAGCGCTGCGGCGCGCCGACGCGCAGGTCGCGCAGGCCGAAGCGGACTACCAGGGAGCGCAGCAGGATCTGATCCTGCGCACATCGCAGCGCTACTTCGATGTGCTCGCGGCGCAGGACACGGTCGACGCCGCGCAGGCGACGCTCGAAGCGTTCTCGCGCCAGCTGGAGCAGGCGGACAAGCGTTTCGAAGTCGGTCTGATCGCGATCACCGATGTGCAGGAAGCACGCGCAGCGCACGACCAGGCCGCTGCATCCGTCATCCAGGCGAAGCGCTCGCTCGCTACCGCGCAGGAGCTGCTGCGCGAGCTGACCGGCGAATCCTTCGACACGCTCGCAGGTCCGATCGATGATCTGCCGCTCGAAGCGCCGGCGCCGGCCGACGAGGAGCAGTGGGTCACGCACGCACTCGATCAGAATCTGCGCGTCGTTTCCGCGCGTCTCGCGACCGACATCGCGAAGCAGGACGTGAGCGTCGCGCGCGCCGGCCATCTGCCTTCGATCGACATCGTCGCGAGCCGTCAGGACAACGACTTCGATGGCACGCAGATCGGTCGTAACGAAGTCGGCCAGACCACGCCGCGCAGCCCTGCCGATCAGAATCAGAGACAGGATTCGATCGGCGTCCAGGTGACGGTGCCGATCTACTCCGGCGGCGCAACGTCGTCACGTGTGCGTCAGCGCGTGTATCTGCATCGAGCTGCGCGCGAGCGTCTGGAGCGCACGAATCGCGAGACGGAGCGTGCGGCACGCGATGCATACCTGGGCGTGCTGAGCGAGATGTCGCGAGTGCGCGCGTCGAAGCAAGCCCTCGAGTCGAGCCGCACGGCGCTGCAGGCGACCGAGGCGGGATTCGAAGTCGGCACGCGCACGACGGTCGACGTCCTGCAATCGCGCCGGCAGCTGTTCGATGCGCAGACGACGTACTCGCGCAGCCGTTACGACTACATCCTCAACGTCCTGCAGCTGCAGTTGGCGACGGGCACGCTCGATCGGGCTGATCTCGAGAAGATCAACGCGTTCCTGAAAGAGCGCGCGATTACGCGCTGAGCCGATTCCGAATGAGATCAAGAAGATTCTGAGTTCTGCAGAATTCGATTTTTTCTCTTCTTATCTTCCTTGGCGGCCAAGATCGCCAAGGTCAGAAAAGGAAAAAGCCTGATTTCTCCAGAGTTCTGAATTTCCGCACTCAGAAAAAGAAAACGGCGCAGTCCTGCGACTGCGCCGTCGTTC
>DATEKT010000134.1:0-10037 GCA_035277305.1 Steroidobacteraceae bacterium | reverse complement strand
CCGATACCGCGCGAAGCGCCGGTGATAATGGCTACCTGATTGATTTTGCTACTCATAAGTCACTCCTGGTGCACCAAAGAGGCCATTGGCCTGAACAGGGCCCGACTCTGACTCTTTTGTTCTGCCGGATAATCCAGCAGGATTCGCGCACACTGTTCGGTATTACAGAACAATTGATAGGCCGCTCCATGGACCGATTCGGGGAAATGAAGGTGTTCACGCGTGTAGTCGAGCGGCGCAGCTTCACTCTCACGGCCCAGGATCTGGGCCTGCCGCGCTCGACCGTGACCGACGCCATCAAGCAGCTCGAAGCCCGGCTGGGCGTGCGCCTGCTCCAGCGAACGACGCGGCACGTCAGCCCGACGCTCGACGGCGAGGCCTACTACCGCCGCTGCCTCGCGCTACTCGCGGACCTCGAAGATGCCGAGAGCGCGTTCGCCGGCGTGAAGCCCAAGGGACTGTTACGCGTGGACGTGCAAGGCACGCTGGCGCGGCACTTCATCGTGCCCAGCCTGCCGTCATTCTTCGCGGAGTATCCCGGCATCGAGTTGTCGATGAGCGAAGGCGAGCGCTGGATCGATCTCGTGCGCGAAGGAGTCGACTGCGTGCTGCGCTTCGGCAACCTGCCCGACAGCGACCTGGTCGCGCGACGCGTCGTGACGCTGACGCGCATTACTTGCGCCGCGCCCGTCTACTTCGAGCGCTTTGGCACGCCGGTGAGCATCGAGTCGCTCGAAGGGCATCGCATGATCGGCCTGCGCTCGCTGACGACCGGCAACCTGCGTCCGCTCGAGTTCGTGGTCGAGCGGAACCTGCGCCACGTGACGCTGCCGGCGACGATGTCGGTGACGGGCACCGAAAGCTATCTCGCGACCGCGCGACTCGGGCTAGGCCTGGTGCAGATTCCGCACTTTCACGGCGCCGGCGATTTCGAGCGTGGCACGCTGGTGCCGGTGCTGACGCAATATCCGCCGCCATCTGTGCCCGTCTCGCTGCTCTATCCGCGCAATCGACAGCTTTCGCCGCGCGTGCGAGCGTTCATCGATTGGGCGGCGCAGGAATTCGCGGCGCGGGGCGAGGCATGACGATTCCCGCGCGCCCACGTCTGCTGCTCGCGCTTGCCTTCGTCGCCTTCGTCAGCCTCGGACTGCCCGACGGTCTGCTCGGTGTCGCATGGCCTTCGATGCGCAGGTCGTTCGACTTGCCGCTCGACGCGCTGGGATCGCTGTTCATCTCGACGACCGCCGGCTATGTCACGTCGAGCTTCCTGAGCGGAGCGATCCTGCGCCACATGCGAATCGGCGCGCTGCTTGCACTTTCATGCGCGGCCACTGCAATCGCGATGCTCATGTACTCGGTCGCGGCGCACTGGGCGATCGTCGTCGCCTTCGGCGTTCTTGCAGGACTGGGCGCGGGCGCGATCGACAGCGCACTGAACACTTTCGCGGCGCATAACTATTCGGCGCGTACCGTGAACATGCTGCATGCGTTCTACGGTTTCGGCACGACGATCGGGCCGGCGCTGATGACCGCAGTGCTGCTCGTCAACGCAGGGTGGCAGCGCGGCTATCTCATCGTCGGTATCGCGCAACTCGTGCTCGCGACTGGCTTCGTGGCGAGCCGGCGTCTGTGGCCCGCAGACAGCGAGAGTGGAGACGTGCAGGCTGCGCGCGCCCCGCTCATCGAAACGCTGCGCCTGCGTGCGACCGCGCTCAGCGCCGTGGTCTTCATCGTGTACTGCGGACTGGAAGCATCGAGCGGCGCGTGGCTCTACACATTGCTGCGCGAGGGACACGACATCAGCACTGCTTCCGCTGGCGCTGCAGTCAGCGTCTTCTGGGCCTCTCTCATGGCCGCACGCGTCGTATTCGGACTGGTGCACGTCTCCGGCCCTGTCTCGCGCTGGCTGGTGGCGTGCATGAGCATTTGTCTGCTCGCGGCACTGAGCTTCAGCTTCGTCTCGCATTCGGTCACGGGCATCGCAGCGAGTGCGGTGATCGGGTTCGCGTGCGGCCCGATCTTCCCGTGGCTGATCGCCGAAACTCCGCAGCGACTCGGAGCACGGCACGGTGCGAATGCAATCGGCGTGCAGATCGCATCGGCGGCAATCGGGCTCACGCTCGCGCCGACATTGATCGGCGTGCTCGGCGAGCGCTACGGGGTGACCGCGATTCCGTGGGGGCTGACAGTGCTGGCCGCGCTGCTGCTGATCGCCTTTGGCGCGCTGGAGAGGTCGCGGAGCCGCGGTCAGGATGTTGACCTGTCATAAGGTGTGAAACCGCTCACACCCCGTTCAGGCGGCCGCGGGCTAACTTGGCGCATCTCAAGGTCGCAGGACCCGGACGCATGCGCACAATTCCTTCCCGGCTCGCATTCACGGCCGCCCTCCTGGCAGCCACGGCCGCACTCTCGGGCTGCAACTCGATGAGCGCACAGGAATGCCTCGCCACCGACTGGCGAACGGTCGGTTACGAGGACGGAGTCAACGGTTACACCGGCGATCGCATCGGACGCTATCGCAACGCGTGCAGCGAGCACGGCGTCACGCCGAACCTGGCCGAGTACCAGGCGGGCCGCGATCAGGGATTGAGCGAGTTCTGCAAACCGGCGAACGGCTTTCGCGTCGGCTCGCACGGCGGCGGTTACAGCGGCGTCTGCCCCGCCGAGCTCGATCCGCAGTTCGTCGAGGCGTACCACACCGGCCGTCAGCTCTATTCGCTGCGCTCGCGCGTCGGCTCGACGCAGGACGAGATCTATTCCATGCGCAACGAGATGGACCAGATCGAGCGCAATCTCATCAGCGTCGGCGCGCAGATCATCGATCCGACGACGACCAACGAGCAGCGTGCGCAGCTGGTGCTCGACAGCAAGCACATGGCCGAGCGCAAAGGCGAGATCAAGGCGCGGATCCCGCAGCTCGAAGCGGATCTGGTCATCTATCAGCGCGAGCTCGAAGACTATCGCGCGTCGCTGAACTACTCCGAATAGCTCAGCTGCGCTCGAGCTTCGCGATCTCCGCCTTGCTGCGGGCCAGGCCCGCGACGGCGCCTTCCACGGGATGACGATCCATGTGATCGAGCGTCACGCTCGCGGTGACGCGCTCGAAGTGAGCGAGCGCTTCCGCGTACAGCGCGCTCGCCTGTCGCAAGTGCTTCAACCGCCCTGAGGGATCGGCTGCGCCGCTCGAAGCGAGCCGCGAATGCACTTCGGCCAGTCCATACGCCATCGTTCCGCGCAGGTACTGCACTTTCAAGGTATCGCTCTCCGCGGCCAATTCCGCGAGCACGGCCGCGTGCTGCTCGAATACTTTCGCCGCTTCATTGACTTCGCCGAGAGCGAGCAGTGCGCGTCCCAGCGGCCACGCGAGATTCGCGCTGTCCACTCGCACTTGCGTGTTGTTGGCGTCCGTCCGCAAGCGCGACAGCAACGGTTGCGCCGCGCGAGCATTCTCGACGGCGCCGCGATAGTCGGCCATCTCATTCAGGATGAATGCGACGTTCATGCGGTCGAGCAGCAGCGCGCGGGCGTACTTCGAATTCGCACCCTCGGTGCTCGCGACGAGCCGCGCGTCCACCGCGAGCGCCTTGCGATGGAAGTCGAGCGACTCCTGCATGGTTTCGGGCCGCGGCACGTCTCCGAGGACGGTGATCGCGAGGGTGCTGTACGCCTTCGCCAGCTTGTAGGCGAGATCGACGTCATCCGGGTTCTGCTGCGTCAGGCTTTCGAGAGTTGCCACTGCCTTGCGCGCATAGACGTTGCCCGCATCGCCCTGCCCGCCTGGCATGTCGCCCGCCATGTCCATCGTGTAAGCGTGCGAAGAATACGCATCGGCAAGACCGGCGCGCGTGGCGACGTCGGGCTGCATCTGCGCAAGCGTTTCGAACGCGGTGACTGCGCTCTGCGACGCGACCACTGCCTTCGCGGAATCGCCGAGCAGTAGCAGCAGTCGGCTGCGTCGCAAATAGCTGCGCGCCAGCGAGCTGCGTGCGCTCACATTGCCGGGATCATCGGCAACGACGCCTTCGAGCAGCGCGATGCCTTTCGCATAGCTGTCCAGCGCGAGGCGCGGCTCGCCAACGTTGGCCGGCCCGTAAGCCTGGCCCTGGATGTCTCCGACCTTCTCGTACGCAGCCGCGAGATCCTGCTGCAGCTGGCGATCGTTGCCGGCCTCCGCGGCGAGTGTGTTCAGGTACTCGAGTGCCGTCGTCACGAGTAGCTGGCGCGCGGCAGTGGAGCCCGGCAGTTCCTTGATCGCGTCGTGCACCTGGAACACGAACGTGTCGGCCAGCTTGCGCACGCTGGAAAAATGCCGCTCGGCGCGCTCGCGCTGCTGTTCGGCAAGCACTCGTTGCTGCTCGGCAATGCGCGCTTCTCGCAAGGAAGCCAAGACTCCGCCGAGCAGCGTCACGGCCAGAATGGCGGCCGCCGCGATCTGCAGCTTGTGGCGACGAACGAATTTCCAGGCGCGATAGCTGAACTGATCGCCGCGCGCCTGGACCGGCAGACCTTCGAGGTGACGGCCGATATCTTCGGAGAGCAGGTCGACCGACCGATAGCGCTTGTCGGGCTCCTTGCGTAGCGCCCGTAACGTGATCGCGTCGAGATCGCGATCGAGAGTCGCGTGCACGCTCGGCGGCGCCGCATCCGTCTCGCAGACTTCGCGAATCACATCGTGCGCCGAGTCGAGCGACGTCCGATAAGGACTGCGTCCCGTGAGCAGCAGATACAGCAACACACCCAGCGAGTAGACGTCGCTCGCCGTCGTGATCGTCTCGCCGAGGATCTGCTCCGGACTCGCGAAGCCAGGCGTGAGCGCCTGCATGAGCGTGACCGTCGGCGCAGCGACGGACTCGCTCGCAGTCGGCTGCAGAAGCTTGGCGATGCCGAAGTCGAGCAGCTTCACGCGCCCGTCTGCCGTCACCAGTATGTTGCTCGGCTTCAGGTCGCGGTGAACCACCAAACGCTGATGCGCGTAACTCACCGCTGCACACACATCGCGAAAGAGCTGCAGCCGCGCGCGAACCGAAAGGTTGTGCTGTTCGCAATAGCGATCCAGCGGCTCGCCTTCGACGAGCTCCATCACGAGATACGGCAAACCGTCGTCGGTGGCGCCGCCGTCGATCAGCCGCGCGATGTCGGGATGATCGAGATTCGCGAGAATCTGCCGCTCGGCGCGCACCCGCTGCAGCACGAAGTCGCGGTGATAGCCGGCCGGCACGAGCTTGATCGCCACTTCCTTGTCGTATTCGGCATCGACGCGGCGGGCGCGATACACCTCGCCCATGCCGCCATGGCCGATGAGCGCGACGATCTCGTAAGCGCCGACGCGCTGCCCGATGCGGTGATCGGTGCCGAGCCACGGCGCGCCGCTAACGTACGCGGCAGCAGGCCGGTCGACGACGGCATCGGCCTGGTTGTGCGCAGCGAGGAGCGAATCGACTTCCGCACGCAGTTGCGCGTCATCGCCGCACGCTTCGTTCAGATACTGCGTCCGCTGCGGCTCGCCGAGAGCGCTGGCGGCGGAGAAGACGTCTTTTACTCGCAACCAGAGCTCTGGCGTCATGCGCCTTCTCCGGATGCGATCTCGCGCTGCAGCCAGGCGCGAGCGATCGCCCATTCTCGCTTCACGGTCGCCGGCGAGACACCGATGATGTCCGCGGTCTCCTTGATACTCAGGCCGCCGAAGAAGCGCAGCTCCACCAGCCTGCCCTGCTGCGGATCCAGTGCTTCGAGCCTTTTCAGGGCTTCGTCGACCGCGGCGAAATCGATCTCCGGCTCCGCGGTCGGCAGCGGCGCTTCTCCCGCCCGGTCCGCATCGGCATCGCGGCCCTCCGCGAGCAGCACCGCATCGAGATCGACGTGCTGTGCACCGTCGCCGCGTTTTGCGGCGGAGCGCCTGCGTGCATGGTCGACCAGAATCCGCCGCATCATCTGCGAGGCGATGCCGTAGAACTGCGAACGGCTTTCCCAGTCGACCTGCTGCTGGTCGACGATGCGCAGGAACGCCTCGTGGACCAGCGCCGTGCGTTGCAGGGTATGCGAGTCGCGCTCGTGACGCAGATGCCGCCGGGCGAGCGACCGCAATTCTTCGTAGACCAGCGGCAACAACGCCGCCAACGCCGCTTCGTCGCCGGCGCGCCAGCGCAGCAGCAGTTGGGTGACCTCGCCCCCCGGCTTGTTCATGGCCCGATGATACCGATGCATCCGGGCCCC
The DNA here is from genome assembly GCA_035277305.1 of Steroidobacteraceae bacterium. GTDB lineage: Bacteria > Pseudomonadota > Gammaproteobacteria > Steroidobacterales > Steroidobacteraceae > Steroidobacter. The sequence goes on along the minus strand of DATEKT010000134.1, from coordinate 3,824 downwards.
GCAGTGAGCCTCCCGTCCCGATTCCTGCGCGCTAACAGATAGGCGGATCGCGAACTGGCACGCGACGAGGCGGGAACTATGAAGACGTACAAGGGGTTGCGCGGCATTCTGGCCGCGCTGGGGCTGTTCTTGATGGCGACCGGCGCGTACGCAGAGCCGCGGCTCTCGATTACGCCGCTCGGCCTGCAGATCACGCAGCTGCAGGAGGTCCCGGGGACCCCACGCGCGATCGACGTCACGGCGCGCACAGCGGTGATCAATCGCGGCGATCCCGCGCGGGCGGTGCGTGCAACGCTGGTCAGCAGCTCGCCGAAGTTCATCGTTCTGGATGGCGAGCTGTTCTTCGGCGACGTGCCGCGCAGCTCGCCGCTGCGTCCGGTGGTCAGCCAGGACACGTTCAAGTTGCGCATCCTGCTGCCGGCAAGTCGCCGGCCGATCTCCATCCTGACCTTGCTGCTGGAGATCAACGATTCGCTCTCCTGGCACATCACCTGCGACAACTGCGGCAATACGAACTCGCCGCCGATCTCGAACGCGGGCGCGGACCAGACTGTCTATGTCGCGCAAGCGGTCACCCTCGATGGCAGCGGTTCGACGGATCCTGATGGTCAGTCGCTGCGCTACACGTGGTCGTTCGTCAGCCGGCCCGCTGGCAGCAGCGCGGCGCTGAGCTCGCCTTCGACAGTACGGCCGGTGTTTACGCCGGATCGCGAAGGCGACTACGTCGTCCAGCTCGTCGTCAACGACGGGATCGTCGACGGCGCACCCGACACCGTCCTGGTCAGTACGCAGAACAGCGCACCGGTCGCACACGCCGGCGCAGATCAGCAGACTCAGGTTGGCGTGCAAGTGCAGCTCGACGGCAGCGCTTCGAGCGACATCGATGGCGACATGCTGACTTACGCGTGGAGCGTGGTCAGCGCACCTGCGGGCAGCGTCGCGCAGATCGTCGACCCGGCGAAGGCGCTTGCGAAGTTCACGCCGGACCTGGCGGGCGACTACATGATCGAGCTCGTCGTCGACGACGGCACGGTTTCGAGCGCGCCCGACTCGCTCGTGATCTCGACGACGCGCCAGAACACTGTGCCAGTCGCGAACGCCGGCGCTGACCAGAGCGCGCAGGTCGGAACTGTCGTGCAACTCGACGGCGGCGGTTCGAGCGATGCCGATGGCGACGCGCTCACATATGCGTGGACGCTGAACACGCGGCCCGCCAACAGTGCTTCGATTCTGCAGAGCGCGAACACGGCGACTCCCGCGCTCAACATCGACCAGCCCGGCACGTATGTCGCACAGCTCATCGTGAGCGATGGCGTGGCGACGAGCGCGCCGGACACCGTTGCGATCTCGACAGCGAACAGCGCGCCGGTCGCGAGCATCAGTGCGCCCGCGACAGTGAAATGGGGTACGACCGTCGCGCTCGATGGCACTGCATCTTCCGATCGCGACGGCGATGCGCTCGGCTTCGACTGGTCGCTGCTCTCGCATCCGGATGGCAGCGATGCATCGATCGACGACGCGAACGGCACGAAAGCCACGTTTACGGCTGACAAGCCCGGTGTCTACGTCACGCAGCTGGTCGTGAACGACGGGCATACCAACAGCGAGCCCGCGTCTGCGACGATAACGGCGACGAACAGCGGGCCGATTGCGACAGACGACAGCGCGACGACGAGCGCTGGCACTGCCGTGAACATTCCGGTGCTCGCGAATGACACCGATGCGGACGGCGACACGTTGTCGATCTCGTCGGTGACTCAGCCAGCGCACGGCACCACATCGATCGTCGGTACCTCAGTGCGCTACACGCCGGCCGCGGGATTCTCCGGCCCCGACGCGTTCACGTACTCGATGACCGACGGTGCCGCGTCCGCGACTGCGAATGTCGCGGTCAACGTCACCGGTGGTGGCGGCCCCGGCGTCGACACCGATGGCGACGGCCTGACGGACGACGAGGAGCATGCTCGCGGCACGGATCCGAACGATCCCGACACCGACGATGACGGCTTCAACGACGGCGGCGAAGTCCTCGCGGGCTCCGATCCGAAGAGCGCCGCCTCGCAGCCGCTACCTGCCACCGGACCGACGAGCACGCAGCTGATCGACGCCGCGCTGGCTGCGGGCACTCTCACTGCCGAGCAAGCGCTGATCTACAAGATGTTCGCGGAGTTCCGCGATCCGCGCTTGCCGGCGGAGTATGTCGGTCGCCCCTCGCACAATCCGGGTACGCGTGTCGTCGCGGAAGTCGCGCTGGCTTGGCCGGGGCTCTCCGCCGCCGCGCGGCAGACCCTGGAGCCGTTCTTCATTCTGCCGATGTACGAAGGCAGCTGGTTCAGCGACCGTCTGGCCGCGACAGCAACCACGAACGCGCTTGCCGTCACAGGCAAGTCGAAAGGGCTGGCGCGACTCGCTGCGGCTCCGGAGGAGCCGAATCCGTGCGCGCGTCCGATCGTCCCGGGCGTGTTTGGCCTCAAGGTGACGGCACACGCGAACATCCACTACGTGATCAGCGATCCGCAATCGCAGGCGGAGACCGAGCCGGTTGCGACCATCGTCGCGCGCTACATCGAGGAAATCTACAGCAAGGAGACCGAGCTGTTCGGCCGCCATCCGCCTTCGGACGCGTTGATCGACTCGGGCTGCAACGGCGGCGGCGGCGCGCTCGACGTCACCATTCTGCCGATGACCTCGTGGCGCCTGGACTATGGATACGAAGATCCCACCATCGGCCGCACGGTTCCGTACGGCCAGGGCTGCAGCCCCACGCCTTCGCACATCCTGATGCGCGGCGCGGCCGCGATCGGGCCCGAGCAGGAAAAGAAGATTCGCGACATCCTGGCGCACGAGCTGTTCCATACCATCGAGTTCGGCATCCCGCACGCAACGGGCAATTGCGCCGACTACAACTGGCTGAGCGAAGCCACCGGGAACTGGATGATCGATTACGTGTACCCGGACGATTCGAATCCCGCGAACAAGGCCGAGCATGGCTTCGCGGCGGGTTACATGTACGTCGAGCACGCGGTGCCGATCGATGACGCTGGAACGTTCGGTGATGCCGACGACACCAACGGCTACGCCGACTACGTGTTCCTGTTCTACCTGGCACGCAGCCGCAACCCTGCGACCATCCGGTCGATCTGGGATGCGACGACGGGACAGGACAGCATCGCTGCATTGAAGACCGCGGTCGGCGACCTGGAGCAGACGTGGCACCAGTTCGCGCTGACGTCATGGAACGACTATCAGCGCGGGCAGAAGAGCCAGTTCCACGACTGGGACAAGCTGGAATGGGGCATGAAGAAGATGTTCGACACCCCGCGGCAGTCGAGCCAGCGGGCGACCGAGGTGAAGCTCGATGGCCAGAGCTCGCGCGAGATCGAGCTGCTGCAGGGGACATTCAACAACAAGATCGAGCGCCTGAGCTTCCACTACGACTACCTGAAGTTCACCGACGCAAACGTTCGCAGCGTCACGTACGAGAACGTCATTGCGGCCGGTGGCACGACCGACTTGAAAGTGCGCGCGCTGCTGAAGATCAACGGCCAGTGGAGCGAGGAGGACTGGAGCGATCAGACCGATCCGGGCAAGGCGTTCAAGACGTATTGTCGCGACGAGAGCGACGAGCACATCGAAGAGCTGGTGCTGGTGTACAGCAACGGCGCTCCGCAGCGGCCGTCGCCGCCGATCACGGTGTTCCAGAAGCCGAAGCTGTCGTTCTCGAACGTGGGATGTCACAAGTGGAGCGGCACGTCGAAGGTCACGATCACGGACGCGTTCGGCGCGCGGATCACGTACTCCGCAGCCGTCGCGTTTGCGGTGAA
>DATEKT010000133.1:0-18215 GCA_035277305.1 Steroidobacteraceae bacterium | reverse complement strand
CGATGCGCAGTCAGATGCGTACAACGAGGGAGCGAACTGGGTCGGCGTGTTGTTCGGTGCTTACAACGGCTTCGCAGCCCTGGCGGCTGTGGTGATTCCGTTCATCGCCGCACGTGTCGGGCTGCGCATGGCGCATCTCATCAATCTCTTCATCGGCGGCGCAGCGCTGATCTCGTTCCGCTTCATCCACGATCCGTCGTGGCTGCTGCTCTCGATGGTCGGCATCGGCTTCGCATGGGCGTCGATTCTCTCCGTGCCCTACGCGCTGCTCGCCAACAGTGTGCCGACGCAGAAGATGGGCCTCTACATGGGCATCTTCAATTTCTTCATCGTGATTCCGCAGCTGGTCGCGGCGAGCGTGCTTGGAACGCTGGTGAACCGCTTGTTCGGCGGCGCGCCGATCTACGCGCTCGTGCTCGGCGGCGTGAGCTTCATGCTCGCCGGCTTGCTCGTGCTTCGCGTACCACAGACGGCCAAATGAAGGTCCCTTCCCCCGCGTGCGGGGGAAGGACAGGATGTTCGGCTTCGGTCGTTCTCTTGCGAAGTGCTGCTGCACGTCGCTGCGCCAATAGATTTCTCATCGCGCCTCCTTGCGCATGCTCTATGCTTCGCCCCCTCCCTGCCCTACCTCGCAAGCGGGGGAGGGAAAGAGTAGTCAAGGGCGACCGCCGCTTATCAACCCACGCCGCAGGATTTGCGGACGACGAGGCGCGTCGGCAGAACTTTGTTTTCCGCGGGCTCGCCTTGCACTGAGCGCAGCAAACTGTCGACCAACGCTTCGCCGGCCAGGCGCGTGTCCTGCATCACCGTCGTCAACGGCGGATTGGCCAGGCTCGCCGCCGGAATATCGTCGAATCCGACGACTGACACGGCACCCGGCACATCGATCCGATGCTCCTGCAACGCGCGCAGCGCGCCGATCGCGATCAGGTCGCTCGCTGCGACGATCGCATCGAACGACTCACCGCGCGCGAGCAACTCGCACGCAGCTTCGTAACCGGACTGCTCCATCGTGATCGCATCGACCTGCAATGCCGAGGAAACCATCACGCCCGCAGCCGCGAGCGCCTCGCCGTACCCACGATAACGCTCGAGAAATTCCGGATAGTGACCCGACGCACTGCCGAGGAATGCGATTTTGCGGCGGCCGAGTCCGAGCAGATGCTGCGTGGCCTCGCGGCCACCGTGGAAGTTGTCGCAGCCGACCGAGAGTCCCGGCTGTCCTTCCATCACGGCGCCCCAGCGCACGAAATGCGTGCCCTGGTGGACGAGCTGCTCCAGGCGCAAGCGGTACTGCAGAAAGTCGCCGTAGCCGAGCAGGATGATGCCGTCCGCCTTGCGGCTGTCTTCGTAATCGACGTGCCAATTGCCCGACTGCTGCTGGAACGAAACGAGCAGGTCATAGCCGCGCTGCGCGCACGCACGGGTGATCGAGCCGAGCATCGCGAGGAAGAACGGATTGATCAGCGAATCGTCGGGCGTGGGATCTTCGAACAGCAGCAGCGCGAGCGTGTTGGAGTGCTGACAGCGCAGGTTCGACGCGTTCTTGTCGACCTTGTAGTTCAGCTGCTGCGCGATCGTCTCGATGCGCCGCCGCGTCTCCTCGCTGACCATCGGGCTCCCGCGCAAGGCGCGCGAAACCGTTGGCTGCGAAACACCGGCCAGATACGCGATATCAATTGAGGTGGGCTTGCCCTGCATCCTCAATTCCCCCATTCGACTCGTCGGCTCTGCGACTGAAGCGAGCGGCGTTATGATGCCACATGGCCACTGCAAAACCTCGCATGCCCGCGATCTTTTTCGGTCACGGCAATCCCATGAATGCACTGGGAAACAACGAGTACGGCCAGGCCTGGGCGGGGATCGGCGCGCGCCTGCCGCGGCCTCGCGCGGTGCTGTGTATTTCAGCGCATTGGTACATACCGCAGCTCGCCGTCACGGCCATGGCGTCGCCGCGGACCATTCATGACTTCGGCGGGTTTCCGCGCGAGCTGTTCGCCGTGCAGTACCCCGCTCCGGGCGACCCCACACTGGCGCGAGAAGTGCAGCAACTCCTGGCGCCGCTCGACGTCGATCTCGATGACCGCTGGGGGCTCGATCACGGGACCTGGTCCGTGCTCTGCCACGTCTTTCCAAAAGCGGATGTACCTGTCTTACAGCTGAGCATCGATGAGACCCGTGCGCCGCATTTCCACTTCGACATCGGACAGCGCTTGCGGCCGCTGCGCGACGCCGGCGTGCTCATCGTCGGCAGCGGCGACATCGTGCACAACTTGCACGCGTACGCATGGGGCAAGCACCCGGTCGATCCCTACGATTGGGCGATCCGCTTCGACTCGCGCGTCCGCGATCTCATCGAGGCGCGCGCGTACGCGCCGCTGATCGACTACGCATCGCTCGGAAAAGATGCGCTGCTCTCAGTGCCGACACCGGAACACTATCTGCCGTTGCTCTACGTCCTCGGCGCGACCCACGCAGACGACACGATCTCTTTCCCCGTCGAAGGCATGGACGGGGGATCGGTGTCGATGCTATCGGTGCAGTTCGGGTAGGGGTTGTGGTACGCAGGGCATGGGGTGGCTGCGGAAAGAATCGGAGCCGGAATATCTCTCGCCAAGATCGCCAAGATCGCCAAGGAAGATAAGAAGGAAAACTTGGTATTCTGAAGATAGAGATCTTCTTGTTCTTCCTTGGCGATCTTGGCGATCTTGGCGAGAAACTTTCTTCCTCTTCCTCTTTTCCGCAAACCACCCCTCACCAACCACTCTTAACAAGGAGTGCTGAAGATGATCGACCACACGGGTGTCGCCGCGACGGACTACGACAAGAGCAAGCAGTTCTACACGAAAGCGCTGGCGCCGCTTGGGTATCAGCTGATGATGGAGATACCGAAGGAGCATACGGGCGGGCGGGGCGTGGCGGGGTTCGGGGTGCCGCCGAAGCCGGACTTCTGGTTGGCGGAGAATGCGACGGCGAACAAACCGCCGCTGCACATCGCGTTTCGCGCAGACTCGCGCGCGATCGTGGATGCGTTCTACAAGGCTGCGATGGCGGCGGGTGGTCGCGACAATGGGCCGCCGGGGCCGCGACCGCATTATCACGAGAAGTACTACGGCGCGTTCGTGCTGGATCCGGACGGGCACAACATCGAGGCGTGCTGCCACATCTAGGTTGATAAGGACTTGCGCTCCGCAGCGTCGGGGTCGTTCTTCACTTCGCAGTGCGTGTCGAAGATCATCGTCGGCAGCGTCTGCGCGGACACGGCGGGCCAGCGCGGCAATCCGGCGTGATTCGGATTGCCGGTGCGCGCGAACTGAATCCACGCCTGGCTGATCCTCGCAGCGAGATCCCGCGCTTCGGGCGTGCCGCCGGTCGAGTTGGCGCAGCGATCGATGTTGTCGAAGGCGAACGCAAGGTCGACGCAGTGATACGCGAGCGGGATGCCGTCGAGCACTGGCGTCTTCCACGCAAACCAATAGAGATATGCAGGCGCGTTCGCCGACTGCAGCTGCGCTTGCCGCACGGCGGACAGTCTGAAGATCGTCGTTGCGCTGATCACTGCCGCGAGCTCGAACGGCAACGCACCGGGATGCCCGCTCTTGAACGCCGCGACGATCTTGCCCGCCGCATCGCCGTAGTTCTTCGCAACTTCCGCGGTGAGCCATTCCTCGGTGAGGCCACGCGGATCCGGCATCATCGACGCGGGCGAGAACTCGTGCAGCGTGGTGCCGATCAGCATCGGCACCTTCGTAGCGAGCGCCGGCGCGCGAGGATCGAACGGGTGCGACGCGACGACCGTGCCATCCACCCACGGCTGCCATCCAAGGCGCTCGTGAGTCGGCGCCCGCGGCCGAGTGGAGACCAGGCGGTTCTTTGCCACCGTCGCGATCTCGACCAGCCGGGCCGCTGGGAGCTGCGTCAGCTGTTCCCTGCCGACGCCCTGCGCCTCCAGCTCCTTCAGCACTTCGGCAGCTTGCGCCGCCGAGGCTTCCGCACTCGCCAGGCGCAGCAGCGAGCCGCTCTGTACGATCGCTTTGTGAAACAGCCCTTGCGCTGACGGCATCGCCATCAGCGTGCTGACTTTTCCACCGCCGCCAGATTGCCCGAACACCGTCACGTTCGCCGGATCGCCGCCGAAGCGAGCGACGTTGTCGCGCACCCACTGCAGCGCTGCGACGATGTCGAGCATGCCGACGTTGATCGAGTGCGCGTACTTCTCGCCGCCGACTGCAGCCATGTTCAGATAGCCGAAGACGTTGAGCCGGTGATTGATGCTGACCACGACGACGTCGCCGCGCCGGCTCAAGTTCTCGCCGTCATAAGACGGCAGCTCCTGCGACGACCCTGCTTCATAGCCGCCGCCGTGCAGCCAGACCATCACCGGCCGCTTGCCGCGTTCTGCGGCAGCCGGCGTCCACACGTTGAGACGCAGACAGTCCTCGCCGGGGAAACCGTCATCCCAGTCGTAGAGAAACGCGGCGCGGTCGGATTGCCACCCTGAGCGCACCGGCTGCGGGCAAACCGGGCCGTAGCTCATGGTCGCGCGCACGTCCGTCCACGGCGTCGGTGGCGCGGGCGGCTGAAAACGCGCCTCACCCGCTGTCGAGGCGCCGTACGGAATGCCTTTGAACGTGACGATGCCGTTGCGCACGAACCCGCGCACTTTGCCGGCCGAGGTTTCGACGATGGCGCTCGCGGGCGTCTCGACCACGGACTTGCCCACGCTGCCGCGGACCGCCGCCAGGGTCACACCCGGCGCCCCAATACCGAGCGCCGCGGCGATGCCGATGAATTCGCGTCGTGACGTATCGCTCATGACTCCCCCGCCGGGTACTTCCTGCATAGAATGCACAAATGATCGCCGCACTAGAAGCAGCCAAAGCAGGACTGTTCCGTCGCGATCAATGGACACGCAACATCGTCGCCGGCGTCATCGTCGGCGTCGTCGCCCTGCCACTCGCGATGGCGTTCGCGATCGCGTCCGGCGTCAAGCCCGAACAGGGCATCTACACGGCGATCGTAGCTGGCGTCGTGGTTGCACTGTGCGGCGGCAGCCGCATCCAGATCGCCGGTCCGACCGGCGCGTTCGTCGTCATCCTTGCCGGCGTCACCGCACAGTACGGCATCGACGGCCTGCTGCTCGCCACCTGCATGGCTGGCGTCATTCTGATCCTGCTGGGCGTTGCCAACTTCGGCGGCGTGCTGCGGTTCATTCCGGACCCGGTGATCGCCGGCTTCACGGCCGGCATCGGCGTGATCATCTGGGTCGGTCAATGGAAGGATTTCTTCGGGCTGCCCGCCAGCTCCGGCGCGCATTTTCACGAGAAGCTCTGGCATCTGCTGCAGGCCCTGCCCGAGCTGCATCCGGCCACCACGTTGCTCGCGCTGCTGAGCCTGCTGCTCGCGGTCTACGGGCCGAAGATTCCGGGCTTCGCGCGCGTGCCGGGTCCGCTGATCGCGATGATCGTGGCGACAGCGCTGCAGGTGACGTTCCATTTCGACGGCGTCGCCACCATCTCGAGCGCGTTTGGCGAGATTCCGCGCGGCCTGCCGCATCTGGTCATGCCCGCCGTGACTTTCGACCGGCTCGTGACGCTCGTGCCTGCGGCGTTCACGATCGCGATGCTGGGGGCGATCGAGTCGCTCCTGTCGGCAACGGTCGCGGACGGCATGGCCGGCACTCGCCACGACTCCAACCAGGAGCTGATCGGCCAGGGCATCGCGAATGTCCTGACACCGTTCTTCGGCGGCTTCGCGGCCACCGGCGCGATAGCACGTACAGCAACGAACTATCGAAATGGTGCGACCAGCCCGCTCGCGGGCATCGTCCATTCGATCACGCTGGTGCTGATCCTGCTGCTGCTCGCGCCCCTCGCGGGACGCGTGCCGCTCGCGGCGCTTGCTGCAATTTTGTTCTTCGTTGCATGGAACATGAGCGAGGCGCGTCACTTCGTTCGCATGGTGCGCCGGGCCCCGCGTCCGGATGTCGCCATTCTGCTGATCACGTTCCTGCTCACCGTCTTCACCGATCTCGTGGTCGCGGTGAACGTCGGCGTCATTCTTGCGATGCTGCTGTTCCTGCGACGCATGGCGGCATCCGTCGAGATCCTGCGCGTGGAAGAAGGCGAGCTGCGCTCGCGACTGCCTCAGGACGTGCAGCGGCCCGCGGACGTGATGATCTATTCGATCGAAGGGCCGTTCTTCTTCGGCGCCGTGGAGAGCTGGGAGCGCACGCTGAAGCGCACGAACATCGACCCGCGCTGCATCGTGATCCACCTGGCGCACGTGCCGTTCATGGATATCACCGGCATCCAGGCGCTCGAGGAAGCAACGGAGAACCTGGAGCGGCGCGGCATCCGCGTGCTGTTGTGCGAGGCGCGATCGAACGTGCTTGCGAAACTGACGCGGGCCGGGCTGGTCGGCGAGCAGGCCGGCAAGCCCCGTTATTTTCAGGAGCTCAGCGCAGCGGTGCGCGCTTGCTCGCCTACTTCTCCGGGTTGAGCGATCGGGTGATGACCACGACGTGCTGCGCGTAGTCGTGGGTCGCGTGGAAGCCGAGGCTCTTCGCCAGCTCGATCATCGCGAAATTGTCGTGCAGTACGATGCCTTCCAGGCACTTGATGCCGCGCCAGCGCGCGAAGCGCATGAGCTCGGCGATCAGCAATCGCGCGATGCCGCGCCGCTGCCACTGATCCGTCACGGTAATGCCCAACTCCACGCAATTGCGGCGATCCGTCTCACCGTAGCGAGCGATACCGACGAACTGCTCGCGACCTTCCTGCACGATCGTCGCGACCAGCGCCATGCGCCGGTCGTAGTCGATGTCCATCAACTGGTCGAGCAGGTGCGGCGGCAGGAACTTCAGCGGCGTCATCAGCCGGTAGTAGCGCGAGCGCTCGGACAGCGAGTTGATGAACTCGATCTCGCGCTCACGATCGTCGGGCCGCAGCGGACGAATGCACAGCCGCGCACCGTCACGCGTGCTGGACTGAGATGTCCAGCTCGTGAGCAGATCGGCCGGCACCGCCTCGACCACGACAACCTCTACTGCCGCGACAGCGGCTCGCGAGATCATCTTACAGCGGCTGCGGTGCCGGGCGCTGCAGGGGAACCACCACGGCGCCAGCGCGCGTCGGCAGCTCGGTGCGCTCGAACGTCTGCAACACGCCCTCGCGCAGAATCGCGAATTGGTCGACGTGCGCGAGCTCCCCAGTACGCTGGCCGACGATCACGACCGTCGTTCCTCGCTCCTTGAGCGCTGCCAGCGTTTTCACCAGCGCCAGCTCGCCGTCGACGTCGAGATCCGCGGTCGGTTCGTCGAGCACCAGCAGACGCGGGTCGGCGTAGAGCGCTCGCGCGAGCGCAATGCGCCGGCGCTGTCCCGCAGAGAGGCACGCTCCACCCTCGCAGACTTCCGTGTGATAGCTCTCGGGCAACTGCACGATCATCTCGTGCACGTGCGCCAGCCTGGCGGCTTGCACGATGCGAGTCGAATCGAGCGGGCCCATGCACGCGATGTTGGCGGCGATGGTGCCGGGGAACAGCCGAATTTCCTGCGATACATAACCGACACTGTCGTCGCGGCTGACCCGGCCGGCTTGCGGGCGCAGCACGCCGGCGATCAGGCGGGCCAACGTTGTCTTGCCGCTGCCGCTCGGACCGGCAATCAGAATGCTCTCGCCCAGCGCCAGCGACAGGCTGACGTTGCGGACCGATGCGCGTCGTCCTGCCGAGGGTGTGTAGCTGACTCGATCCAGCTCGACGCCGCCTGCGGGTGCGCCCGACTGTTTGACGACGATGCAAGGCGCGCGCCGGTTCAATCGCTGCCAAGCGCCGCGCGCTGCGTTCATCGCCTGGTAGCTGCCGATCAACTGTTCCAGCGAATACATCGCTCTGCCGATTACCAGCGCCGCCGCTGCCAGCACCACGACGCTGATGCGCGATTCCGCGACGAGCCATACGCCCAACGCCAGTACGCCGATCTGCAACGCGATGCTGCCCGCTCGTGCGATCGCGCCGACATGCGCAGCTACCCGCTCTGCGTGCTGACGACGTGACATGAACGGCTCGTGCCGCACACGCCAGGACTCTATCGCGGCATGCGACATGCTCATCGCATCGAGCGTCTCCCGGCCGCGCACCAGGTCCTCCGCTTCATCGTTCGCGGTCCGCGCCGCCTGCGCCAGCGAACACCCGCCCGCACCGGCGATGAAGGAACGCAGCAACTCAACGTCGCGCAGCGCATCGAGCGAATTGGCAATTCCAGCGGGAATCAGCTCGCGGTCCAACGCCGCAGCAGCCGCAGCCCGTGCGTTGCGGCACGCAAGATCGGCGGCGTAGATCACCAGCACGCCGAGCATCGGGATGACGCCAACGATCACAGCCGATTGACGGCTCAACGGCACAATGAACAGTGCGGGAACGAGGAGCGCGAGGCACATCACGCCGCTCGCGAGGCACGCGGTCCGCACGAGCGGCCGCAGCCGCTCCTCCAACAAGGCTCTCATGACCGGAGGATCGGAAACCGCCGCCCAAAGACGACGTCATTCCCCCGGCTTGCGGCCCGGCCTAGTTGCGCCGGAGCTTGGCGAAGTCCGAGAACTCCCAGGCGCGCAGGGCGAGAATGGCGCTGCAACTGTCGCGCGCGGCAAGCGGTCGCCGGGCATCGCTGCGGGCGAGCTCCTCGAACTCGCTCGCCAGCCGATCGATTCCCGCCTTGAACCGCACCAGCGATTCGGCGGTCAACAGCCCGCCGATGAAGCGCAGCTCGTCGCCCTGCCCGTCGAAGCGGCCGCCGAAGAACTCCGGCGCCACGCGCTTCAGGAAGAACTCGTGCACCGGCCCGTCCTTGCGCCAGGAGAAATTGCGCGCCGTGAGCTTGCGCACGCGGTTCGGCGGCCGGAACTCGGCGATGCCGAGCTTCTCCAGGCGCATCAGGATATCGATCAGCTCGCTCGCGCTGAGCTGAAACGTCGACACGATCTCCTGGAACTTCCAGTCGTTGGCGGTCAGGTACGCGACCAGCAGGAGCTTGGGCTTGCTGACGATCGCCTGCTCCTGCTCGGCGCTCAGCTCGGTCAGCGGCGGCGCCGGCACCGGCGGCTCCAGCAGCTCTTCGAGCTCGATGTCCAGCACGTCGCAGATGCGATCCAGCCGCTGCAGCGAGAACCTGCCGCGGCTGAGATCGCGCTTCACGGTCGGCTCGCTCAGCCGCAGCCGCTTCGCGAGCTCCCGGTACGTAACGCCTTGCGCGCGCAGCCGCGACTTGAGGTGTTTCAGCAGCGTTCGTGAGTCCGCCATGTCCGCTCCGATGCTGGTATCACAATACGATACCGGCAAGATCCTGAGGTGTCACGCCGGTGTGAGTATTTGCTGCCGGTTGCGCCCCGCCCGCAGGCTGCGCCCACGACGATTTCTCAGCCACAGCAGGTAAGCGCCATGCCCGTCCATTTCGATTCGGTGTTCGTCAGCTCGACCGGCCTGTTCCTGCCGGGCGAGCCGGTCGGCAACGACGATCTCGACCGCTACATCGCACCGCTCAGCGCCGCGTCCGCGCGCATCAAGCGTCGCATCCTCGCGGAGAACGGCATCAAGACGCGTCACTACGCGATTGCAGAAGACGGTGCGACGGTGCACTCCGCCGCCGCGATGGCTGCGGCCGCTGTCACGAGCTGCCTCTCCGCCTCGGAGATCCGGCTCGAAGATCTCACTGTTCTGTGCACCGGCTCCTCCGGTGGCGACGTTGCCATGCCCGGCTTCGCGAACATGGTGCAAGGCGAGTTGCACGCGCGGCCGCTGCATACGAGCAGCCACCATGGCGTGTGCGCCGCCGGCGTCGCAGCCTTGCAGCACGCCGCCAGCACGCTCGAGCTCAGCGGCTCGGGTCACGCGATGGTCGTGACCAGCGAGTTCCCGTCGCGCATGTTCAAGCGCTCGCGTTTCGCGCCGCGCGGCTACGAGACTGACTTCGACTCGCATTTCCTGCGCTGGATGCTGTCCGACGGCGCTGGCGCCTGCCTGCTGAGCAAGCGGCCACGCTCGAACGGGCTGTCGCTCAAGCTGCGCTGGATTCACAGCCGCTCGTTCAGCGGCGACCTGCCCGTCTGCATGCAGATCGGCTATCCGGCCGACGGCAGCGGCACGTCCTACCTCGACTACGCATCGGTCGGCGATGCCGAAGCCGACGGCGCCTTCCTGCTGCGCCAGGACATCCGGCTTCTGCCGCACCTGTTCGACCTCGGGATTCACGAGTACGTGCAGCTCATCCATGAAGGTGTGTTCGCACCGGACCAGGTCGACCACTTCCTGTGCCACTACTCCTCGCAAAAATTTGCGGGCGTGGTCGAAGAACTGATGGCGCGCGCCGGGCTGTCCATTCCGCAGGAGCGCTGGTACAGCAATCTCACGACGCGCGGCAACACCGGTGCGGCTTCGATCTTCATCATGCTCGCGGACTTCATGCGCGAGCGCGAGCTGCGGCCCGGGCAGCGCATCCTGTGTTTCGTGCCCGAGTCCGGACGGTTCACCGTCGCGTTCATGATGCTGGAAGTCGTGGCGAGCGACACAGCAAGCGGGGATGAAGATGACTCCATGGAGGTCCTGCCGCCGCACGATCCCGCGAACGCAGGAGCACCACAGCTGCGCAGCTTGCTGACCGAACTCGCGTCCACCTGGCACGACTACCGATCGCGTGCGTGGCGCACGCAGATGATCCGCAGGATCACGACCGGCCGGTTCACGACCGAAGACTACGTGCGCTGGATGGCGTGCTGGATTCCGCAGGTGCGCGAAGGCAGCCAGTGGATGCGCACCGGCGCCGGACACCTCGACGAACGCCACGGAGCGCTCGCCCAGCTGGTTCGCAAGCATGCGGGCGAGGAGCAGTTCGACTACCAGATCCTGTTCGACGACTACCGTCGCGCCGGCGGCACCGCGCCGAACATCGATGCGCTGTCACGCAACCCGGGTGGTGAAGCACTCAACGCGTACATGCACGCGCTGGCGCGGCAGCCCAATCCGATCGGTCTGCTCGGCGCGATCTACATCATCGAAGGCACGGGCCAGCGCATCATCCCTGCCCTGCTGCCGCTGCTGCGCAAGCAGCTCGACGTTCCGGAGCAGGCGTTCCGCTTCCTGAGCTATCACGGCGAGAACGACGCCAGCCACCTGGCACGCTGGCTGAGCGCGGTGGAGATCGCGCTTGCCCTCGACCCGCAAGGCGCCGCCGCGCAGATTGCTGCCGGCGCGCGCTCGACCGCCGAGCTCTACCTTCTGCAGATGGAGCACGTCATATGAGCACCGAACCAAAATTCCTGCACGACGAGCACGACGTTCGCGACCCCAGCCCATGGCTGGCGCTGTACCTCGATCGCAGCATTCCGCTCGCCGAGGATTGCAAGCGTGCGTGGCTGGCGGACCTGAGCTCGCGCTCGCGGCAGTTCCTGCTGCCGCTGGTCCGGCCGCTGGCGCGCGCGACGATCGTGCTCTTCCAGCTCATCAAGGTCGTCATACCGAAGCGCTTCACGTCATCGGCGCTGCTGCACCGGCTGCTCGAATGGAACATGCGCACGTGGCTCTCGCCGAACGCGAACACGCTCATCTTCCGGCACTTCTACCTGGGCTCGGAAATCCTGCAGTTCATCGCGCGCAACACGCGCGGCGTGAACATGATGCCGACACCGCTGCAGCCGACGCGGCTCGACGAGATCCGCAACCACATCTATCTGCAGCACGACCTCAACCTGTTCAACTTCGTCATCGAGATCAACCGGCAGCTGCGCGAGCGAGGGCTGGAGCTGGCGCCGGTCGAGGAGCTCGACTTCAGCTGCATCACCGACGGGCCGCTGCCGATTCAGGCGATGCCGGATCGCTGGACGAACTTCATCGATCTGCAGACGGCGATCGAGATCTATACGCCGGTCTACCAGCTGCTGTTGACGGACAACGACTTCTGGCGGGCATCGAACTCGCTGCAGCTGGACGAAACGATCGGCTTGTACGTCGCGAAGCTACTCGGCACGCCTTATACGCCGGCGTTGATCAACAACAAGCACCCGATGGTGCCGATGTCGACATTACGGGCCGGGTATCGCCTCGTGCTGCACGGCCTCGCGACGGAGACACAGCACGCGATTCTCGTGCAGTGCAAGCGAGCGCAGGCTCAGGCGCGATCTTCCTGGCCGACATAACTGTCGAAGCGCCGGCGCGAGCCGAACGGCATCCAGGCTTGCGGCCAGAAGCCGCGCGGCACGCTCTGCAGCTCGTTGACGCCGTACTCGGGCGGCCAGTGACCGGAGGGCGGGCGGCGGAATGTGCCCATCAGCATGTCGATGAGCGGCAGATGGATCGCGTAGTTCGCATCCTCGTAGGCCGCGTCGCGGGCGTGATGCCAGTGGTGATAGCGCGGCGTGACGATGAGGTATTCGAGCCAGCCGAAGTTGATCCGCAGGTTGGCGTGCGCCAGTACCGCCTGCAAGCCGACGAGGATGATGTACGAATTGACGGCCTGCGCGGAGAAGCCGAGCAGCACCAGCGGCATCAGCACTGCGCTGCGCGTCAGCAGGATCTCGACGATGTGCACGCGCGAGCCCGCCAGCCAGTCCATGTTGCGGCTCGAGTGATGCACGGAGTGAAAGCGCCACAGCCACGAGGACTTGTGATACGCCCGATGCAACAGCGCCTGCGCCAGGTCGGCGAAGAACACGGCGAGCAGGAACTGCGCCCAGATCGGCAGCGACTGGATCGAAGCCTGCAAAGCGGGCGACGCGGCGAATCCGGAAACGGTCGTGGTCGATGCCGTGACGGCGATCAGGATGAACTGCACGAGCACGTGGCTCATGAAGAAGTAAGCCAGGTCGGTGCGCCATTCCGGACGCAGCGGCGACAGCGGGCGGACCGCAAGCATCCGCTCGATCGGAATGAAGGCGAGCGCCGAGACGAACAGCGAGATGACGAACCAGTCCAGCCCGAGCGAGAACGGCGTTTGCTCGATCGGATCGAACCGCACCGTCGCACCACCCAGCAGCACGGCGAGGGCGGCACTGCCGACTCCGAGCAGCGCTACGCGCCGATTGCGGTTGCGCAGAATGGCGATCGTGCCGAGCGCGAATGCCGCGACGAGCCCGAACAGCAACAGACGCCGGGCGAACTGCTCCGAGTACACGCCGCGGAAGTCGCGACTCGTCAGCAACTCGGGAAAATGGAAGCAGAGCACGCCGATCAGGGCCATGAGCCCCAACGCGGCGGCAATATACGCGAACCAGGAGCGCTGGCTCGCGGACACCGGCACGGCGCTCATGCCGCAGCCTGCTGCAAATCCCTCGGGGCCGGACCTTTGCTGGCGAACCAGGCGATGACCGCGCCGATGAAGAACATGTGCACCAGGATGCCGGTCGCGAACGACAGCGGGATGAAATGCCACTTGTTCGGCGTGGCCGACAGCTGCATGACGACCAGGTTCATGACCCAGTAGACCAGGAAGCCGTAGACGGGACCCCAGATGAGCGGCTTCGCGACCAGGAAGGTCAGTCGCCGGCTGAGCCCGAAAAAGATCGCGGCGATGATGAGCATCATCAGATAGTGCAGCAGCAGGCCGAGCCCCGCCGTCGGGGCGCCGCCCTGGAACGAGCCCTGGCCCAGCAGGCCGCTCGCGACGAACTGCAACAAAGTCATCGGCGGGGTGCCGCGCCACGCGGAATAGCCGGTGGCATAGAGGATGTCGAGCGTGCCGGCGACCAGGCCGCCGATCAGAATTGCCATCCCGGCTGTGTAGCGGCGCATTGTTGTTGTTCCCCTGTCAACGGTAGGGGGCCGACGATAGCGTAGAATCCTGGCATGCGCGACAGTCCGGCCAATCCTGCTGCTGACCTTCACGACCGCGTGCCGCACCATCGCGCCGTTCGATGCGATGGGCATCGTCGGACTCGAAGGCGACAGGCGCGTGCGCTGGGCGCGGCCGGTGACGAGTAGTTCCGCGATCTCGTCCGCCGAGACGTACCACTCCATCATCGGCTCCAACGACGAGGTCGTGCCCTGCTCCAGTTCCCACCCCGACGGCGCCGCCTCCGAGCAGATCGTACCTTCAGGCCACAGCGTGCAAAAAACCACCGCCGCCATCCGCGCACTCCTCCGCTCCGACCCATAACAATCTCCCCTTCTTCCCTCAGCGATCTCTGCGATCTCTGCGAGAGTCATTCCGGTTCTTCATTTCGCTCCGCTTGCAGATGGAGAGGAAGAAATTCTCTCGCAGAGATCGCCGAGATCGCTGAGGAAGGAAGGAGACGATGATTAGTCGACGATGAACAGGCGGGCGCCGCGCTCGGTGGAAGAGCGATGGGGTTCGGCGTTGTCGGCGACCTGGTAGCTCATGCCCGGCTTGAGCACGAACAGACGGCCGTCGTCGAGCTCGGTGTGCAGCTCGCCTTCGATGCAGAAGAGGATGTGGCCTTTGCTGCACCAGTGATTTGCGACGTAACCAGGCGAGTACTCGACCATGCGCACGCGGATATTGCCAAATTGACGCGTGCGCCACTGCGCGAAGCCCACATCGCCGGGATGTTGCGTCGGTTCGAGCGTGGACCAGTCGGTGGTGCCGAAAGGAATGTCGTTCATCTGCATGGAAAGGCTCCGCGGGGTGCGCGGGAAGTATGACCAAACGTGCTCTGCAAAGCACGATGCGATTTTCTTCGTGCAACAGCAGTGACCGGTCGAGCGCGCGAATTGCGATTGCTTCAGGGAGATGCTGCTACGTACGTTGCCCGACTTCGCTTCCACCCCCGTCGAGATGCGGCCTGCTTTCAACTCGAGATGGGGCCGCGAGAACTGGATCATCTGGGGGCGCGCGAAGCGGGCGCGCTTCGGGCCGTGCGCACACGGCCTGTCGATTCGCGCAGTGTGGGGCGGCGAGGAACGCTGCCAATTCGACGGCCGCACCGTCGCCGTCGATGACGACAGCTTCCTGATTCTGAACAACGGCCGCGTGTGCACGACGCACATCGAATCCGCGCACAGCGTGGAATCGTTTGCGATCTACTTCGGACCGCAACTGGTGGAGCGCGCTTATGGCGCAATGACACTGTCTGTCGAGAAGGCCATGGAGCGCGGCGACACGATCGTCGAGCGATCCGCGGAGTTCGTGGAGTGCCTGCAGCCGCACGACAAGCTCATCAGCCCGGTGCTGCGTTTCATCCGACTGCACGTGTTGCGTGGGATCGACGACGAAGCCTGGTATGACGAGCAGCTGCATTTTCTGCTCGAGCGCATGCTCGCTCACCGCGACGGCTTGCTGGAGCAGATCGATTCGCTGCAGCTGATCCGCGCCACCACGCGGCGCGAGATCCATCGCCGCATCAGCCGGGCCACCGACTACCTGCATTCGAACTACCGCGAGCAGCTCGACCTCGACGCGCTCGGCAGAGCCGCGTGTCTGTCGAAGTATCACTTCCTGCGGCTGTTCACTCTCGTCCACGGCATCACGCCGCATCAATACCTGTTGCGCAAGCGCGCGCGAGTCGCGCTGCGGCTGCTGCAGACCACTCCCCTCGACGTCAGCGAGATCGCCTCGACCGTGGGATTCGTGCAGCGTCATGCGCTGCTGCGTCACATGCGCCGCTGGACCGGCCTGTCCCCGCGCGAGATCCGTAAAGCCGAAACCGTCGTCGCGCCGGGCTGCTGAAAGAGCCGCCCCCAAAAAAAAGCGGCGGTCTCGATCGAGACCGCCGCAACTTCCCTTCTCAGGGAGCTATCAGAACTGCACTTGCGCGCGCATGAAGATCCAGCGGCCGAGCGCGTCGTAGGTCTGCGGGAACGTATTGCCGTTACCCGTATTGCCCACGGCGGACGTGATCGGCGGATCCTTGTCCAGCACGTTGTTGATGCCCAGGAGCACAGAGGCCTTCTCCGTCACGGCCCAGTTCGCCGCGAGGTCGAAGAAGCTGCGCGCACCGAGCGTGTAGTCGATGTTGGCGCTCTGCGAGGGGTTGATGTTCGACACCTCGGCGAAGTAGCGCCAGGTGAGCGACAGGTCGACGTTCCACGGCGTTTCCCAACCCATGCGGAAGTGATGCCGCCAGTCCGGGCTCGGCACGCCGCACAGCGCGCCGGAGTACTTGCCTTTGCACTCGGTCGGCGCGACGCCGTTGATACCGGACACGTAGGTCAGCTCATCCAGGTAGGTGCCGACGAGGTTGAAGCTCAACTCGCCCATGCCGCCCAGCTCGAGGCCGCTGTAGCTCAGGCTCAGGTCCACACCCTTGGTCGACAGCGACCCGATGTTGGTGTTGAGATCGACCACCTGACCGGTGCCCTGCCACAGCGACCCGTTACCCGGATTGCGATGGATGCGCGCGCACGACGCTGCGTCGTTCGAGAAATAGCACGCATTCAGCGAGGTGTCGGCTCCGACCGTCGAGATCGTGTCGTCGATGTTGATGTCGAAGTAGTCGATGGACATCGCCATGTGCGGCAGGAATCGCGGCTGGATGATGACGCCGTACGTGTACGTATCGGAGGTCTCGGGCTTCAGGGTCGGATCGCCGCCTTGCAGCAGGTTGAACTGGCCAGCCGGGCTGTCCAGACGCGACCGGCGAGCCGGGTCGTCGAACACCGCCGCAGGCACGCCGCTCGCGATACAGGCTTCGCGCGAAGCGCCACCCGCGGTGCCCGCGAGAGCGGTACCGCACGGATCGCCCGGCAGGTCGAACAGGCCAGCGCCCTGCGAGGTGAACAGCTCCACCACGTTCGGCGCGCGGACTGCGCGCTGATAGCTGGCGCGGAACTTCACGTCCTGCACCGGCGCCCAGTCCGCACCGATCTTGTAGGTATCGGTGGTAATGGGATCGTAGTCGGAGTAGCGATACGCGAGCTCGAGGCCCAGCTGATCGGCGAACGGCGCATCCTGCACCAACGGCACGCGCAACTCGGTGAACAGGTCGAGCACCTTGGTCGAGCCGGACAGGCCGATGACCGGGCCGCCGGCGCCCGACAGCAGGAACTGCGAAGTCGGATCGTCCGTCACGTTCTTCAGACGGTCGTAGCGGTTCTCCGCGCCGAACGCCACCTTGATGCCCTCTTGCGCGAACGGGCTCTTGACGCCGTACGCGCCCAGATCGCCCGTCATCGATGCGGAGTAGATCTCCTGCTCGATCTTGCCCTGCTGCAATCCCGGGACCTGCAGGTAGTTCAGCGCATCGGCTGTCACGCCGCCGGTCTGGAACGGGTTGTACGGACGGCAGCTCGTATCGGTGCCATCGACGAACGAGCGGCACGCCGGAGCGCCCGTGCCCGGATCCGTCACAACGTCCAGCGCACGCGCCAGGCGCGTCTTGTGGAAGAAGTTGTTCGCCGACTGGTCCGCGACAACGGCCGAGTACTGCACCGACGCGTCGTAGTCCCAGTTCTCGGAGACCTGGCCACGAACGCCGAGCAGTGCGCGGAACGACGTGTTCTCGAAGCGCTGCTGACGACCGCCGCCTTCGACGTTGCGACGGCCGAGGTACAGCGGGACGCTGTCGCCGTTCGCAATCTTCGTGGCGTCGCAACCGATGACGCCGAGCTGCTGCGCGGAGAGCAGCGGGTTGTCGCAGTTGATCGTCTTCGTGTCGAAGAACGCGCCGCCCGGAGCGACCTGGGCGACCGACTCGTAGTCCGCGAACATCAGCTGCGTGTACACGTCAGCCATCTCGGACATTTCATAGTGACCCATCGCGCCCAGCGTGTAGCGGGTGTCCGGACGCTGATAGTGATTGGTCGGGCCGAAGTTGTACTGGTCGCTGTTCGGATCGAACGTCCGGAACGTGTTGCCCGTGGCGCTATCAATGGTGAGCTTGCGACCGCCGCCGTAGAAGTACGCCGGCGCAGCGGTGTTCGAGCCGCCGCACGCGAAGGATGTCGTCGGGTTCGAGCTCAGCGAGCACGCGGAGTAGTCACGATCCCGCTGCAGCACTTCCTTGTTGTCGCGCACGCCGGCGTACGCGGTGATGTTGCCGCGGCCGTCTTCGGTGCTCACACCCATCGTGACGTTGAACTCGCGCGCTTCACCGTCCGTCACGTTGTCGTCGGGCAGCTGGAACTGACCCGGGTTCGTCGCGGAACGGCCCGCGATCACATCGCGCAACTTCGTGGCGCCGGGGCCGCCGTAGTCGTTGTTGTGCTGATAGAGGCCGTACATCGCATCGAACTGCACGCCCTCGAAGTCTTTCTTCATGATGAAGTTGACG
>DATEKT010000132.1:0-30898 GCA_035277305.1 Steroidobacteraceae bacterium | reverse complement strand
AAGCGCGTCGGCCGTCATCGGAGTGAACACATCAGGCAGGATCGTCTCGGCGGGGCCTGCGTTGATGTCGGGCCGGATCAGCCGCGCGGTCGACATGTTGAGGAAGTAGGGCAGATGCGGGACATCCAGGTGTATCTCGCTGGCATTGAATGACGGCGGATTGCCCGTCGGTTCGCCTATCAACATGCCGAGATGATTGTCGCGCACCAGTATCGAGAACAGCGAAGCACTTGAGAAGGTGTTGCCGCTGGTAAGCAGATAGATGCCCACCGGCGACACTGTCTCTTGCGCTGGCGGCGGCAGGCGCTGTGCGAGAAATTCCAGCACGAGCGATCCGGGCAATCGATAGCTGGCGGCGTTCGGTGCATTCCAGATGCCGAGTTTCTCCAGCATCGGAAACATGTTCCTGGGATCGAAGGCCGGTTGTGCCGTGCTCAATTCGGGCGACACGCGCACATCGACTGAGAATGCGTTGGGTGGCGCTCGGCCGAATGCTCGCAGAATGGCGAGCGCAACTCCGGAATCGCCGCCCGTATTGTCGCGGAGATCAATTGCCACCTTGCGTATCTTTTTCTGCCGCACCTCTTCGACAAAACGACGCAGCGTGTCGTTGAACTCGTCGGTGACCTCGCAGCGATCCAGCCACAGCAAACCGGTCGAGTCCGCGGGCCAGAGTTGATAGCCGATCCATGGACGTGATGTCGCGATCGGCGTGTTCAGGCGCAGGCGCTGAGTGGAAGGCGAGCCGTCGTGCGGCTGATAGGTGACATCCACCGAATCATCGTCATTCAACATGTGCAGGGAGCGCAGCGTATCGGCACGCGGAAGCAGACGAGCAAACTCGCTGTGGGCCCAGTAGCGGTTTTCATGGGGGATGGACGCGGTTGCCATGCCGTCGATGTCATCGAGCGAGTGTTTCCCGAGAGCCAGCACCCGCGAGCCCGCTGGAATATTCGTACCAGAGCGCACGAGCAGCCCCTGTTCCGACCAGGTCAACGATAGCGGCAGTTGCCTGCAAGCTGCCTCAGCAGACGGCGCTAGTTTCAAACGCAGATGTGCGTCTCCCGCGTGAGCGAGCACCTTGTTGATCGACAGCGCGAGATCAGCTGCCACAACGGTTGCGCCGATCGATGCGCGTAGCTCGCGAAACCCTTCTTGAAGCTTCGGCGCCATTCCCTGCGACGACCCGACGTGCGCACTGGCGACGCGATCGGCAACGAATGCAACGGCAGCGCGAGACTCTTGCCGATTTAAGGTTTCGGTTCCGCAATCCGGCGCGGCCGCTCGAAACGGCAAGTAGCGCCCAGCGAGGCCTCCGTTCGTTCGACCTTGCTCCAGCACCGGTTCGCCATTCACGAACACATGCTCGATTCCCGTGGCATACGCGGCAGGATCGTCCCACGTCGAACGGTCCTGGACTTTCGCAGGATCGAATACAGCGATGTCCGCCCACGCACCTTCACGCAACACGCCCCGGTCCTGCAGCTTCAGATAACTGGCCGGCAGACCGGTCATTCGATGAACGGCATCGGCAAGTGACAACACCCGCTGCTCGCGCACGTAGTAGCCGAGCACTCGCGCGAAGCTGCCGCGATAGCGGGGATGACCGCGACCGCCGGCCACGCCACCTTCGCGGCCATCGCTCGAGATCATGACCCACGGCTGTTTCAGCAGCTGGCGCACTTCCTCTTCACGGATCGAGCCCAGTGTCAGTCGCACCGTGTTGCCTTCCTCCTCGATCAACTGCGCGAGCGCGTCGAAAGCAGAGACAGATCGCTCGCGGGCGAGGTCGGCAATCATCCGGTCCACTAGCTCGGGCCGCCGGCTGCTGACGATGCGAAAGGCGTCGTAGCCGACTGCCCGAACCCACGAGTACTGCCCGGGCTCGGGATCCTCAGTCAATCGCTTGATCGTCGCGCGCTGAGCCGGATCGCGCAGCACCGCGCGCCACTCGTCGACCAGCTTCCGAAGCGCATCTGCCCGAACTGAATCATCAGTGTTGACGTCGGCAACGCTCGCCTGAAGTTTCGCGAGCGTACTGTCCTGCGGTGGAACCAGAACTTCGGCGACGAGTCGCGCAGTCGCTCCGTCATACGGATACACATCTGCGGTAACCACTTCGCCCTTACGGCGCGAGCGCTCGATCATCTCGATGAGTTGCGAAGTGCGGCCGGCGTTCTTCAATCCCACGGCCTTCAGGTGCGCGACATGAGTCTCCACGCCAGCGCGCCGGCCGATCTCCAGGCATTCCTCCACCGATGTCAGCAGATTGAAGACGGGATCGCGATCGTGCGAGTCATAGATGCCGCTGAAAGGAGCGACCTCGCGAGTCAGCTCTATGACCTCCTGCGTCGAGCCGTACTGGCCGGGCAAGTACATCAGTCCGCTGGACAAGCCGACGGCACCTTCCTGCATCGCCAGCCTGACCTGCTCGCGCATGCGCTGCATTTCGGCATCCGTCGGCGCCCGGTTCGCCATTCCCATCACATCCTTGCGGATGCCGTTGTGCCCGATGAAGAACAGATAGTTCACGCCTGCGCCGTCGTGCTGCAGTTTGCTGCGCAGTTCGCGGAGCTCTCCCAGGCTGTAGCCGCCGTCGATGCCGAATACGGCCGTGGTCACTCCCTGGCGAATCATGGCGGGAGTCGCACGGAACTCGCGCAACAGCATGTCTTCGTCGGCGTGACTGTGGACATCGATGAAGCCTGGCGTGACGACCAGTCCAGCGACGTCCAGCCGACGTCTCGCAGTAGCCGCATGCAGATCGCCAATCGCTGCGATACGGCCTTCGCGCAGCCCGATGTCGGCGCGTCGCGCAGGCGCGCCTGTGCCGTCGAGTATCGAGCCGCCCATGAGCAGTGTGTCGAACGTGACGGTCGGCTTCGCGGCGAGCGCAGCGCCGGACAGCGCCGCGAGCAGCGCGAGCAGAACCAGCACCCTCTTCACAACTTCAGCCATGCGGTGAACGATTGCTCCGCCCAGACGCGCAACAGGCGTTTGTCGACCTTGCCGATGGGCAGCAGCGGCAGATCCGCGGCAAGAACGATGTGCTTGGGCAGCTTGTAGTTCGCGAGCCTGTCGCGACAGTACTGTTCGATCTGCTCCGTCGTGATCGACGCCTGGGGCACCACATAGGCGACCCCGATCTCTTGCCAAAGCGGGTCGGCAATCGACACGACGGCAGCGCTCGCGACGCCGGGGTGTGCTTCGATCACTGCCTCCACCTCCCGCGGATAGACGTTGTAGCCGCCGGACTTGTACATCTCGCGCAGGCGGCCGATCAGCCGGATCCTGCCGTCGGGTCGCAACTCGCCGAGATCGCCGGTGCGGAAGAAGCCGTCATCGGTAAACGCAGCAGCGGTAGCGTCCAGCTGTCGCCAGTAGCCGAGGAAGTTGCCGGCGGAGCGCACCTGAATTTCGCCGTGCTCGCCTGAGAGGCGCACTTCGATCCCGGGACGTGGACGCCCTACAGTATTCGCGAGTACGTCGACATCGTCAGTGGGCTCGACGATGGTGATGGCGCTCGAGGTTTCCGTCATGCCGTAGTTGGTCGCAAGCTTCGGGCAGATGGCTCTCAGGCGTTCGATGGTTTCGCGCGGCATCGCTGCGCCTCCCCACGCGATCAGCTGCACGCAGGAAAGATCGAATCGTCCGAAGTCCGGCAAAGCCAGTTGCATCTGAAAAACGCTCGGTACGGATCCCCACAGCGTCACGCGCTCGCGCTCCATCAGCTGCAGACATACGACCGGATCGAACTGCTCGAGCATGACCTGCATGCCGCCCGCCACCACGCAGGGCATCATGCAATCGACGATGTTGCCGATATGATTGATGGGGAAATAGTTGATCACCCGGTGCGGCGCGAGCGGCCAGAGCTCGTTACAAAGGATTGCGAAATCGATGATGCCGGCGTGATGCAGCAGCGCTCCTTTGGGTGCGCCGGTCGAGCCGGACGTGTAGACCAGCAGGCACGGATCCCGGCTCTCGACAAGCGAACGCGCTTGCTCGAGCTGTTGCGCAGTGATCGAGTTGCCGCGCTCGAGAAACTCAGCAGGACCGTCGTCGAGCAGAACCACTCGCTCGAGCGACTCGCAGGATGCGCGAAGTGCTTCGATTTCCGGCTCGCAGGAGCGCCCCTGTAACTGGCGGTGAGTGAGCAATATCTTCGGGCCAGAGTCGACCACGCAGTGCCGCAGCTCCGGCAAGCGATAGCGCGGGTTCAATCCCAGCCAGATCGCTCCGATCGAACTCGCAGCGAAGAAGCTGACCACGAAGTCGGGATGAGGTGTCGACAACGTGGCGACGCGATCGCCTTTGCGCACTCCTGCGGCCAGCAGTGCGGCGGCGAGACGATCGACCTGTTGACTGAGCTCTCGGTAGGACACGCGCTGATCGCCGTGAACCAGCGCGACTGCGTCCGGATCTCGCGCGGCATGCGAGGTCACATAGTCGCTGACCCTGGTCAGCGCCGAAGCTGAGTTCGTCACTTCGAAGACCGCAGCGCCGCTATCGAGCCGGCCATGAGCAGGCAGCATGCTGTGACCGCAGTGATCGGCAGGGCGACATGATCGCCGCCTCCGGCAATCCACAACCCCAGCCCTGCGATCGTGGGACCGAGTGCCAGGCCCAGCTTTTCAGTGGCGGTCCACAGGCCCGTCAATGTGCCTTCCGCTGCGTGATCGTGCGCACGACCCGCATGGATCAGGTTGGCGACGAGTGTGAACGGCAGCACCTGCATTGCTCCGAACGGAATGCCCAGCAGCGCGAATCCAAGCAGAGCCAGCGTCCACGGAGCGTGCAGCACTGCCATTGCTCCGATCGCGACGGCGCTGAGCGCATAGATGACCACGGCGACTTGCAGAATCTTCAGCTCGCCATGGCGACGCCCGAGTCGACCCCACGCTGTAACGGTCACTGTCGTTGCGATGAGCATTGCGAACAAGGCCGTGCCGATCTCACTTTCGTTGCGACCGAAGAAGCGCGTTTCCAGGTAGGGAACGGCAGCAGTGACCGCGCCGCTCGCGGACAATTGCAGCAGATACGCGAGTCCGAGTTGCAGAAACGCGCGGTCCCGCAGGGCTCGCAACAGCGCGGCACCCGTGCGGCCGGGCTCGACCTGGAGAGGCGAGGGGCGAGCGACGTCACGGCCGCGCAGCATCAGGATCGGTCCGGCCATCGCCACCGCGCATGCGATTGCAACGTCGATCGACATGGATGCATACCCGACGCGCCCACCGCCATGGAACGACACCAGCCATGGCACCAATCCCGCGCCGGTGAGAATGCCGAGCATGACGACGAACATTCGCCACGCGATCACGCGAGCGCGCAGATCACGCTCGTCGATGAGCTCGGCGGGAATGGCCACGTACGGGACTGCAAACAGAGAGTAGAGCGTGGCGAGCAGGAAGTAGGTCGTGCCGACCCAGACAGCGGTGGCGAACGTATCGAATGACGGCGGACTGAACATCGCGACGAACGCCAGCGGCATGCCGAGCGTGCCGGCGATCATGAAAGGCCGGCGGCGGCCGATGCGCGTGCTCGTGCGATCCGACCACGCGCCGACCCAGGGGTCCCAGAGCATCGACCAGATCTTGGGGACGAAGACGATGAGCGTCGCCCAGGCCGCGGGCAACGCCAGAATCTCGGTGCAGAAGTACAGCAGGATGACCGCCGGCACGGTCGAGAACACGCCGGTACCGAACGAGCCCGCTGCATAGGCAGCCGAGGCGCCGCGCGTCAGCGGCGCACGGAACCAGCGTGGCTCGGGATGGACGGCGGTCACGTGTTGGGTGGAACCCAGACCGTGAGCCATTGCGCGACCAGCGCCGGGCGCGATTCGCCTTCGATCTCGACCCGGCAGTCGAAAGTGGTAATCAGCCGCCCTTGCTCGTCGGTCTTGCGCTCCAGCAGCTTGAAGCAGCCGCGAACCCGGCGGCCGGTTCGCACCGGCGCCACCAGCCTGAGGCGATCGAATCCGTAATTCAGGTAGTAGCCCGAGCGCCGTGGATCGTGCGCGCCCTGAACGCCCATCGAGCCGTGCATCAGGTGCGTGAGCAATGAAATCGTGAGAAAGCCGAAGGCGATCGTGCTGTCGTACGGGCTGTTGGCCTTCGCCCAGGCCGGATCCACGTGCATGGGATCGGGATCGAGCGTCGCGTGCCCGAAGGCGTCGATCATCGTCTGCGACACGGTGAGCCACGGCGAAACGCCGACTTCCTCGCCGGGCGTCAAGTTGCTGAGCGTGTCCTCGACCTGTGCATCCAGCATGCGCGTCACTCCCCTCATCGGCTGTCGATCTGCGTTATTGAGCTTGACCTCAGTTTTGCAAAAGGTCAACCTTGGCCGCAGTTGGCAGGCGTGCCCTGGCACGTGTGCAGGAGGCTTTGTGCGAATTGCTCGACTTACGATCATCGCGGCCGCAGTGCTCACGTGGCATGCGCCGGCCGGTGCAGCAGCCCTCGACGATGCGCAGTACGCAGCGCTGATCGCGCGCTTCCAGTCCGCGGTCGATGCGGAACGCGCTCGCTATTCCGTGCCCGGCATCACCGCTGCATTCGTGCTGCCCGATGGACGAACGGCGAAAGTCGCGAGCGGTTTTGCGGATGTCGAACGCAAGCTCGCCATGACACCCGATGCACGTATGCTCGGCGGCAGCACGGGCAAGACCTTCACGGCCGCAGTGGCCATGAAGTTGTCGCAGCAGGGCGTATGGTCGCTCGACGACAAAGTATCGAAGTACCTCGGCAAGCGGCCGTGGTTTCATCGACTGCCGAACGCCGATGCGCTGACGATCCGGCTGCTGTTGCAGCATCGCAGCGGCATCGAGAACTACTACAACAATCCTCGTTTTCTCGACTGGTATCGCACGCGGATGGCCGAGGATCCGGCCTTCGTCCCGGGCTTCGACACGCTGATCGAGTTCGTCTGCGACCAGCCGGCGTTGTTTGCGCCGGGGCAGGGTTTCAACTATTCGGACATCGGCTATCTGCTCGTCGGCCTCGCCATCGAGTCGGTAACCGGTCGCACCTACTATGACCTGGCGCGCGAGTTCTATCTCGATCCGCTCGGTCTCACGCTGACCGTGCCCGCGAACACGCGAAGAATTCCCGGGCTCGCGCAAGGCTATGCCAAGGAGCGGAACCCGTTGCTGCTCGGGCCGACGATGCTGGCTGCAAGCGGCGCATTGAGCTACGACCCGTCGATCGAATTCACGGCCGGCGGCTTTGCGAGCAACGCGGGCGACCTGGCCCGCTGGGCATTCGCTTTGTACGGTGGGCGAGCATTGGATGCCGCAGCGGTGTCGGAGATGGTCGCCGTGCCTCCTGGCGTGAAGACTGCGCGCTACTACGGGCTGGGCTCGGGCGTTTTCCCGGCGGCGGATGGTTTGCCGCTCGCTTATGGTCACGACGGCTACATTCCGGGTTACCGCTCTTCGATGCGCTATTACCCTGCCGCCGCCGTGGCAGTCGCGTTGCAGGCGAACACGGAAGACGGTTTCTGGGAGGAGGGCAAGGAGGGTGCAGCCGGCGGTCACCTCGACTTTTCGGCAGTGCGCACCCGGCTCAACCGCCTCGTGCTCGAGGCTGCAGGCGCGGGTCGCTGAGCGCCGCAAAGACACAAAATGAGATTGACCTCAAATTTAGCAAAGCGTAGTGTGAGCCCGTCGGGATTCCGGTCGTGCCGCACATCCTTCGGGGGAGCAACTGAATGTACGAGAAGAAAGTGACGGGCTTCAGCTCGCTGGCAACAGCCTGCGTGCTGGCCATGACCACCTCGACCGCCCATGCCCAGGTCGACAACAGGGGCGACACGACGAGCACGCCCGCGGCGACCGACACCCTCGAAGAGGTCGTCGTCTCGGCCCGCATGCGCGATGAGGATCTGCGCGACGTGCCGATCTCGATCGTTGCGATCGACTCGGATGCGCTGGCGCAACGCGGCGCCACGGAGCTGAAAAATCTCGGCGACGTCGTGCCGAACGTCATCGTCGGTACCGGCAACTCGGAACGTCGCACCAACCTGGTGATCCGCGGCATCTCTACCGAGGCGCGCAGCATCGGCCAGGAGACCGGCGTCGGCGTGTACCTGGACGGCGTGTACACGGGCCGCGCGGAAACGTACAACCAGCGGCTGCCCGACATCGCCCAGGTCGAGTTTCTGCGCGGACCGCAGGGCACGATCTTCGGCAAGAACACCATCGCGGGAGCGATCAGCCTCACGACCATCAAGCCGAGCGATGAGCTTGCCGGCTCGTTGTCGCTCGACGGTGGCAACTATGGACATGCGGAAGCTGTCGGCTACCTCAGTGGCCCGCTCAAAGAGGGCGTGTTGTTCGGCAAGATTTCCGGCTACGGCCTGACCGAAGACGGTTACGCAACCAACGCGTTCAATGGCAGCGAGGCGGGCGGGAAGTTGCAGGACGGCGTGCGCGTGCAGCTGCGCGCGACACCTTCCGACCGGCTCGAAGTGAATTTCTCGGCCGACGTGAACCGCATCGACAACGAGCCCTACCGCGGCGAGGTGACCACGGGCGCCTTCGGCAACGTGCCCGGCGACTTCACGTTCGACGAATTCTACAAGTCCTGGGAACACATCGACTACAGCGGTGCGGCGCTGGTCGTGAACTATTCGCTCCCCTCCAATCACACCCTGACGTCCATCACGGCGTACCGCAAGTCCGAGTGGGACACGCTCTCGGATGAGACGTACAACGGCTTCGACCATGCGTGGGCCGAGTACGAACAGAGCAGCGACTACGCTTCGCAGGAGCTGCGGTTCGCCTCGCCCTCGGGAGAGAAGCTCGAGTACGTGGCCGGCCTGTACTATTCGCATCAGAAATCGAGCACGCACACGCCGGTGTTCATCGGCGATGGGCTCGCCGACCTCTTCGGCATTCCGCACGGCTGGCAGTCCTTCGATGAACGGGCCGATGTGACGACCGACGGCTACGCTGCCTTCGCCAACGTGACGTATCACCTGGCCGACCAATGGTCGGTGACGGTGGGCGGGCGCTACACCTACGAGCAGAAGGACCTGAACTTCCAGCAGTTCGACCCGAACGGGCTGGGGTTCGTGCCGAACATCGGCCCGCTGACCCGCGACTACAGCGACGGCGAATTCACGCCGACGGCGAGCGTGATGTACGCGCTCAATCCGGACTGGAATCTCTACGCCACCTATTCCACCGGGTACAAGAGCGGCGGCTTCAACGTGGACACGCTGTCGACGGTCGACAACATCGGCTTCGACGCCGAGCACGTGAACAACTTCGAGGTGGGCGCCAAGGCGATCCTGCTCGGCGGCCGTGCGCAGGCCAATCTCGCGCTGTTCTACATGGACTACAAGGATCTGCAGGTCACGCAATACGATCCCGACACGTTCTCGAACTTCATCGGCAACGCCGCGAGCGCGACCGTGAGCGGCGTCGAGTTCGACCTGGTGGTGCAGGCGACTGCCAACCTCAACCTGACCATGGGCCTGGGCGTGCTCGATGCGACCTTCGATACGTTCATCGACCAGTTCGGCGTGGATCTGAAAGGCAACGATCTGCCCTTCGCGCCGAAGATGAGCGCTTCGCTGGCGGCACAGTACGAGTGGTCGATCGCTGCGACGGCCGGCGCATTCGTCAGGCTCGAGGGTTCGTATCGCGACGAGGCGTCTCCCGATGTTCAGAACGAGCCGCGCGATCGGCTCGAGTCGTACACGCTGCTGAATGCCCGCGCGGGCGTGCGGCTCGGTGACGGACGCTGGACCATCGAAGCGTACGCACGCAATCTCACCGACGAGCGCTATGCCCTGAATCGCCAGACGCAGCTGCCCTTGCTGTCGTTCCTGCCGCCCTTCGCCTATGACGAGACCACCACGACGTTCGGCGCTCCGCGGATGTACGGCGTGAAGGTCACGACCCGCTTCTGAGCAAAGGTCGACGGATGGCCAACGAGCTCGGCCGCGCGCCGTGGATGAACGACGAGCTGGCGCTGTTCAGCGAGGTCGTCGAGCGTTTCGTCAGCGAGCGGATGGTGCCGCAGGATGCACGCTGGCGCCGCGAGCATTGCGTGGGCCACGAGATCTGGCGCGAGGCCGGCGACGTCGGTTTGCTGTGCACGGATATTCCGGCGGAGCACGGCGGTGGCGGCGGCGACTTTCGCCATGAGGCCATCGTGCACGACGCATTGGCTCGCCGTGGATTGGTGGGCTTCGCAACGGGCGTGCACAGCATCTGCGCGCAGTACATCAATCGGCACGGGACGCCCGAGCAGAAGCAGCGCTGGCTGCCGCGCCTGGCTCGCGGCGAACTGGTGGGCGCGATTGCGATGACAGAGCCGGGCACGGGCTCCGATCTGCAGGCGATCAGAACGACCGCGCGCCGCGATGGGCAACACTACGTCATCGACGGCGCGAAGACGTTCATCACGAATGGCTCGCTGGCCGGACTGCTGGCGCTGGTCGTCAAGACCGATCCCACGCAGCGCGCCGCGGGAATCTCGATCATCATGGTCGAGACCGCGGATCTGCCCGGTTATCGCGTCGGCGCCGTGCTCGACAAGATGGGCATGCACGCTCAGGACACAGCGCTGCTGTTCTTCGACGGCATGCGCGTTCCAGTCGATCACTTGCTCGGCGCCGAGGAGGGCAAGGGCTTCTATCAGATGATGAGCGATCTGCCGTATGAGCGCGCGACGATCGCGGTCCACGGCGTCGCAGCGATGGAGGGTGCAATCGACGAAACGCTGCGCTACGTCAAGGAGCGCCGTGCATTCGGCAAGTCCGTGTTCGAGTTTCAGAACACGAAGTTCGAGCTCGCCGAGGTGGCCACGATCGCCCGCGTCGCGCGCGTCTTCGTCAACGATTGCATTCAGCGCGTGGCGGATGGCTCGCTCGACGGGACGACCGCCGCGATGGCGAAGTGGTGGATCTCCGATATGCAGCAGGAAGTCATCGATCGCTGCCTGCAGCTGCATGGCGGCTACGGCTACATGAACGAGACGCTGGTCTGCAGGATGTTCGCGGACTCGCGCGTCCAGCGCATCTACGGCGGCAGCAACGAGATCATGAAGGAACTGATCTCCCGCGCTCTATGAACGACGACGTTGCGCATGCGCCCGGGACCTGGGCGGCAGAGATCGGGCAGATCGAGGATCGCCGTCGCGCGTCGGCTGAAATGGGCGGCCCCGACAAGGTAGCGATCCAGCACTCCAAAGGTAAGCTGACGGTGCTCGAGCGCATCGGGCAACTGCTCGACCCGGGCTCGTTTCGGGAGATCGGCTCGCTCGCCGGTCTCGCTCGCTACGGCGAGGATGGACAGCTGCACGGCTTCACGCCCGCGAATCTGCGTTTCGGCTGGGGCTGCATCGAGCAACGCTCCGTCGTTGTCTCCGGCGATGATTTCACGGTTCGCGGTGGCGCTGCCGACGCAGCGATTCATGCGAAGCTGGTGCAGGCCGAGCAGATGGCAAATGAATTCCGCATGCCGATCGTGCGGCTGCTGGACGGCTCGGGCGGCGGCGGCTCGGTGAAGTCATTGGAGATGACCGGCCACACGTACGTGCCGGAAATGCCCGGTTGGAACTGGGTCGTCGACAATCTGTCGACAGTGCCGGTCGTCGCGCTCGGGCTCGGGCCGATCGCGGGGCTCGGCGCGGCACGGTTGGTGTCGAGCCACTATTCGCTGCTGTTGAGCAAGCAGGGACAGATGTTCGCTGCGGGCCCGTCGCTGGTCGCCGCGATCGGCCAGAATGTGACCAAGGAAGAGCTCGGCGGCGCCAGTTTTCATGCGCAGATCGGTTCCGTGGACGATCTGGCTGAAAACGAGAGCGAGGCGTTCGCCAGGGCCCGGCGATTTCTTTCGTATCTTCCTGCCTCGGTCGATGAGCTGCCTGCGCGTAGCGCTGCGGCGGATCCGCTGCGCGACGGGGCGGAGCTCGACACGATCGTCCCGCGCGATCGTCGCCACGCCTACAAGATGCGGCGTGTGCTCGAGTGCGTTCTCGACGCCGACAGCTTCTTCGAGATCGGACGTCACTGGGGACGCGCTTCGATTACAGGTCTTGCGCGGCTGGATGGCTGGCCCGTTGCTGTCATCGCCAGCGATCCGAACTACTACGGCGGCGCCTGGACCGCCGATACAGCGCAGAAGCTCGTGCGCTTCATCGAGCTGGCGCAGACGTTTCATCTGCCCGTCGTGCATCTCGTGGACATCCCCGGGTTCATGGTGGGAACGCAGGCAGAGCGAACGGGCACGCTGCGACACGGGGCGCGTGCCCTGGCCAGCGTGTACCAGGCGACGGTGCCGTGGTGCACGGTCATCGTCCGCAAGGCTTTCGGTGTGGCGGGCGCAGGCATGTGCAATCCCGCGCGCTTCCGCTATCGATGCGCGTGGCCTTCGGGCGATTGGGGATCGCTGCCCATCGAAGGCGGCATCGAGGCGGCGTACAAGTCGGAGCTTGCTGCCGCCGCAGATCCGGCGGCAAGGCGCAGCGAGATCGAGGCACGCTTGAATCGTGCACGCTCACCGCTGCTGACCGCCGAGAAGTTTCTCGTGGAGGACATGATCGCACCGAGGCAGACGCGCGCCTTCCTCTGCGATTTCGCGAACCTCGTTGCGCCACTGCGCCGCACGGGGCGCGTCAGCTTCGGACTTCGTCCCTGAGCTTCGTCAGCGCTGCAGCTTCATCCAGTCGGCGAGCGTCGCGGCGGCCTTGGGCAAATCGACGGGCGGTCGCGCCTCCGGACTCAGCACGCGTAACCAGATGACGCTCGCGGCGTCGGCCAGCGCATCGTCATCGGCCTTCAGCTTCTTCTGCAGCTTCTGCAGTTCGGGATCGGGGTAGATGAACAACTTGCGCACCAGTTCGTCCATCATGCCGCCGAGCAGGTAAGTGGCGAACAATACGGAAGGCTTGTCGCCAGGCTGGCCGCGGCGTTTGACATGAGTCTGGGCCACGACGTCGTACCACAGACGGTTCGCGCGTTGCGCAAGGTCAGTCAAGCTCGGCTCTTCATCGCTCACCTGCAGCAGGCAGCGCATCAGTCCGGCGTTGGCGCGACACACCGCCAGCCAGCGTCGGTTGGCGGCGCGAATCGCACTGAACGGGTCGCGGTCTTCCGTCGTGAGCGTGGAAAGACCGAGGAAATCCTCGAGCATTTCGTTGAGCACGCTCAGCGTCGCTTCGGTCTTGTCCTTGAAGTAGACGTAGAACAGGCCTTCCGCGACCTCCGCGGCCTTCGTGATGTCGAGAACGCGCATGGCGTGGTAGCCGGTGCGCTCCAGCGCCTCCGCTGTCGCGATCCGCAGCCGCTGGCGCGTGCGCTCACCCTTCTGTTTCGGAGGTGAATCGCGCAGGCGCTGCTTGAGGTGTTCGATGTAGGACAGCGTCATGTCGAACTCGCGGTGCGGATGAGGCGCCACGCATTGTACGTGACCATGCGGGTCAAGGCGCGGCAGTGGCGACGAACTCTCCGCCGTAGAAATGCGTGATGACGCGCCGCTGTTGACCGGGCCCGAACTCGAAGGTGTGCTCATCGTCGAACGGCGAGACGAATCGCCCATTGCCGAGGTATTTCAGCGGCAGGGAGGGCCCGTTGCCGTGGGCGCCGCCGAAGATGGCCGACAGCACACCGTTCTCGTACTTGAAGCCCATACGCGTGAAACCGAAGGTGATCGGCCCCATGGCGTAGTCGCCGGCATAGCGTTGCCCGAGCGCTGCGGGCAACGACGCCTCAGTGCGGTCTGGTGCCGGGATTCCCAGAACGACGCGCGCAAGCTTGGCTTCCAGCGATACCGGAGGGACGCCGCCATCGCTGTTGGTCAGCACGATGATCGTCATATCGTCGTCCGGGTAGTACGAGTAGTGCGCCGAGAAGCCGGAAATGTCGCCCGAATGCATGATGCGGCGATGACCGTCCAGGCTCACGTGCACCAGGCAGCCCAGCGAATAGGGGACGAGTGTGCCGTCGCGCAGGCGGTCGAGCTTGTGCAGCGTCTCGCGAACGGCGGCTGATGTCGTCGTGCCGGCAAACACGCCAGCTCGATACTTGAGCAGGTCCTGCGTCGTCGACATCACGCTGCCCGCGGAAAAGGCGACGAGCGGGTCGTAGCGAGGCGCATTGACCCAACCCGTCTTGCCACGCTGGTATCCGTGCGCGCGGTAATCCACCAGCGTGCGCCAGTCCGCCATCGAGGTGTGCTGCATGCCGAACGGCGCGAAGATGTTCTGCCGGACGTACTCCTCGTACGTCTGCCCGGTGACGTGCTCGATGATCAGTCCGAGCAGGAAGGTTCCGGAGTTCGTGTAGTTGTAGCGCGTGCCCGGCTCGAACTGCAGCGGCTTGGCCGAGAACCAGCCAAGCACTTCTTCGCGCGTGACCGGGCGTTCCGCGCCACGCGGAAACTCCGGCAGCTCCGTGTAGTTCACGAGGCCCGAGGTGTGATTCAGGAGGTGGCGCACCACTGCATCGCGTGCCGGCAGCGGCAGTCCAGGCACATATTTGCCGGCCGTGGCATCGAGATCGATCTTCCCGGCTGCGATCAGTTGCGCGATGGCGAGCCCTGTCATGGTCTTGGTGATCGAGCCGATCGGAAACACCGTTTCCGGCGTGACCGGCACGCGAAGCTCGACGTCGGCGTAGCCGAACCCTTTCGAGTAGATCACCTCGGTGCCTCGCTGAATGGCCACCGCGATGCCGGGCTTGCCAGTTTCCTGCGTCGCGCGCGTGAGGATGCCGTCCAGTCGCGGGTCGATTGCGTTACTGGACGAGGCGACCGACGCGAACGCCGTGAGCGCTACGGCGGATAGCGCGGCAAACCGAAGCGACATGGCGAATCCTCTGAACGCGAGTGCCGTGTCACTGTAACAGAAGTGAGGCAAACCTCAATAATGCATTTTCCCGGCCCGTGGCCCGAACGAGATGCTGAGCAGGGCCCGCACGGTGCGCGGCGGAATCGGCGTGAACAATCCCGTCGGCGCGGCCGAGTATCCTGCGACGCCCGTGACATTCGACGCGAGCAGGCGAAACTCCGCCGGCCGACCCGCCAACTCGAAGCGATTGCGAGTGCCGAGATTCAACGTCGTCACCGCCGGCGTCTTGAAAGTATTTGCCGTGTCTGCCCACCGCTCACCTGCGTAGCTCACGCTCGCATCCGCCGACCACCCGTTCCAGATCTGACGTTCGACATTCGCGTTGACGATCACGTGCGAGATGCCAGCCGCACGTGAGCCGACTACACCCGCGTCCACCAGCGGCCCCGTCACTTCGGGGTGGAAGGCCACGGCGCCGAAGACCACACTGGTTTTCGCGCCCAGCTTTCCCGCGATCGAAGCCTCCACACCGCGGTGGCGAACTTCTCCAACGAGTCCGAACGAGCGATCACCCCGAAATCCGTTGGTGGGCTTGGCAACGTCGAACAGCGCGCCGATGAATGTCAGCTCCGGCGTAACGGCATGGCGCACGCCCAACTCGAGCTGCTCGGCTTCCACCGGCGGCAACACTTCGTCGCGATTGATCGCCGACGTAGGCGCAACGCCAGCCTCTTCGAGGCCCGTGACCCAGCTGCCGAACACTGCTGAGCGGTCCGTGAGATTGACGATGACCGAGGCGTTGTAGAGCGTGGCCTCGGTGACGCCTCCAGTCCGCACATCGTCGATCGACAGCACATTCTTTGCGTAGCGTGTCCGGTGAATCGCAGTACGCAGCTGGAAGCGATCGCGCCACGCGAGCCCGTAACCCACGGAGGCCGTGAGCTGCTCGACCCGATCCATGCCGCGCGTGCCTGACCACTCCAGTTCAGTTCCCTCCGGCTGTTCAGCGTCTCGCAGCTCGAAGTCGTTGAGAGGAATCGCGAGAGTGGACGTGAGCTCCGTGTTGGTTCGGCCGCCACGCAGCGACGCGGTGGCGAGATGGCTGATGCTCCCGCGTTCGAACTGACGGCTCACGCGCGTCTCGACGGAGTCGGAGACCTTGGTGCGGTCGGGGCTGCGGAATGTCGTGGCCGAAGCATGGCCGGCGGCGTCGGCGGAGATCAGCGTGTAGTCCAGGCGCTCGATGTCGAAGATCGAGTGAAAGGCCGCGACGTCGACTTCGAAGCCGTCGATGTGTGCGTCGTACAGCACACCGAAGTTCGAGCTCGTGGCCTGCGTCCACGCCCACGACGGTGAGTACTGGTGAAGACGCTGGAGACTCGGCGGCATAGCCGCCTCGCTCGGGATCACTGCATAGTCGCCGTCGTAGCCGCGCCGGAACATCGATGCATACGCGCGCAGCCGCTGGTCGGGCGCAATCTGCCATGCGCCCACACCACCGGCGTCGAGGCCGCGGCCTTCGTAGCCCGGGGCCAGGCGCCACGACGGACGCCACACGAACCCGCCGGCGAAACTGAAATCGCCTTCGCGAAACGAGCCGTCGCCCTGAATCACTGCGGTGCCGAACTCGCGCAGGCCGGCGCCGAGTCGCAGCTCATTCACGGGACCCGCCTCGCGCAAGCGATAGTTCACGACGCCGGAAGGTGAGGGATACGCGAGGCGCACAGCGTTGACGCCCACTCGTACACCCACGCCCGCGAGCACCGGATCGTTCAACACGGCGGCGCGGTTGAAGTACGCATCATCGATCCGATAGGCGCCGCTGTTGTTGAGATCGAAGCCGCGGACCTGAGTCTCGCTGTACAGACCCGACTGCTCCGTGCCCACACGCTCGCCGAAGGCGTCGGCGGCGGATTTCACCGCGCTATCCTGCGCCGCTGCGGAGCCCGAGGCGAGGAGGAGGGCGGCCGTGAATACGCGCATCTTCATTCTCATGTCCTTCCGTTGAGCCAGAGAATTCAGTCTAGGAGCGGGGAGCGCGGCGACGCAGACCGCTCGTTGCAGCCGGCCGGCGATTCACTGCATCGGTAAGCCGGCGCTGAATGTCTTGGCGTAAAATTCCAGCCCATGAACCGATGGCTGTGGATCGCAGCGGTGTGGTGCGTGGGCGGACTGTTCGAGGCCAGTCAGTCCGTGCTCATCCTGCGTTTCGCCGAACGCAGGCAGCACGCGTGGCTGCCGCTCTTCGGCACGGAGCTGGCCACGTGGTTGCCGTGGGCGCTCGCGACTCCGCTCGTCGTCGGTCTCGCACGACGTTATCGCGGCTTCTCGTTGCGCACGATCGGTGTGCATGCGGCGGCCTTCGCCGCGATCAGCGTGGTCGCCGAGGCCTGGTCCGCGATGCTCCAGGTGCTCTTCAATCCATGGGGCAATCGCAATCCGCCGACCTTCTGGGACACGTGGAGCATCACGCTGCTCTACCAGGTGCTGCTCTTCCTGATTGCCTACGCGCTGATCCTGACGATCACGTACCTGCTGGACTCGCGCGAGAAGGTTGCGCGTCAGTTGACCGAGACAGCGCGGCTCAACGAGGAGCTCTCCAACGCGCAGCTGGCCGCTCTGCGTCGGCAGATGGAGCCGCATTTCATGTTCAACACGCTGAACTCGATCGCCGGCCTCGTGCGCGATCATCGCAACGACGCGGCGGTGAGCATGATCGTCGGACTCAGCGAGTTCCTGCGTCGCGCCTCGGCGGACTCGCATCGCCCGCAGGTGACGCTCGCAGAGGAAGTCGAATACCTGCAGCGCTATGTGGACATTCAGCAGGTGCGTTTCGGTGAGCGCCTGCGTGTCAGCGTTGATATCCCGGCAGACTTGCTGGACGCGCAGGTGCCAAATCTGCTGCTGCAGCCGCTGGTCGAAAACGCTATCAAGCATGGCGTTGCCAAGCGCGTGGTCGGAGGCAGCGTTCGCGTTACCGGCGCGCGCGAGGACGACAACCTGCGCTTGAGCGTCTACAACGACGGCCCGAGCTTCCCGAAAAACTGGGAAACGACCGGCACCGGCGTCGGCCTCGCCAATCTGCGCACGCGCCTGCAGATCCTGCACGGCGCAGCATCCGGGCTCGAGATGCGAAGCGCCGGCGCCGAAGGAGTCGAAGTGATCGTCACCGTGCCTCTGAAGGAGTCCTGAGTGATAACGGCGCTGGTGGTCGATGACGAGGAGCTGGCTCGACGCAGCGTGACCGTCCTGCTGCGCGGCGATCCGGATATCGCGTCGATCGAGGAATGCGGCTCCGGCGTCGAGGCGATCGAGGCCATCCGGCGCGTGAAGCCTGATCTCGTCTTCCTCGACGTACAGATGCCGGAGTGCGGAGGCTTCGACGTGCTCGAGATGCTGGGTGCGGACCTGCCGCACGCCGTCATCTTCGTCACCGCGTATGACGAGTACGCGTTGCGGGCGTTCGAGGCCGGCGCGCTCGACTATCTGATGAAGCCCTTCGATGATGCGCGCTTCGTCCGCGCGCTGAATCGCGCCAAGGACAAGCTCGCGCACTACGCGCCGTCGCAACCACAAACGACCAGGCGACTCGTCGTCAGATCTCCGGGCCAGCTGCTGTTCCTGAATGTCGCGGACATCGATTGGATCGAGGCCGCGAGCTACTACGCATGCCTGCATGTCGGCGCCGAAACGCACATCATTCGACGCACGCTGGCGGAGCTCGAGCGCGAGCTCGGCGAGGGCAAGTTCATCCGCATCCACCGCTCGATCATCGTCAACCTCGAGCGCATCCATGGACTCGAGCTGCAGAGCGGCGGCGACTACGAAGTCGTCCTGAAGTCCAGGGTTCGTCTGCGATTGAGCCGGCGCTTCCGCAAGCGGCTGCAGGAGCGCATGGACGCGAGGTCGGCGAGCGATTAGATCGCCTTCGGCAGGCTCACGAAGCAACGCTCACCGGCACCGTAAAACGAAACGCTGCTCCGCGCGCCGCATTGTTCTCTGCCCAGATCGTGCCGCCGTGCGCCTCGACGAGCCATATGCACAAGGGGCGCGCCGAAGTTGCTCAGTCTTTGAGAAATGCCTTCAGTGGCGGACCGCCGTTCCTGCCGACAGCCGGCACTTCCATCAGGATGTCTGCTGCCGTTCCGTCACTCGCGACGACGGGAACACCGTCGACCACGCGATGCCCGTTCGGCACGAATAGTTGCGGCGCATCGAACGGCGCCTTGCGATAGACCACTCGCTGATCGGTGAGTCCCTTGAGGAACGCGACCAGGTCATCGAGCTCGTCCGGCGTCAGGTTGAGCTTGCCGATCTCGAAGTCGATGAACTCCGAGTTGTGCTCGCGGAAATCGCCGCCGCGGTTATAGAAGTTCACCACCTGCAGGAGCGTCGCCTGCCCGCCGTTGTGGAAGTAGGGCGCGGTCAGCTCGATGTTGCGCAGGAGCGGCGTCTTGAACGATCGCGTCGAAGTGCGCTCGCCGATCGCGATGGCAGGGTTCGCGATGTTGGGCATCGGTTGGCTCAGCAGTTCAGCGCTCGGAATCTGCGAAGGCAGCTTCGTCAGAATATCGATCAGCGCGCCGGGGTTGCCGAACGGATCGGGAGTGCCGAGGCCGGAATCTTCTTCGAACGGACGCACGCTCAGGTTGTAGTAGCTCTGGTCGTAGGCCACGACTTCGCAGTTACCGTTGAACATGCGCTCCACCA
Organism: Steroidobacteraceae bacterium; assembly: GCA_035277305.1. Lineage (GTDB taxonomy): Bacteria > Pseudomonadota > Gammaproteobacteria > Steroidobacterales > Steroidobacteraceae > Steroidobacter. The sequence goes on along the minus strand of DATEKT010000132.1, from coordinate 11,387 downwards.
GTTCCGCCGGCTGCCTGACACCGTCGACCACGGCGCCCGTCAGGATCCGGTTGGAATTGTCCGAGGTTTCCGCGCCGGAATGGCAGCCGGCACACGCGGCATCGCCCGTGAACACGGCGAGTCCGCGAACCTGCTGAGCCGTCAACGCGCGGCTGTCGCCTTCGAAGTAGCGATCCACCGGCGAATCGTCGGAGATCAAAGTCGTTTCGTAGAGTTGCACCGCGAGGCCGAAATACAGCGAGAAGTTGTATTCCTTCATCGTGTACTCGTTCGCGAGCAACCGGCGATTGGGTCGGTCCGCAATGGTCGTGGAGCCGTCCGGCTGGCGGATCGCGATCTTGTCCGAGCGCCACCAGCTCTTCTGGAACGCCGCCTCGATCATCCTGCCGTAGGTGCCTTCGAGACCCCTGGCATCGCGACCGTCGTCGTTGCGGTAGGGCGCGAGCACGCTGTCGTGCCTGTCGACCTTCTGCTTCGCGAGCGGCCGCGCGGAGACCAGCCGCTTGCCGACGTCATAGAAGGTGCGGCCGAGCGATCCCATTTCGCGATCGCTGAGCGGCGGACCGACGGCTTGCGACGCCAGCGCCGCATGATCGATCCTGATCTTCACGAGGCTCAGCGAATCGCCGCTGGCCTTCAACACCCGTGCGTTCGGGTCGCGCACGCCGAACACGCTCACACCGTTGAAGATGGTTTCGGCGCGGCCGTCCCAGAACGCGTCGCGATTGAACGCCGAGTTGATCACGGTCGGCGTATTGCGCGGCTCGGCGCGGCGCGTGTTGAGGCCGTTGATGTTGAACACCTCGTCGGGCACCGGGACCGTGACGTCTTTGTCCGCGCCCGGTATCGCTCGCACGAAGCGGCTCAGCTTCACGCCCTGCGAGGAGATCACGTCGTCGTTGTCGCGCAGAACCTGGGAATTGCGCAACGTCGGATCCGCCAGCTTGTGCAAGGGGAAATCCGCGGCGCTCAACCGGTGATTGATTCCCACGTTGACGGTCAGGTCGGGATTGTTGGCGCCGCCGGGATTCGCCTGGTTGATCGACCGCGGATCGGCGCCGGCGCGGAAGTGACACGAGCCGCAGGCCTGAATACCATCGCTGCCGACCTGCATGTCCCAGAACAGCGCTTTACCCAGAGCGATGGCGGCGCGACGGTCTCTTATATAAGTGTCGAGCTCGGGAATTCTGTGGGGCCGCAGCGCCTTCAGGCTTCCCGGGCCGGGATTGCTGTCCGGGAACAGTTCCTGCGAGCCTGCGCAGGTGCCTTCGCGGACGTCCTCCGCGCGCGCGGGCAAGCTGGCAAGGGCCGGGGTCAGCGCCAGAATACCGAACGCAATCTGGCGGAGGAGTTGTCTGTTCATAGGTCCCCCTGAACAAGTCAACAGCGACCAGGATTCACGGGGACAGTGTCCGCTGCGGGGACTTACGAATCGCTTACGCAGGATTGAGGTGATGCAACATGGACAGATTCACTGGCGGCTGCCTGTGCGGCAACGTCCGCTTCGTGGCGTCAGGACTCCCGTACCGGGTCGGCATTTGTCATTGTCTCGACTGTCGCAAGTATCACGGCGCGCTGTTCCACGCGTCCGCGGTGTTCCCCCAGGATGCAGTGACCATCGATGGCGAGACCCGCGACTACGCCCGGCGGATCTTCTGTCCGCGCTGCGGCTCTTCCGTTCTCTCGCAGACCGGCGACGAAATCGAAGTGAACCTGGGATCGCTCGATGCGCCCGACCAGCTGCAGCCCACCTACGAGCTGTGGACCCTCCGTCGCGAGTCGTGGTTGCCGGAGTTTCCGCTGAAGAAACGCTATGATCGCGATCGCGATGCGGGGAGTCGCTTCGAGGAGTAGATGGGCATCATTTCCGACCTTTCCACGCTCCTGCGCTCCATGGAGCCGGAGCTCCACGACGGCGTCTACGCCTACTGCTCCGTCCCCCACGACGCTGCGATCGCCGCTCTTTCACCGGTCGTAACCGTGCGCGAGCGGGAGGGCTTGACGCTCGTCGTTCCCGAGTCACAGGCGCTCGCTGCCGGCCTGCCTGTGCTTTTCCGCGCGGCATGGATCAGCCTGACCGTTCATTCCGATCTCGAAGCGGTGGGCCTGACCGCTGCGTTCTCGACCGCGCTGGGTCAGGCCGGCATCAGCTGCAATGTCGTGGCCGGCGCGTTTCACGATCACATCTTCGTTCCTGTCACGCAGGCCCAGCAAACGATGGCGGTTCTGCGCGCCTTGCAGCAAGATGCGCAGCACGCATGAAGTGGATCGCCCTGTTCGCTCTCGCAGCGGTTGTCGTGTTCGCCTCCGGCTGCACCAGCCTCTCGTTCCTCATCGCAAACACCGCATCCTGGACAGGTCGCTACGACCGCTCGACCAGTCACGCGTACGGCCCCGAGTCTCGCCAGAAGCTCGACATCTATATGCCGAAGGACGCGAGGGATCGGCCGGTCGTGGTGTTTTTCTATGGCGGTTCGTGGACTGCGGGCAGTCGAGGTCTTTATCGCTTTGTCGGCGCGGCGTTGGCGGAACGGGGATTCGTGACGGTGGTGCCCGACTATCGGCTCTATCCGCAAGCGAAATTCCCGGTGTTCGTCGACGACGGCGCGCTCGCGCTCGCGTGGGTGCAGAAGCACGCGCAGGAGTTCGGCGGCGATCCGCACCGGATCGTGCTGATGGGCCACTCGGCGGGCGGGCACGAGGCGGCGTTTCTCGCGTACGACCGTGCGTTGCTGGAGAAAGCCGGCGCACATCCCGAGTGGATCGTGGGCCTGGTCGGTCTGTCGGGTCCTTACGCGCTGGAGCCGAACTCGGACATCCTGAACACGATCTTTGCGAGTCCTTACACCGAAGCCGATTGGCAGCCCGTGCGCTTCGTCACGCCGCAGTCGCCGCCGACGTTGCTCGTGCACGGCACCGCGGATGACGTCGTCTCGATCAAGCACGCGGAGAAACTGCGCGACGTGCTGCAGGCCAATCACGTTCGTGTCGAAACGCAGTTCTATCCGGGCAAAGGGCACGCCGATACGATCGCCGGCATATCAGTGCCGGCGCGCAAGCGCACGCCGGTTCTGGATCAAAGCGTGGCGTTCATCGAATCCGTCACTGCGGCGCAGCGCCCGTGATCGGTACATCCGGCAGCACTCGCCCATAAACCCCGATCCGCTGCACCAGCCCCGCCCAGCGCGGGTCGCTGTGATACGCATCGAACATCGGATCCTGCGCGAGAAAAACCATCAGCGTCGAGCGATCTTCGACGGCGCGGTCCAGCCACAGGAAGGTCTGCCCGGTGTCCTTCAGAGCTGCGTAGATCAACGCGATGTCGTATGCGGGGACGTAGCGCTCCTTCGACAACTTGAGCACGCGATCCAACTCCGCGAGCGCTGCTGCGCGCCGTCCCGACAGCGCCAGTGCCTGTGCGCGATGCGCGTTACTGCCGGGCATCTGCAGCGGACGCTTGTCGTACTCCGCGATCGCGCGATCGTAGTCGCCTTTGACCAGGAGGTTGCGAATCAGAAACGAGCGCGCGTTGTCGGCGCCCGCGTCGAGGGCGAGCGCCTGTTCGCACAGCCGGATCGACTCGTCGTAGCGTCGCGCAAGATAGAGGAAATTGCCCGCGGCGCCCCTGGGCGCCATCCACAGCGGCTCGAGTTGTTGCGCGCGGCTGTTGGTTTGCATGGCGCGATCGATGTCGCCCTGCATCGCGTACAGCAAGCCGCGCCGGTGATACGCGGCCGCGAGCGAAGGATCGAGTTGCAGCGCGCGCTGGTACTCGCGAGCCGCACCTTCCCAATCGTGGTCGTACATCATCATGACGTGTCCCAATGCCGAATGGGCCGCCGCGAGATCCGGATCGATCGACAGCGCCTTTTCCACGGCGCGGCGCGCCTTGGGAAACACTTCGTGCGGAGCGCGCATGCCGAAGATGCCGAGGAGCGCATAGCTGTCGGCAAGGCTCGCATCGGCGAGCGCGTAGTTCGGATCCCTCGCGATCGCCTGTTCGAAAAAACCGATCGACTGCAGCAGGCTCGTCTCGGTCTGCCGCGACCAGGCGAACTGGCCGCTGGCATACAGCGCATAGGCTTCCGGATCCTGTGTGTACGGCGTGTCGCGTGTCGACTTGCCGCCGATCCAGCGCAGCGAGACGGCTTGTGCGACCCGCGAGGCAATGGTGTCCTGCACGTCGAAGATCGTCGTGAAATCCTGGTCGAAGCTCTGCGCCCAGAGTTGCTGGCCATCCGCGACGCGCAGGAGTCTCACGGCCACTCGCAGCCGCTCGCCGCTACGCTGCAGCGAGCCGTCGAGTACCGTATCGACGCCCAACTCGCGCCCCGCCGCAATCGGGTCCTGATCGAGCGCGCGATAGCGACGCACCGAGCTCAGCGGACTGATCGTTTCCCGGCTGTGCCGGCTGAGTTGCGTGATCAGCGATTCCGCCATGCCCAGCTCGAGCGATTCGTTGCGCTCGGCCGGCAGTAACGGCTTGAAGGGAAGAATTGCCAGCGTCCGGGCGGGGAGGGGAGCAGCTGTCACCGGTCGCTTCGCGGGGGCAACGAATGCGATCGCTGAGACCACGGCGATCAGCACTGCAGCGGCAGCGCCGATCAGCACCAACCTTCGCCGCGTTCCGACGGGCTTCGCACCCGCCGGTGGCCCATCGCGCCGCGTGACTTTCGCGACGAAGCGATAGCCCCTGCGCGCGACCGTGGCGATGTAACGATTCTCGCCGCGCGATTCACCCAGCACCTGCCGCAGCGTCGAGACGTTCTGCGTGAGGCTGTTCTCCTCGACGACCACACCCGGCCAGATCGAGCGCAACAGCTGGTCCTTGTCGAGCGTCTCGCCCGCGTGCTCGACGAAGTAGACGAGCGTCTCGAACACTTTGGCCGTGAGCAGGATCGCCTGCCCGGTGTCCCGGCGCACCAGGCACTGCTGACCGACGTCGAGGGCGAAATCGCCGAACTCGTAGTGCGCGCCCGTGCGGGTCATGAGGGAAAAGTCCGGATCAGAACAAAATCACAACTTTTTCAGCGACGCCCAAGGATTCTTCCATGTAACGCGCTCCACAGTCACGTCCCAAAGGCCCACCCATGAAGGCCTACTGGGAGACATCGATGAAATCGCCGCAAGCTGCTGTTCGGGCACTCCTTATCTATATGGCGCTGGCAGGTCCGCCGGCCTGGGCGGACACGCCGGCAACCCGCGAAAGCGCCGACCCTCAGTGCGGCGGCGAATCCTGCGCTGCGGTTTTTCGCGGGCTGTTAGCTTTCTTCGACCGCGACCTGCGTGGGCTGGACGGTAACGGCCGCTCCTGCAACGACTGTCATATGGTGACCGAGCAGTTCCGACTGACCCCGGCCGCCGTCGAGAGCCGGTACCAGCTGCTGCAGAAGCGGCGCCGCTACAACCCGCATGCCGACGATCCGCTGTTCCGGCCGATCGACGCCGATGATTTCCACATCAACGGCGAGCATGCGAGCGACTACAGCAACCTGCGACAGAACGCGCTGATCCGCATCGTCTTCGCGCTGCCGCCGAACATCCGGCTGATCGATCCGGCCACCAATCAACCCTCGGAGGAAACGACAGTCGATGTCTGGCGCATGGTGCCTGGGGTGACGGATCTGAAGCTCACCGGTTCAGACGGTTTGAATCCCTGGCCGCGCGGCCCGAACCCGACCGGCGGCTATCAGCTCGATGGACGAATCCTCACGTTGCAGGATCAGGCGCTGGGCGCATTGCTCAACCACGCGCAGGTGCAGAACCCGCCGCCGCAACGCCTGCTCGACGATCTGAGCGCGTTTCAACGCGTGTTGCTCACGAATCCGGAACCGCCGCTGAATGCGTTGGAACAGCAGGGCAAGCTCGTCTTTGCGCGCTCCTGCGCCCAGTGTCACGGCGGTCCGGGGCAGTCGACGACACAGCCGCCCGTGGTCCGGTATCACGACATCTTCTCGCAGTGCCCGCGTCCCGTAGACACGGTGACGCCCGCGCGCTTCAACCTGAAGCCTTGTCCGCCGCGCCTTGCGCGCAACGCGCGCACCTACGAGATCACGCTGCCCAACGGCACGAAGATCCGGCGAACCAGCTCGGATCCCGGCCGCGCCTTGCTGACGGGCTTCACGGGCGTAGGACCGGCGGCGCAGGATGACTGGAACAAACTCGATGTCCCCGGCCTGCGCGGGCTGCGCAACACTGCACCGTATTTCCACAACAACAGCGCCGACACGCTGGAAGAGGTCGTGGACCACTACGTCGAGTTCTACAAGCGAGTCCAGGCGATCGCTCCGCCGGGCGTCGTACCGCCGGTCGCTTCGACGGACGGCGTGCATTTCGATCGCATGCCGCTGCCGGAAGAACGCGCGGCATTGTTGGCGTATCTGCGGAAGCTGTAGTGACGGCGCGGGCTGCGCTGCTCGCTGGGGGCAGCGCAGTCGTGACGACGGCGACGGTGTAGGGAGGGGGAGGAGAGGGGAGGAGAATAGACAGGAGGAAGAATGGACGGGATTAACAGGATTAACAGGATTATGAGAGCAGAAGAGGAAGGCGAGTTTCGGCGCTCCTCATTCTTCCTTCTCTCAATCCCGTTAATCCTGTTAATCCTGTCTATCTCTTCTCTTCCTCTTCTCCTTCTCCCCTACCTTTACCCACGCAACTGCGCAATCCGCTTAGCCGCCGTCGTTTCGACCGGAGCGCTCTGCGGCCGCGTCGACCACCAGATGATCGCCAGCAGCACCACCTGCGCCACCAGCCGCCATCCCAGCAGGTTCGGGCCGATGTCCGGGAACAGCTGCGGGTTCATCCACATATATATGTTGGCCGGAGTCACGCAAACGGTCAGCGCCACGAGTCCGATGCCGGCCCACGACCGCAGCCGCGGCACCCAGATCGCAATCGCGCCGGTGAGCTCGAGCACGCCGGTGAGATAAACCATCGCCAGCGGGAACGGCACGTACGGCGGCACGATGCTCACGAAGAAGGGCGTCGCGGTGAAATGCGCCTGTCCGCCGATCAGGAAGAACAGCGAGACGACCACGAGCCCGGCGTACTTCAGGATTCTAGAAATCCGCATTCTTCGGCGCCCGCGGGAACGGAATCACGTCTCGGATGTTCTGCATTCCCGTCGCGTACTGGATCGTGCGCTCGAACCCCAGGCCGAAGCCCGCGTGCGGCACCGTGCCGTAGCGGCGCAGGTCGCGGTACCAGCTGTAGTGATGCTTATCGAGCTTCATCGCATCCATGCGCATGTCGAGCATGTCGAGGCGTTCTTCGCGCTGCGAGCCGCCGACGATTTCGCCGATGCCCGGCGCGAGCACGTCCATCGCCGCGACCGTCTTCCCGTCGTCGTTGAGGCGCATGTAGAACGCCTTGATGTCCTTCGGGTAGTCCATCACGACCACCGGCCGGCCGATGTGATCGGTCAGGAAGCGCTCGTGCTCGGATTGCAGATCGAGGCCCCACCGCACCGGGAACTCGAACTTCTTGCCGGACTGCTCGAGGATCTTCACGGCCTCGGTGTAGGTGATGCGGTCGAAGCTCGACTCGACGAACTTCTCCAGGCGCGTGATGCAGTCCTTGTCGATGCGATCGGCGAAGAACTTCATGTCGTCCGGACGCTCCTTCAGCACGGCGCGGAAGATGTGCTTGAGCAGCGCTTCGGCGAGGTCGGCGTTGGCGGCGAGATCGGCGAAAGCGATCTCCGGCTCGATCATCCAGAACTCGGCCAGGTGACGCGGCGTGAATGACTGCTCGGCGCGGAAGGTCGGGCCGAACGTGTACACCTTCGACATGGCGAGGCAATACGCCTCGACGTTCAGCTGGCCCGAGACGGTCAGGAACGTGGCGCGGCCGAAGAAATCCTCCGCGAAGTTGATCTGCCCGGCGGGTGTCTTCGGCAGGTTCGCGAGATCGAGCGTCGAAACCCGGAACATCGCGCCGGCGCCTTCGGCGTCGCTGGCGGTGACGATCGGCGTGTGAATCCAGTAGAACCCGTTCTCGTGAAAGAACTGGTGCGTCGCCATCGCGAGTGCGTGGCGCACGCGTGTCACCGCGCCGAAAGTGTTGGTGCGCGGCCGCAGATGCGCCACTTCACGCAGGTACTCGAACGTGTGGTGCTTCGCGGAGACCGGATAGCTGTCCGGATTCTCGACCCAGCCCAGCACCCGCACGCTCTCGGCCTGCATCTCGATCGCCTGGCCTTTGCCTTGCGAGCGCACCAGCTTGCCCGTGCACTCCACCGCGCAGCCTGTCGTGATCTGCAGGATCTCGCTGGTGTAGTTGGGCAGCGAGTTGGGCGCCACGATCTGGATCGCGTCGAAGCACGAGCCGTCCGAGATCGCGAGGAAGGAGAAGCCCGCCTTGGAGTCGCGGCGGGTCCGGACCCAGCCGTGGATCGTGGCTACTTCGTCGAGGGGCGCACGTCCGGCGAGGACGGCAGAGATGGATAGGGTTGGCATGCCGGCATTAGACACTATGGACTGAACGACAGGAACAGATAGGCGCTGAGCAGCGCGAGGTGTACGCCCGCTTGCAGCAATGTTGCCCGGCCGGGGACGACCGTGAGGACAGTGACGAAGCACGTCAGCGCCAGCAGCACGATGTGCATCGGCTCGAGGCCGAGATGCAGGGGCACGGGCAACCAGATCGAAGCAATGGCGATCACCGGAATCGTCAGTCCGATGCTGGCCATGGCCGAGCCGAAAGCCAGGTTGAGGCTGATTTGCAGTCGATGACGGCGCGCAGCGCGTACGGCCGCGAGCGTCTCCGGCAGGAGGACGAGCAACGCAATGATCACGCCGACGACCGATAGCGGCAGATTCGCCGCGGTCACGGCCTTTTCGATCGTCGGCGACACCAGCTTCGCATTGCCCACGACCGCCACGAGCGCAACCAATAGCAGGACCAAGCTCAACAATGCCGTTCGAGCGGGCGGCGGCGCGGCATGGCTGTCGTCGTCGACAACCGCACCCGTGGAAGTTACGGGCAGGAAGTAGTCGCGGTGGCGCCCGGCTTGCAGCGCTACGAACAGTCCATACAGCGCGAGCGCCGTCACCGCGGCGAATGCGAGCTGCGGCGGTGAGAACTGCGGACCGGGAGAACTGGTCGTGAAGTTGGGCACGACGAGGCCGAGCGTCGCGAGCGTCGTGACGGTTGCAAGTGCTGCGCCCGAACCTTCGGCGTTGAAGGAGACGACCGAGCGGTGGAACGCACCGACCAGGATCGACAGGCCGACGATTCCATTGCACGTGATCATGACCGCGGCAAACACCGTGTCCCGCGCGAGTGTCTCCGTCTCGCCGCTGCCGCCGATCATCAGCGTAACGATCAACGCAACTTCGATCACGGTGACTGCAACCGCCAGCACGAGCGAGCCATAAGGCTCGCCGACGCGATGCGCCACGACTTCCGCGTGATGAACTGCGGCGAGCACCGCTCCGGCGAGCAGCGCGGTCACGAGGATCACGAACACGCCCGCGATCCCCCGGCCCCACGCCAACGCCAGCACGACGAGAGCGATCACGGGGACGAGCGCCGTCCACGACGTCAGCGCCGAGCGGATCGGTGAGCTCACGCCTGGTACGCCGTCGTGCCGCCGGCGACGGTGCGCACGATCTTGATGTCCTTGATCGTGTCCGGCGCGACGGTGTGCGGATCTCCCGAGAGCACGACGAAATCCGCGAGCTTGCCCGGCGTGATCGAACCCTTGATCGCTTCCTCGTGCGACGCATACGCGCCGTTCAAGGTCATGATCCTGAGCGCTTCATCGATCGTGATGCGCTGATTCACGCCCCACTTCTCGCCGTTCCAGCCGGTGCGCGTCACCATGCCCTGCATTCCCATCAGCGGAGCGAACGGCCCCGGATAGAAATCCGATCCTGCAGCCGCGGTGATCCCCGTATCGATGAACGAGCGAAACGCCATGGCCCGGCTCATCAGCTCCTGTCCATAGAAGTGGAACTTGTCGGCGTTGTAGTACGCGTAGCTCGTGAACGGCATCGGCACTGCGCCGACTGCCTTGATCTTTTGCAGCAGGTCGTCGTTGATGAGCGTGCAGTGCGTGATCTTCGGCCGCGTGTCTTGCAGCGGGAACAGCTGCTGAGCGCGCGCCACCGCTTTCATCATCATCCCGATGGCAGTGTCACCATTCGCGTGACAGTTGATCTGAATGTGCGCGCGATGCACTCGCTCGACCCACGCATCGAGCGCGTCCTGCGTGGTCGTGACGTTGCCCTTGTATCCGGGCCGCGATGGGTAGCCCGAGCCGATCGACATCGTGCGTTCGGAGAACGAGCCGTCGACCGTGTGCTCCTGCGTCGCGCCGATGCGCACCCACTCATCGCCGAAGCCGGTGCGAATGCCCGCCGTGATCATCCGGTCCAGATCGGTGTCGTCGAGCTGAAAGTTCACCCGATGCAGCAGCTCGCCGCTGTCGCGGATCGCTTCGATCGTTCCAAGATCGCCGCCTTCGTGATGCACGCTCGTCAGTCCATAACGGACGAACTGCTTCGACATGTGGGCGGCGCCGGCCAGGCGTCGTTGCCGTTCTTCCTGCGCCGAGAACTGCGGACGCTGTCCGACTTTCTCGAACACGGCGAGCGCGTTGTCGGTCACGCGTCCATTCAGGTTGCCGCTCGCGTCGCGATCGAACGTGCCGCCCGGAGGATCGGGTGTGTCGCGCGTGATGCCCGCAAGCTCGAACGCTTTGCTGTTGTAGAAGGTGGTGTGCCCGCCGCGATGCTGCACCGAAACGGGATGGTCCTTCGACACCTTGTCCAGGTCGTGGATGTTCAGCGGCCGTTTGTCCTTGACCTTCGTGTCGTCGTAGAAGAAGCCTTCGATCCAGAAACCCGCGGGCGTCTGCCGCGCCTTGGCGCTGAGCTTGTCGAGGATGCTCTGGATCGTCACGAACTCCACGTCGAACGGATTGCCGACGGAAATCTCGTACAACAGCACTTCGCCGACGGGGTGCACGTGACAGTCGATGAATCCCGGCACGATCGTCATGCCCTGGGCGTCGAAGACCTGCGCGCCTTTGCCCGCCAGCGCAGCGATCTCCGAGTTCGTCCCCACCGCGAGGAAGCGGCTGCCGCGGACTGCGAATGCCTCGGCATGCGGGAGCCGCGGATCCACCGTGTAAACGTTGGCGTTGCGGACGAGCAGATCGCTCTCGCTTGCCTCGGCTGCCGCTGCGCTCAGGCGGCGAGGCAGAGCTGTCGCGGCGACGAGTCCCAGCGCCGTCATGCCCACGAACTCTCGACGGCTCCACACGCGCTGCTTCATTTAAGTGCCTCCCGGGGGGCCTTAGGATGCCAAGTGGCCGGGACTCGTGTATAGTCCGCCGCGGCTCGCGACCCTTCCTTTTATCGTTTCTTGGCTCATCCGCCCAC
>DATEKT010000131.1:0-4342 GCA_035277305.1 Steroidobacteraceae bacterium | reverse complement strand
TGCGTACGTCGAGCGAGAAGGGCATGCAGCACTTCGACACGGCGCTGTACGAGCTGTATCGCGCCGGGCGCATCACGATGGAGGATGCGCTGGCCTACGCGGACTCGCGGACGAACCTCGAAGCGAAGATCAACTTCGGCTGAGAGTCAGGCTTTAGCCTGACTCCGGAAACACAGTTTTCGCGTCGAACACCGGTCCGTCCACGCACACGCGCTTCATCGCCGGTCCGCTCGGCGTCGTCACGCGCACGGCGCAGCCCGCACAGCCGCCCACGGCGCACGCCATGAATTCCTCCAGCGACACCTGACACGCAAGGCCGAAGCGACGCGCGACGGCGGCGGCTGCTTTAAGCATCGGCGTCGGCCCGCACGCGAACATCTCGACTTCGGCGAGCGCTGCGCGATCCAGCGAGCCGAGCCACGCGGCGGCGAGATCCGTCACGTAACCCTCGTGGCAGCCCGCATAGCCCGCGAGGCTCGTCAGCCGGCTCGGGATGCCCCATTCGTCGAGCAGCGGCATGCAGGCGATGACCCCTTCCGGCATGCCCGGCACGAGGATCGTCGACGGCCGCGCGCGAAACGGAAACGGAATCTCCGAGCCCATCAGCACCAGCGGCTTCCAGCCGCCGGCAGAGTCTTCGCGCAGCCGCTCGGCGAGGAACACCATCGGTGGAATGCCGACGCCGCCGCCGACGAGCAGCGTGCGCGGACGCTCGCGATGCGCAACGAAGCCGTTGCCGATCGGGCCCAGTGCGTTGATCGATTCGCCGACGCGGCGCGCGCCGAGAGCGGCCAGCCCGGGGCCGACGATCTTGTACAGGACTTCGATCGTGCCGCGGTCGCGATGCGCGCGCATGATCGACAGCGGCCGGCGCATCGGCACCTTGTCGTCGCAGCTCAGATGCACGAACGAGCCCGGCGTGGCCGCCTGCGCGCACTTCGGCGCCTTCAGGGTCAGGATGAACTGATCGCCGGCAAAGCGCTCGTGCGCGAGAACTTCGGCGCGCTCTTCGAAGATCGTGCCGCGGTGGGGTCGTAGCTGGGCATTCATTGGAATTGCCGCCGCGCCTGCACGTTGCGAACGATCGTCGCGAGCACCGCCATGCGCACGGCGACGCCGTTCGCGACCTGCCGCTGGATCACCGACTGCGGCCCATCGGCCACTTCGCTGGCGATCTCGACGTCGCGGTTCATCGGGCCGGGATGCATCGCGATCGCGCCGGGCCGCGCCTTCTTCATGCGCTCGGCGGTGATGCCGAACACGCGGTGATACGAGGCGTCGTCGGGGATCTGCGTGCCGCGCATGCGTTCGCGCTGGATGCGCAGCGTCATCACGACGTCGACGCCGGCGATCGCGCGGTCGATGTCGTTGAAGCGGGTCGCGCCGGCGAACTCGCCCGTGGCGGGCATCAGGTCATCGGGCGCCGCGATGCGCAGCTCCGCGACGCCAAGCGTCGTGAACGCCTGCCAGGCCGAGCGTGCGACGCGCGAATGGCTGATGTCGCCGGCGATCAGGACCCGCAGCTTCGAGAAGTCGCCCTTCACCTGGCGCACCGTCAGCGCGTCGAGCAGCCCCTGTGTCGGATGCGACAGGTGCGCCTCGCCAGCGTTGAGGATGCAGACGTGCGGAGCGACGTACTGCGCCACGTATGCGGGGAGGCCGGGCTCGGCATCGCGCATGACCAGAATGTCGGCGTGCATCGCCTGCAGCGTGTAGATCGTGTCGAGTACCGTCTCGCCCTTGACGCGCGAGGACGTCTGCATGTCCAGGTTCACGACGTCGGCGCCGAGCCGCAGCGCGGCGAGCTCGAACGACACGCGCGTGCGCGTGCTCGGCTCGAAGAACAGGTTGGCGATCGTGTGTCCGGACAGGCTCTGGTCGCGCGCCGGCAGATCGCCCGGCTGGCGCACGTAGAACTGCGCCAGGTCGAGCAGCTCGGTCAGCTCGGCTGCGCTCAGGCCTTCCAGCGTGATGAGGTGTCGCAGGCGCCCGTCGGCGTCGCGCTGAGCTATTGATCCGGGAGGCGAGCTCGGAGGGCTGGGGTCACGAGTCATGGGCGCGCATTGTAGAAGCTTCTGCCTCTCCCGCGAACCAGCGTTCCAGCAGAATCCGCGCCGCGATCATGTCGACGTCGGCGTGCGTGGTGCGGCCTCGCTTGAGACCGGCCGCTCGCGCATCGCGCAGCTGCGCCTCGGCCTCGCGGGAGCTCAGCCGCTCGTCCACCAGCGCGACAGGCTTGTCATAGCGTGCCTCGAGCTCGGCGGCGAATGCGCGGGCCGCTTCGGTCAGCGCTGTCGGCGTGCCGTCCATGTTGAGGGGCAGGCCGACGATGAGCTGCGCCGGTTGCAGGTCCTCGAAGACCTTGTCGATCGCCGGCCACGGCGTGCCGCGGCCGCAATCGAGCGTCGCGAGTCCGCGGGCCGTGCGCGTCAGCGTGTCGCCGGCGGCGAGACCCATGCGGCGGGTTCCGAAATCGAAAGCGAGGATCAGTTGCGGGGCGGACGATGCGGGTGTGCCCGCCATCAGGCGTGTCCGACGTGTGGGCTGATGGTGGCGAGGTCGATGCCGAGCAGTCGTCCGGCCGCGCGCCAGCGTTGCTCGTAGGGCGTCTCGAAGAGAATCCGCTCGTCGCACGGCACGGTCAGCCACGCGTTCTGTGCGATCTCGTTCTCGAGCTGCCCGGCGCTCCAGCCTGCGTAGCCCAGCGCGACCAGCGCAGTCTCCGGGCCGCCGCCGCGCGCCATTGCATCGAGGATGTCGGGTGAAGTCGTGACGTGGATGCGAGAGGACACCTCGCGCGTGTGCTCCCAGCTGGGTCCCGCCTGATGCACGACGAAGCCGCGATCGGTCTGCACGGGCCCGCCTTGCAGCACCGGCTGGTGACCGCTCACGCCCGCGGCGGTCGGCATCTTGAGCTGCTCGAACACGTCGACGAGCCGCATCTGCAACGGCCGGTTGATGATGATGCCGAGCGCGCCTTCCGCGTTATGTTCCCAGATGAACGTGACCGTCTGGGCGAAGTTGCTGTCGGTCATCGCCGGCATCGCGATCAGGAACTGGTTCAGGAAATCGCCGGACATGGACTGAAGGTTACAGCGGTGCAGGGGCTGCGGGTAGTGACGCAGGTGTCACTGCCCGCCAAGAAATTGCCACTCGTACGCAAAGCGCAGCTCCGTGTATTGCTTGCGTAATTCCTGCGGGAACGGGTCGAAGGGCGAGGCCAGGCGCAGGATCGACAGCGCCGCCTGATCGATGTCCTTGCGGCCGCTCGAGCGCTTGACGATCACGTCGCCGAGGCTGCCGTCGCGGCGGATCGAAACCTCCAGGATCGGATTGCCGGCGCCGTTGCGCGCGATCTGCGGAAAGTTGAGCGTGCCCAGGCGCTCGACTTTGCGCCGCCAGGCATCGATGTAGGGCGCCAGCTTCGACTCACGCGTGTTGGGTACGACTTCGAACGTGCCGTCACTGCGCTTGCCGCGCAGGCGCAGCGTATCGTCGGTGGCGTTGGTCGCGATCGGACGCGGCGTGGTCGGCGCGAGCGCCAGCGGCGCTTCGGCTTGCTGCGCCGGCCGGTCCTCGCCGCTGCGGTATTCGACTTCGCTCTTCTCGCTGCGGCTGCTGAGGATCTCGGCGGACTGCTTGCCCGAGACGGCTTCGCGGTACTCGCTGCCGTTGCCGTCCGGAATGCCGGCCTGTTGCGCGGGGATCGCCGACGACGCGGGATTCGCCGGGCGCACCTGGTCATCCGTGGTGCCGCTGCCTTGCTGATTGCGCTGCGCGAGGTACTGCGCGCCGACGTTATCGGCGGCGCGCGTGTCATCGCCCGTGAGGAGCAGCACGTCCAGCGTCTGCGTCGGCTTCGTATCGAGCATCGGCACCGCGAACGTGACGCCGAGAATGACGATGCCGTGGAACAGCGCCGCCAGGAACAGCGTCGTCGTCATCCGATCTTTGACAGGCGCCGACCCCTCCCGCACTTCGAGCGGCAGCGGAGCGGCTTCGGAGCCAAGGCTGTTGCCAGCGCTGTTCATAGTCTCTTCTGAATCGCATCCATGAGCAGGCCGGCGATGTCGGTGCCGAACTGCTTGTCCAGCTCGCGCACGCCCGTCGGGCTGGTGACGTTGATCTCGGTGACGTAACCGCCGATCACGTCGAGGCCGACGAACAACATCCCGCGTTGCCGCAACGTCGGGCCGATTTCGCTCACCAGCCAGCGGTCGCGTTCGTTGAGCTCGCGGCCCTGGCCGCGCGCTCCTGCTGCCAGATTGCCGCGGTGGTCGGTTTCCGTCGGGATGCGCGCCAGTGCGTAGGGTGCAGGCTCGCCATCGATGACGAGAATACG
>DATEKT010000130.1:0-4698 GCA_035277305.1 Steroidobacteraceae bacterium | reverse complement strand
CGATGACGACAAGAGCGTCATCGAGACCAAGGCGAACGCGCTGGCGCAGGCTTCCGCGGCGATCGCGCAGCAGGCTTACGCGCAGTCGGGGCCGGCGGGCGGCGAAGGCGGCGGTGCGAGCGGCGCGCCGGGCGGCGGTAGTGCTGCGGGCGGCGGTGCTGCCGGCGGCAAGGACGACGTGCTCGATGCGGAGTTCGAAGAGGTCAAGGACAGAAAGAACGGCTAAGCTTGGTTCTGACGGACCCACTGGAGATCGATCTCCCGTGGGTCCGGTTCTATCTGGACCACAGTCGGGCTGAAGCCCGACCTACATAGAAAACAAATGGCCAAGCGGGATTACTACAAGGTGCTCGACGTCGCACGCACAGCGACGGAAGTCGAGATCAAGAAAGCCTATCGCCGCCTGGCGATGAAATATCACCCCGATCGCAACCCGAACGATCACGAGGCGGAAGACAAGTTCAAGGAGGCCAAGGAGGCCTACGAAGTGCTGTGCGACGCGCAGAAGCGCGCGATCTACGATCAGCACGGTCATGAGGGTCTTGCGGCGCGCGGTGGTGGCGGCTTCAGCGCAGCCGACGCGTTCAGCGACATCTTCGGCGACGTCTTCGGGGACATTTTCGGTGGCGGCCGCCGCGGCGGGCGCCAGGTGTTCCGCGGGGCCGACCTGCGCTACGACCTGGAGCTCGATCTGGAGCAGGCCGTGTTCGGGCACGAGTCGGAGGTCGAATTCACCACACTCGGCGAATGCGAACCGTGCAAAGGCAGCGGTGCCGCGCCGAAGTCGAAGGTCGTGACGTGCGATACCTGTCACGGCTCCGGCCAGGTCCGCATGCAGCAGGGCATCTTCGCGGTCCAGCAGACCTGTCCCCGCTGCAAGGGCCGCGGCCAGGTGATCACCGAGCCCTGCGACAGCTGCCTCGGCCAGGGACGCAGCCGCAAGAAGAAGAGTCTCGCAGTGAAAGTGCCGGCAGGCGTCGACAACGGCGACCGGATCCGGCTCGCGGGCGAGGGCGAGGCTGGTCGCAACGGCGGCCCGCCGGGCGATCTCTACGTCGAGATCCGCGTGCGCGAGCATCCGATCTTCGAGCGCGACGGCAGCCACCTGTCGTGCGAGGTGCCCGTGAGCTTCGTCACCGCGACGCTCGGCGGAACGGTCGAAGTACCGACGCTCGGCGGCAACGTCGACCTTAAGGTGCCCACCGAGACGCAGTCAGGGCGCGTGTTCCGTCTGCGCGAGAAGGGCGTGAAGCCGGTGCGCGGCGGCGCGACGGGCGACCTGTTCTGCCGCGTCGTCGTCGAGACCCCCGTGAATCTCACCGAGGAACAGAAGGGGCTGCTGCGCAAGCTGGACGAGTCGATGAGCTCGAGTACGCGCAATCACAGCCCGCGCCAGCATTCCTGGCTCGACGGCGTGAAGCGCTTCTTCGAGACGATCCGCAGCTGAGCGCCATGAAGGTGCGCGAGCTGCAAGTCGCGATCTTGGGCGTCTCGGGGCGCATGGGCCGCGCGCTGATCGCCGCCGTCGACGAATCCCCCGGAGCCGTCATCAAGGGCGCCAGTGCGTCGGCCGGCAGCCGCTGGCTGGGGCAGGACGTTGCCGCCGTCGTCGGCGGTGCGCCGCGGCACGTCACCATCACGGGCGATCCCCGCGCTGCGATCAACGCGGCGGAAGTAGCCATCGATTTCACCCTGCCGAGCGCAACTCCCGTCAATCTCGCCGCCTGCCTGGCCGCGAAGCGCCCGCTCGTGATCGGCACCACGGGGCACGACGAGGCGCAGCGGGCGCAGATCGCCGCTGCCGCGAGCCAGATCGCGATCGTCATGGCGCCGAACATGAGTCTCGGCGTGAACCTGTTGCTGAAGCTCGTTGAGTTGACTGCAGGAAAGCTCGACGCGAGCTACGACATCGAAGTCTTCGAAGCCCACCACCGCGGCAAGAAGGACGCGCCTTCGGGCACGGCGCTCGCACTCGGCGCGGCGGCCGCCGAAGCGCGCGGCGTGAAGCTGAGCGACTCGGCGGAGTACGCGCGGCACGAGGCGACCGAGTCGCGCCGGCGCGGCGCGATCGGATTTTCCGTGTTTCGCGGGGGCGACGTCGTCGGGGACCACACGGTGACTTTCGCCGGGGCCGGCGAGCGCATCGAGCTGACACATCGCGCGAGCGACCGGCTGGCGTTTGCCCGCGGCGCCGTGCAGGCCGCGCGCTGGCTCGTCGGCCGCCCGCCCGGCCTCTACTCCATGCAGGACGTACTGGGACTTGTGTAATCGGGCAACGCCCCGAATGACTGGTCTTCGATGCGTTCGATCTGTAGACTCCCGTCCCTCAGCACGCGGCGAAATTTTT
This sequence comes from Steroidobacteraceae bacterium, assembly GCA_035277305.1. GTDB lineage: Bacteria > Pseudomonadota > Gammaproteobacteria > Steroidobacterales > Steroidobacteraceae > Steroidobacter. The sequence goes on along the minus strand of DATEKT010000130.1, from coordinate 2,351 downwards.
GTCTGCGGGATCGGCCTGAAAGCCAATCTCGCCGTCAGCATGCGTGTCTGAAACGACTGACGACGGGAGCCCTGATGTGATGACACCTGCTGTACTTGCACTCGAAGACGGCACCGTGTTTCACGGCCGTTCCATCGGTGCCAAGGGCAATACGACCGGCGAGGTGGTGTTCAACACCGCCATGACCGGCTATCAGGAAATTCTCACCGACCCGTCGTACTGCCGGCAGATCGTCACGCTGACGTACCCGCACATCGGCAACACGGGCACCAATCCCGAGGATCTCGAGGCCGGCGCGGTGTACGCCGCCGGCCTGATCATTCGCGACCTGCCCGCCGTGTACTCGAACTGGCGCGCCGCCGAATCGCTGGAGTCCTTCCTGAACCGGGGCAAGGTGGTCGCGATCGCCGACATCGACACGCGCCGGCTGACGCGCCTCCTGCGCGAGAAGGGCGCGCTCGCGGGCTGCATCATGACGGGCGAGAAAGCGGCCGCGACCGCGGCGGTGCACGCGGCGCGCAAATTCCCAGGCCTGAAGGGCATGGACCTGGCGAAGGTCGTGTCGACCAAGCGCGTGTACCAGTGGAACGAGGGCACGAACTGGCAGATCGAGACGGGCCCGAAGGCGCGCCCGGGACAGCGCCTGCACGTCGTCGCCTACGACTTCGGCATCAAGCGCAACATCCTGCGCTGTCTCGCCGACCATGGTTGCCGCGTCACCGTCGTACCCGCGCAGACGCCGGCAGAGCAGGTGCTCGCGCTCAATCCGGAAGGAGTGTTCCTCTCGAACGGTCCGGGCGATCCGGAACCCTGCACGTACGCGATCGAAGCGATCAGGAAACTGCTCGAAACCGACCTGCCGATCTTCGGCATCTGCCTCGGTCACCAGTTGCTCGGCCTCGCGAGCGATGCGAAGACCGTGAAGATGAAGTTCGGTCACCACGGCGCGAATCACCCGGTGCTCGACATCGCGAGCGGGCGCGTGCTGATCTCCTCGCAGAACCACGGCTTCGCGGTCGACGAGACCACGCTGGGCCCCAACGTGAAAGTGACGCACAAGTCGCTGTTCGACGGCTCGCTGCAGGGCATCGAGCGCACCGACCGGCCGGCCTTCAGCTTCCAGGGACATCCCGAGGCGAGTCCCGGCCCGCACGAGGTGCGCGCGTCGTTCGGCCGCTTCATCGCGCTGATCCACGACCGGCTGAATGCGCAGAGCGCAGCGCGTGAAGCGGGCAAGAAAGTAGCGGAAGGTTGAGAGCGGATGCCTAAGAGAACCGACATCCAGAGCGTGCTGATCATCGGCGCCGGCCCGATCGTCATCGGCCAGGCGTGCGAGTTCGACTACTCGGGCGCACAGGCGTGCAAGGCGCTCAAGGAGGAGGGCTACCGCGTCATCCTCGTGAACTCGAATCCGGCGACGATCATGACGGATCCCGAGACCGCCGATGCGATCTACATCGAGCCGGTCAACTGGCGCACCGTCGAACGCATCATCGAGAAGGAGCGTCCGAACGCTTTGCTGCCGACGATGGGCGGTCAGACGGCGCTCAACTGCGCGCTCGACCTGGTGCGCGAAGGCGTGCTCGAGAAGTACGGCGTCGAGTTGATCGCGGCATCGCGCGAAGCGATCGACATGGCGGAGGACCGCGAACGTTTTCGCAACGCCATGCGCGAGATCGGCCTCGAGTCGCCGCGCTCGCGCATCGCGCACAGCATGGAAGAAGCGCTGGCGGTGCAGGCCGAGATCGGCTTCCCGACCGTGATCCGTCCGTCGTTCACGCTCGGCGGCTCCGGCGGCGGCATCGCCTACAACCGCGAAGAGTTCGAGGAGATCGTCGAGCGCGGGCTCGATGCGTCGCCGACGTCCGAAGTGCTGCTCGAAGAGTCGGTGCTCGGCTGGAAAGAGTACGAGATGGAGGTCGTGCGCGACCGCAACGACAACTGCATCATCATCTGCTCGATCGAGAACCTCGATCCGATGGGCGTGCACACCGGCGACTCGATCACGGTGGCGCCGGCGCTGACACTGACCGACAAGGAATATCAGATCATGCGCAACGCCTCGATCAAGGTGCTGCGCGAGATCGGGGTGGAGACCGGCGGATCAAACGTGCAGTTCGCGGTCAATCCCGCCGACGGCCGCCTCGTCATCATCGAGATGAACCCACGTGTGTCGCGTTCCTCCGCGCTTGCGTCCAAGGCGACCGGTTTCCCGATCGCCAAGGTCGCCGCCAAGCTCGCGGTCGGTTACACGCTCGACGAGATCATGAACGACATCACCGGGGCGACTCCGGCCTCGTTCGAGCCGACGATCGACTACGTGTTGACGAAGATCCCGCGTTTCGCGTTCG
>DATEKT010000129.1:0-8370 GCA_035277305.1 Steroidobacteraceae bacterium | reverse complement strand
GGTCTCGGTATCGGTGAAGATGATGCGGGTGCCGGCGAGCTTCTTGTCGTCGTCGCTCCATACGTAGAACTCGCGCTCCGGCGAGCCGGGCGGCGCGCGCCGGGCGCGCTGGAACCACGGATGCTGCTCCGATGTGTGGTTGATGACGAGCTCGGTGATGACCTTCAGCCCGCGGCGATGCGCCTCGGCCACGAACTCGCGGAAGTCGTCCAGCGTGCCGTAGTCGGGATGGACGTTGGTGTAATCGGCGATGTCGTAACCGTCGTCGCGCAGCGGCGACGGATAGAACGGCAGCAGCCACAGCGTGTTCACGCCGAGCTCCTGGATGTAGTCGAGGCGTTGCGCCAGGCCGGCGAAATCGCCGATGCCGTCGCCGTTGGCGTCGTGGAACGCCTTGACGTGCATCTGGTAGATGATGGCGTCTTTGTACCAGAGCGGGTCGTCGATCATGGTGTCGCTTAGCCCGTACCGCTGATTCGCAGTAACGCCCCCAACAGGCCCGAAGGTTCCCGCATAGCGGGCCGGAGGGCGCCCGCATTGACAGGCGGCGCGGGCCACTCTTACTTTGCCGGTGCTGACTTTGCTTGTTTCAGCGCTGTTTTCGGAGAGCTGCCATGGCCGATGGCGACATGCCGCGGGCACGTTTTCACACGATGTGCGAAGGGACGAAGGCCGACTGGGACTGCATCACCCAGGCGATGAAGCCGTTCGTCCTGGAGCTGCCCGACCGCGTGCTCACGCACCTCAGGATGCTGCAAGGGGACTGCGGCGGCTTCGCCATCGACCGGCTCGATCACTGCCTGCAGACAGCGACACGCGCCCATCGCGACGGCCGCGACGAGGAGTACGTCGTCTGCGCCCTGCTGCACGACATGGGCGACATCCTCGGGCCGCGCAACCACGCCGACATCGCGGCCGCCATCCTGAAGCCGTTCGTCTCCGAGCAGAACCACTGGATGGTCGAGAAGCACGCGATCTTCCAGGGCTACTACTTCTTCCACCACCTCGGACTCGACCGCAACATGCGCGATGAGTTTCGCGAGCATCCGTTCTACGCCGCGACCGAAGAGTTCTGCCGGCTGTACGACGGTCCGGCGTTCGACCCGCGCTTCGTCAGCATGCCGCTGGAGGAGTTCGAGCCGATGGTGCGGCGGGTGTTCGCGACGGTGAAGAATTCCATCTACGTGCCGAAGGCAGCTCCCGCGCCGTTCTGAGTTCCCGTCTGATGACTAGTCAACTTGCGGCGGGCAGTGCAGGCCCGCTGCGGCAACATTCCGTTGCATCGTCTGCGGCAGGTTCCCGCGCGCAATTGCGGGCCCGCTTTTTGCCGACCGATCGCGGCGGGATGTCCGCTGCCGAAAGCGGCTTGTGCGGGGCCGCGGCAAACCGTAGCCTGTGCGCAGATCAGCTCTCCATCCCACGCTCATGCTTCGTCCGATTTGTGTCGTCGTCGCGACCCTCGTTGTCGCTGCCTCTGCCGCGCAGGCCGCGGAGACCCCGCACCGACCGGAATCGCAGCAGGAATACTGGGCGCAGGTCGACCGCAAGGACTGGAGCGCCGCCGTCGAGGCCGCCCAGCAGCTGGTGACCGCGGCACGCGAGCGAGCCACGCAGCAACCATTTGCGCTCTCCGAGGCACTCACGTTGCTCGGCAACGCCCAGTTCGGCGCCCGGAATTACAACGACGCCGAGACTGCCTTCAAGGAGGCGCTGCAGATTGCCGAAGCGCGCGCCGGCGCCGCGAGCCCCAAATTGCTCGATCCATTGCGCGGCCTCGGCTATACGCTCGCGGCGAGCGAGAAACACAAGGACGCGATCCCGCCGCTCGAGCGCGCGCTGCTGATCGATCGTCGCAGCTATGGCCTGTATGACATGGCCCAGCAGAAGGTGCTGCGACAGCTCGCCGAGAGCCTGGTGAAGGTCGGCCGCCCGGCCGACGCGGAGCGGCACGTGGCCTACCTGGTGCAGCTGGGGGACCGCGTCTACGGCAAGCGCGACCCGCGGCAGGTGCCCATCCTGTGCTTCGCGGCGGGCTGGTACGCAGATCTCGGCGACTTCTTCACGTCGCGCATGATCTACCGGCAGGCCGTCGACGTCGTCGACAAGAAGCTCGGCCCGAACGACCCGGGACTGCTCGAGCCGTTGCGCGGCCTGGCGAGCACCTACACGCAGGAGCTGTATTTCTCGACGCTCGGATTGAGAACGCAGACGCTCGAACGCCAGCCGACCTCTGCCGACGGCACCAGCAATCAGTACAAGGAGCTCAATCCGAGGTACCTCGGCAGCGAAGGCGAAAAGGCGCTGGAGCGCGCAGTGAAGATTCTCGAAGCGCAGCCGCCGTCGGCGCGGGACACGCTGCTGGACACGCTGCTCCAGACTGGCGACTGGTACCAGATCAAGCACATGCCCGAGAAGGCGATGCCCTACTACGGTCGCGCAGCAGCTTTGAGCGCAACGCTGACGACGGCGGCGGCGGAACCCGCGACGGCGCCTGAGCCGCTCAGCTTCCCGGTGCGCATTTATTACCCGACACCTTCGCAGGCGACGCGCAATCTCACGCTGCCCGCCGAACAGGTGGACGAGACATTCGTCGAAGTGCAATTCAACGTCACGGACTCGGGGGACGTGACCGACGCCAGGATCACCGACGCCAACGGCACGCAGCGTCAGTCCGCGGATACGCTGGCGGCCATTCGCGCTGCCCGCTTCCGCCCAAAGTTCGTCAACGGTGAGCCCGTCGCAACGCCCGGCATGACGAACCGCGAAGTCTTCCGTACACGCAAGGAAAGCGTGGACGGCGGCCGCTGATTCGTCAGACCTCGGGCGGATCCTTGGGCGCTGCCGCGGCAGGCGGCTCCTCTTGGGGAGGCTCCTGCGTCGTAGCTTCTTCCTTCGCAGGTTCTTCTTTCGCCGCGGGAGTGACAGGAATGGGCTGCTGCGTGTCCACCGCAACCGCTGGCGCAGCCGGATTGGACGACCCCGCAGCATTGGCCGAGCTTCCCGCAGCCTGCTCACCCGGCTGAGCCAGCGAATCGGCCGTGGCGCTATCCGGCAGAAGTCCGCGCACCGTTGCCTGCTCGCGGAATTCCACGGCGAGCTTCGCGCCGGCATCGCGCATGGCCAGTGCAGTTGCAGTCTGCAACGGCGGCGCGCTCGACAACCCTTGCGCCGGCGCGGTGCCGTAGCCGGTAAAGCCCCACGAGTCCGCGAGCTTGCCGTTCGGCAGATAGATGTTGACGCGGTACTTGATACTGACCGCGAAGAACGGCGAGCCGGCGTCGCGTGGCGTGACGAACGCGAACTCTTCGACGCTCGGTTCGAGGATCGCGCGCACGCCGCCGTCCGCGTGCGATTGGCCGGCGCTCACGCTGTCGACCGACACCACGCGCTCGAACATCGCGCTCATCAGCCGCGAAATGCCTTCGGACTGCGCCGCGCCGAGCTCGACGTGCCAGTCGGTGCTCCAGCGCTCCTCGTTGTGCACGTAGGTGGAGAATTCCTTCGGGATGAACAGCGCGACCGCGATCGGCATCTTCACGACCAGCGGCGTGGGAATGTTGGTGTTCGCGATCAGCTTGACCGGGCCGCAACCCGCCAGCGCCACCAGTGCGAGCGCAGCGAGGCCCCAGACGAGCGGCGTGCGCTTCTTGCCAAGACGGGCCGCGGTTTTCATATGGGCGATGACCTCGGTTGCGCCGGGTCCGCCGGCTTCTGCAGCGCGCCGATCTGGAAGCGCGTGCGCGAGCGTTCCGGTTCGTCGAGACCGACGAACGTGCCGCCGTTGCGTTGACACAGTATGCGCATCAAGGTCGCGAACCGGATGCTGGTGTATTGCGGAGCGTCGGGGCGTACCGGAAAGCCGATAGCATGAATACGCACACGGCGCTCGCCGGTTTCATCTGCGCGGTTGATGATGTCCACGCCCTTCACGACCGAGTCGATCGAAGAGCCCGTGAACTCGTCACCGAACACGTACACACTAATCTTTTTGTCCTTGTCGTGATAGGTACGGATGGCCTCGACGATGCCCTCGATCGGGCTGGAATTCGAGAACGCGTTCCAGGTGCGCAGCCGCTCGATCACCGTGCGCCGCTGGTTCGGGGTGTCGGGAATCCACTTGCCCTTGTAGCCGGTGAACATGTAGACGCCTTCGTCGTTCATCACCTGGAAACCCTTCACCTTGGGATAGGCGTTGAGGGTTTCCTCCACCTTCTTGAGCATCATCGGCCACGCATAGTTGAACATGCTGCCCGACGTATCGATGCAGAAGATGATGTATTCGCTGTCCACCGGGATGCCGCCGATCGCGTCGTCCTTCTTGCGGCGGAAGCCCTGGCCGAGCAGGCGTTTCATCTCGTCCGTCAGCGTCTGCTGTGCGGAAGCCAGCCGGCCTTCGAGCTGATTCGCGACGTCCGCTTCCTGCTTGGACGCGTGGTACTTGCCGCGCACGTCGCTCAGGTCGCCCTGCAGCCGCGCGATGCGCTTCTTCTCGTCCGACAGCTGGATCTGCTTCGCCTTCAGGTCGCGATTCAGGATGTCGCTCTGGCCCTGGATGTCGATCAGCTCGTCCTGCAATTTCAGCAGCTGCTGCTGCGTGTCCTCCTCGGACTGCTCGATCGTCGGCGAGCGCATGTTGCTGAGCACGAGCAGCAGCACCACCGAGCCGAGGCCGCAGGTGATGCAGTCGAGGAACGAGATGCTGAAGATCTCGGTTTCGCGGCGTTTCAGACGACGTGCCATGGCTGCGCGGCTCCTACGGCCAGTCCTTGGAAGGGCTCAGGAACGAGCCGCCGGTGGCGCGCGCCGCGACCCAGAACGCGCTCGGCGCATTCGGATCGCCTTCCATCGGCATCAGGATCACGTTGAACGGCACGTTGCGCGGGTACTTGGTGAACGCGCGCTCGAACAGCTTGAGCCGCGCGTCGCCGTCGATGGTCTTGCGGATCAGCGGCGCGCTCGCGCCCTGCGTCGGCAGACCGTCGGTGATGATGATCACGTTGTCGGGCCGCGGATTGAGCGCGTTCAGTGCGACGAACGCGTTCTCCATGCTGGTGCCGTCCTTCGGCACGAACTTGTGCAGCGCCTGCAACCCCTCGCTCAGCGCGTTGGGATCGTTCGTCTTCAGCCATTTGCCGTCGCTGTTCGGCTGCAGCGCCCAGGTCCTGGTGTTGAACGCGTACAGTTGAAATTGCGATTCCAGCGGCAGCTGCGAGGCGATCCAGTCGACGGTGGACAGCGTGCGCCGCCACTTGTCGGACATCAGCTTGCGCGTCTCCGACATGTTGCGCGTGCGCAGAATGTTCACGACTGTCTCATCGAGCATGCTCGCGGAGACGTCGACCAGCACCAGGATGTGCTCGCCGCCGACCTTGAGACCGGTGAGGTACTGGCGATCGCCGGTGCCGATGAAGCCGCGCACGCGCGTGCCGGTCGCGCTCGGATCCTTGCTCGCGCCTTCGAGTCGCCGGGCGCCTTCTTCGAGCGACTTCAGATCCGCCTTCAGGCGCTCGATCGCCTCACGACGCGAGAGCGTTTCCTTGTCGGAGTCCGCCATCTCCACCTTCAGGCGCTCGGTCTCGCTCAGCACGCGCGTGCCGAGGCCCTCGGTTTTCACCTGCTCGTCGGTGGTTTCGATCATCGAATTGCGCAGCTGCACGAGATGCTGGTAGCCCTCGAGCACCTGCTCTTCGAGCTTGGCGACCTCGGCGCGCTGCGTCTGCGACTGGCTCATCTTGCGCAGACCGCCCTGCGCGTTGATCAGCGTGTAGACGAGCACCACCGACCCGAATGCACAGGTGATGCAATCGAGGAACGACATGCTGAAGATTTCAGTCTTGCGGCGCGCCATCGTCGTTCACCAGTTGAATCAGCTCGAGCGTCACGCCGGGCGAGCCCAGGCGCAGACGATCGCCCACCGTGAGTGCGGTACGGCCGGCCACGCGTTCTTCGTTTACGTATGAACCGTAAGTACTGTGATCCTCGATCATGACGGCGCCGTTGCGCCGCACGACGGTGCAATGAGATCGCGACAGACCGGGCGACGCGCTTGGCAACACCAGCGAGCGTCCGGTGTCGACCGACCAGCCGATGACGAGCGGGTGTTCCGAGATCCGCCACGCGCGGCTCTGGAAAAGCAGATGCGTAGGCCGCAGCGGCGCAGGCGTCGCGTCCGGTTGCGCGGCCGATGCTTCGCCGCCTGCCGCGCGCGCGATCGGTAAGTGATACACGAGTGCGAGCGAGTCCGGACGAGCGATCGTGACTTCGTTGCGTAGCGTGCCGACTGCAGCCGCACCGTGCGGCAGCACCCGAATCGCGCAATCGCGCAGCGTGCCGAGCCGCTCGAACAACCCGGGAAACGCGGCGACACGCGCCGACAGGCGCAACTCGATCTGCATGCCCGCAACGCGCGCGCCCTGCACGAGCCGCAACAGCTCGACATAGTGCCGCTCGACCGCAGCGATCAATTGCGCGCGCTCGATCTCGATCTCCAGCGGTCGATCGCCGAACTGCATGCTGACGGTGATCTGCTCCTGCTCGCGCAGCTGGCCGAGCCACGCGGGCAGCTGATCCACTAGCCGCTGTTCCGTGTTCGCATCGTGCAGCGGATCGAAGCGCGTCTTGCGGATGAAGGTCTCGGCGATGAACTGCATCAGCGTCTGCTGAATGTCGAGCACGCCATTGCGCAGGGCGATCTCGTAGCGACTGCGTTTGAGGCCGGGGCGCTCGCCGCCGGAGTACTCCAGCACCGTGAGGATCGCCTGGTGCAGCTCCAGGTCCAGGTGCAGCAAGCGCGCCGGAGCGGGCTCCAGACTGCACGCCGCGAGCGCCGCGTCGACCAGGCCCGCGACCGCTACGCCGCTCTCGTTGATCACTCCGAGCAACAGTCCGAGTTGCTCGCGGCTGTAGCCGGCCGGCACCGCGAGCAGCACGCTCTCGCCCTTGTACGGGCCGAGCACCGCTTCAGCTTGTGCGAACGCAATGTCGGCGGTCGTGCGCGCGAGACGCGAGGGTCGCGTGAGCTGCTCGGTGCTCAGCGCGCGCCAGAAAGTGGTATGCGCCAGCAGCGGCTTGAGGCGCACGCGCTCCGCGGCTTCGCTCCCCGTCCGCGTCCGATCGTCATCGAGCACCGCGAATCCCGGCGCCTCGCTCAGCACCTCGCCGTCCTCGCCGCGGCTGCGGGCGAGCAGGAGACCTGAATCAATGAGCTCCAGTGCGAGCAAGTTATCTCACCTGCATGTGCCGGATCAGATGCTGATCGATCCAGTGATCGGTGTTGTGCACGAAGGCTTCCTGCGCCTGCTGCAACTGATGCATGAAGAACATCAGCACGATCGTCAGCGCCAGCGCCACGAACGTGGCGTGGAATGCGATGCCGAGGCTGGACGTCACGTTGATGATGTCGCCCGAGACGGCCTTGTGGGCTTGCAGCAGCGCGTCGCTGATGTGACGGACCGTGCCGATGAAGCCGATCGCCGGGATCGCCCACGCGATGTAGCGGATCATCGCCAGGCCGGAGTCCATGCGGTCGGCCTCGGAGTCACACACCGACTTCGAAGTTTCCGCCGAGTCGCGGATGCTGCGGGTGGAGGCGAAACGATCGAGCGTGCGCTGCAGAGCGCGCACGACCAGCATGCCCTTCTCTTCCTGCGGCAGTTGCTCGAGCTGCCGCGCGTAATCCTTGGCGTCCTCTGGCAGCACCTTGATGCCTTCGGGCACGTGGATCAGGTCGCGCTCGAGGAGCTTGCGCTCGCGGCGCACCAACAGCGCCTTGTACGACATGATCAGGATCGCCCACATGAAGTGGATGATCTCGGCTTCCTGCTCCGGAGCGTTGATGACGAGGAAGAACGAGCGCTCCGGCACGAAGTTGGGATCGGCACGCATGCGCGCCTGCTCAGCCGCAATCAGCGCGTCGCCGTTCGGCCGGACCCATGCGACATAGGTCGCGTGCACGACCAGCACGGTGAAGATGAGCGCCATCATCGTGACGAAGAACTCGCTCGGGTACGAGGTGCGACGCGGAATCGGTGCGGTTGCGGTAACCATGGGCTGCTCTTGAGTCGGTCAGATGTCGATCGGGAATGAAACATCGAAGTCGGCGCGGACCTGCTCGCTCGGCACGAAGCGCTGCGGCGAAGGTCCCTTGGCAGTGCTGGCGGAAGGCGGCGCCGCGGTATCGTCCTTGGCGGCGTCTTCATCGCTGCCCTTGGCCGCCTCGCTCTTGTCGCCTTCGGCGGCGACCTTCAGTGCCTCCGCGGCCTGCTCGGCGATGCTGCCTTTGGCAGGCGCCTCTTTAGCGGCGGCGTCCTGGTCGTCGGCCTTCGCATCGGTCTGTGCTGCTGCCTTGCCGTCGCCGGTTGCACCGGCCTT